>CBFHYP010000001.1:0-254094 GCA_965660095.1 Puniceispirillaceae bacterium (SeqCode)
ATTTCTTTAGGCGATGAGACTGAAATTTTAGCGTGTAATTGTACTGACTAAGCGTTTGCCAAAATTAGAAAAACAACATCAATTGTACATCTATAAATAAATGGCGGAGGGGAAGGGATTCGAACCCCCGAAAGGAATTTCTTCCTTTAACGATTTAGCAAACCGCCGCCTTCAGCCACTCGGCCACCCCTCCGCAAAAAGGGCTAATATTGAGGCTTGTCGCCCCCACGGCGTATGCACCTACCTCACTAAACCGAAGCGTATAATTTGTCAATTTCTACCTTTACATTCTGCTCTAAAAACTGTTGATTTTTAAAAAATCAGGCAAAGACCATACTGTTCTATAGTCAGCACCACCCGATTATGGCACAGTGCTCCGTGTATGAGTAAACCGCGCCTCGCTTAATGGCGGCATAGAAAGTTAGCTTGAAAATGGATCAGTTAAATTCCATGCGCATGTTTGTGTCAATCGCAGACAAAAAATCCTTTAAAGGCGCTGCTGAAGAGATGGAATTGTCGCCTTCGGTTATCTCAAAACACCTTTCAGCATTGGAAAAACATTTAGGTGTGTCCTTAATCGAACGCACCACCCGCCACGTTAAACTTACCGAAATTGGCCAAAGCTATTTGGTGAAATGCAGACATATTCTTGATGAGATTGACAGTTTTGAAGCCAATTTGAACAAGCGCACTGGACAGCTAAAAGGGGTGTTGAAAGTGAATGCACCTCCTGGTTTTGGGCATCGGCATATCGCCCCTCACCTGCCTTTATTTTTGGCTGAAAATGAAGGAATGATTGTTGATATCACCACAGCTAATAACGATTCTAACAGTGTGCTATTTGATGTTGATTTGCACATTAAAATATCCGAGGCAAATATCCCTAGCGGGTGTGAGATGGCAGTGCTTGCCCCTAATCGGCGTAAGCTTGTCGCATCGCCTGGCTATATTGAGAAAATGGGCACCCCACATACCGTATCTGATTTAGATAAACACCAGCTTGTTACGCTTGACCCTGCGCATCATAATAATGATTGGCATTTTAGAATAAATGAAGACCATATCGAAACCTATCGGGCACATGGCAGTGTGCGTATTGATAGCGGGGATGGGCTGTTGCGTACGGTGCTAAATGATGGCGGCTTTGCGATGTTGCCAACCTATATTGTAGGCAGGCATATCCAGTCTGGTGCGCTGGTCTCTGTGCTTGAAGCGCAGGTGGATGAAAGCAATCCTGTGCATGCGATTTGGCGGCGAAGCAATCATCGCTGGCCACGCATTTCAGCTTTTATTAGCTATCTGCGGTCTATATATGGCGAATTACCCTATTGGGATGATGAAAATGCCGCCAGAAGCGCGGCCGCGCTTCGGGCAAGCAAATAAGTTTATTTTTCAAGCAGGGCGCAGTTTAACCAAGCTTTGATTTCAGCAATTGGTTCACCAACCCTGGGTTAGCTTGACCTTTGGAAATCTTCATGGTTTGGCCTACAAAGAAGCCAAATAATTTATCTTTGCCAGATTTATATTCAGCAACCTTGTCTTGATTAGCGGCTAGCACCTCATCAATCATAGCTTCAATCGCACCTGTATCAGAAACCTGCTTTAGCCCCTTCTCTTCAATGATTTGTGCAGGCTCTTTGCCTGTTTCAAACATTTCAGCAAAGACGTCTTTGGCAATTTTGCCAGAGATTGTGCCATCTGCAATTAACCCGACCAATGCACCTAATTGCGCAGGGGCAATCGGGCAATCAGATAGCTCCATACCTGCCTTATTCAGCGCCCCAAATAGCTCACCAGACATCCAGTTAGCGACTAGCTTTCTGTCTTGATTAGCACTTGCTTGCTCGTAATAGGCTGCGGTTTCCCGCTCTTCGGTTAGCACAGCTGCATCATAGACGGTAAGCCCATATTCTGAGACCATTCTATGCTTAATTTGATCGGGCAATTCAGGCAATTCAGCCTTTAGCCCATCGACATAGTCTTGGGTGAAGCTAAGCGGCAATAAATCAGGGTCAGGGAAATAGCGGTAATCATGAGCATCTTCTTTAGAACGCATCGCCCGTGTCATACCTGTCGAGGTATCAAACAGGCGGGTTTCTTGGTCAACGGTGCCGCCATCTTCAATTAATTCAATTTGGCGTTCTACCTCATACTCAATGGCCTGCATGATAAAGCGAACTGAATTTAGGTTTTTAGTCTCGGTGCGCGTACCTAACGCATCCCCTGGCTTGCGCACAGATACATTCACATCAGCGCGCATTGAGCCTTCTTCCATATTGCCATCGCATGTACCCAGATAGCGCAGGATAGAACGGAGCTTTTTGATATAGGCGCCAGCCTGCTCAGCAGAGCGCAAATCAGGCTTTGAGACGATTTCCATCAACGCCACACCTGAACGGTTCAAATCAATATAAGATTGTGTGGGATGCTGGTCATGCATAGATTTACCTGCATCCTGTTCTAGGTGAATACGTTCAATGCCGATTTTGTGGGTTGAGCCATCTTTAAGTTCAATCTGAACCTCGCCCTCGCCCACAATTGGGTGCTGGTACTGGCTAATCTGATAGCCTTGCGGTAAATCCGCATAAAAATAGTTTTTACGGTCAAAAATACTGGTCAAATTAATCTCAGCATTAATGCCTAAACCTGTTCGTACAGCCTGACGAACACATTCTTCATTAATCACCGGCAACATGCCAGGCATGGCAGCATCCACCAGTGAGACATGTTGGTTGGGGCCTGCACCAAAACGGGCAGAAGACCCTGAAAATAATTTGGATTGGGAGGTGACTTGCGCATGTACTTCCATGCCAATCACAACTTCCCAATCACCAGTTCGTCCAGAAACAAGGTTGCTCACTTTATATCTCCTTATTCAGGCTGCTTTAGGTGCAGTAGCTTTGATGTTTGCCATGCTTTCTAGCGTAGCGGCAGCGGCATATAGTTTATCTTCACAAAACGCACCAGCCAAAAGCTGAAGGCCAAGCGGAAGACCAGCTTCAGAAAACCCTGCAGGAACAGAGATGCCAGGTATCCCTGCAAGATTAGCAGGCACCGTAAAGACGTCATTCAAATACATGGTCAGCGGATCATCTTGCTTCTGGCCAAGTGCAAAGGCTGCGGTTGGGGTAGCGGGGGTTAGAATAGTATCCACTTTTTCAAACGCATCTTGGAAATCTTTTCTAATCAGCCATCTTACCTGCTGTGCCTTTTTATAATAAGCATCATAATAGCCTGCACTCAACGCATAAGTGCCTATCATGATACGGCGCTGAACCTCATCTCCGAAACCAGCTTGGCGGCTTTTCTCATACATCTCATCTAAAGAACCTGCATCATCTGTGCGCACCCCATAGCGAACGCCATCATAACGCGCAAGATTAGAAGAGGCTTCAGCAGGTGCGATAATATAATAAGTTGGCAGTGCATATGAAGTATGGGGAAGTGATATTTCCACCAGCTCAGCACCTGCATCAACAAGCCATTTTTGCCCTTGCTCCCATAATGTGATGATATCTTGGTCCATACCATCCATTTGATATTCAGATGGAATGCCTACACGCATCCCTTTAACACCACGCACTAATGCTTCATTTAAATCAGGAAGCGGCTCAGGCGCAGAGGTTGAATCTTTCGCATCATGCCCGGCCATAGCTGAAAACATTAATGCAGAATCTGCAACCGTGCGGGTAAAAGGCCCTGCTTGGTCCAGCGATGATGCAAAGGCAACAATACCCCAACGTGAACATCTGCCATAGGTAGGTTTCATACCCACAACCCCGCAAAAAGCAGCAGGCTGACGGATAGACCCGCCGGTATCTGTGCCTGTAGCTATCAGGGCTGAACGCGCTGCCACCGCAGAGGCAGACCCCCCTGATGAGCCGCCAGCCGCTAAGGGTGTATCCCCACTCCATGGGTTGATTGCAGCACCAAAACAAGATGTTTCATTTGCAGAGCCCATCGCGAATTCATCACAATTTAGCTTGCCAAGCATAACCCCGCCAGCTTGCCATAATTTTTCTGTGACAGTGCTTTCATAAGGCGGCACAAAATCTTTCAAAATATTGGAACATGCGGTGGTGGTAACATTCTTGGTGCAAAATAAATCTTTCACGCCAACAGGTATCCCCTCTAATGGACCTGCCTGTCCATTAGCGATTTTTGTATCGCTTTGCTTTGCCATTTCAAGGGCTTGGTCAGCTGTAACAGCTACATAATTATTCAGCGCAGCTGTTTTATCCATGGCATCAAGATAAGATTGGGTAAGCTCGACTGCAGTAAATTCTTTATCTGCTAGCGCCTGTTGCGCCTGTGTAGCTGTTAATTCAAGAAGATTGGTCATGTTCGATAGCCCTATTCGACAACTTTAGGAACAACAAAGAAATTGCTGGCGCTTTGCGGTGCATTTTTCAGCACATCATCTGCAATCTCGCCATCTGTAACCGCATCTTTGCGCAGGGGCAAATTATGGCCTGTGACGCTTGCTAAGGGTTCAACATCAGAGGTGTCCACCTCATTTAGTTGTTCAATCCAGCCTAAAATATGGTTGAGCTCGCCCGCAATTTTTTCCTGCGCCTCATCTGGCACATGGATTCGGGCTAATCTTCCGATTTTTTTTACCGTGTCTTTATCGACAGCCATGCTATAACGTCCCCTTTAAGTAAGAGCATATTCTGTTTACATAGCAGAATTGTTAAAATTGTCCATCTGCGAGATAGCACTCACCATGCCCCTATGCAAGTTTTACGAAATTTTCCCTGCCCTAGAACCAGAATTTAGAGTGATGGGGCTAGATATTGGCAAAAAAACCATCGGTATTGCCATTGGAGATATTGGGCATAAAATTGCGAGCCCGCATGACATATTATGGCGCCAGAAATTCACCCCAGATGCCCACCAACTTATCGCCCTAATTGATGAACTTAAAATTGGCGGATTAGTCTTAGGATGGCCACTCAATATGGATGGTAGCCAAGGGCCAAAATGTGATTCTGTGCGGGATTTTGCTTATGCCTTTATGCGGCTTCGGGATATGCCTTTATGTTTTATGGATGAAAGATTATCTACCCAAGCTGTTGAGCGTGCTATGCTTGATGCAGATATGACACGCAAAAACCGTCACCAACGTCGAGATGCGCTTGCAGCATCATGGATATTACAATCTGCATTTGATAATTGGAACACTCACCAGCAGAAACAAACACCGTAAAACCATACGCGCCATTTGCTGTAATTTAGCATTGGCAAAATGCTTAACTTTTGCGTATAACACTATCTTGATATGACCATAGACAGTACATCAACATCGACAGAGATAGCAAGATTGCGTTCTGGGCATTTGCTTGGGATTGAAGGGCTGGGCGTTGATGAGATGAACGCCCTGCTTGACCGGTCTCTATTCTTTTCAAAAATAATTACATCAGACCATGATGATGAAACCGTGACACGGCTTCTGTCTGGGGTAACGGTTGTTAATTTGTTTTTTGAAAACTCAACCCGCACCAGAGTTTCCTTTGAAGTTGCCGCCAAAAGATTAGGCGCATCAGTTCTGAATATTTCTGTTTCAGGCTCTTCTGTGAAAAAAGGTGAAACTTTAATCGATACAGCAACCACCTTAAATGCAATGCATCCTGATATTTTGGTTATCCGCCATCACGCAGCAGGCGCGCCCTTGCTGCTATCCAAACATGTCAGTGCTGCGGTGATTAATGCAGGGGATGGCCGTCATGAACACCCCACCCAAGCGTTATTAGACGCGCTCACCATTAAGCGCAGTTTTGGACGTATCGCAGGGCTTAAAATAGCTATTTGTGGCGATATCGCAAATAGCAGGGTTGCCCGCTCAAACCTGTATCTACTTGGCGCATTAGGCGCAGATTTGCGCTTTGTTGCACCATCTACTTTATTACCAGCTGGATTTGATGATTTTGGTGTCCCTGTATTTACTGATTTAGAAGAAGGCATTAGAGGCGCAGATATTATCATGATGTTGCGCTTGCAAAAGGAGAGAATGCAGGGCAGGGAAATCCCAAGCCAGCATGAATATTTCAATCTGTTTGGGTTAGACAGAAATAAGGTGGATAATAACGCAGATGACGCTGTTATTATGCACCCTGGCCCGATGAATAGAGGGGTTGAGATAAGCTCATCTATCGCAGATGACCCAGATAGAAGCCTGATTACACAACAGGTTGAAATGGGCGTTGCAGCACGAATGGCATGCCTTGAAGCATTACGCCCTGAAAAAAGGGGGCGTAAATGACCGCAAGCTTATTCACAAATGCAAAAATCGTCTGCCCAAAACAGGATAAATGCGAAGAAGGCTGGCTGCTTGTTGAAGATGGCCAAATAACCGAAACCTCTTTAAGCCAGTCAGAAATGCCAAACCGGCAAAATATAAATTATGTTGATTGCGGTGGTGAGATACTGGGCCCTGGGTTTGTGGATATGCGGGTGCAGTCTGGTGATCCTGGTGCAGAACATCTTGAAACCCTTGATAGTTTGATCAATGCCGCCTCCGCCCATGGCATCACATCGCTTGCGATACTGCCCTCAACTGAGCCTGTAATTGATAATTCTGCGATGATTGATAGTTTGATGCTACGGGCACGCAGGCTACATAAAAGCCAGCTTTATTGTTATGGTGCGGCAACGAAATCACTTGATGATACCCAAATAGCTGAATTGGGGATGATGGCAGCAGCAGGCGCAATTGGGTTCTCTACAGCACAAAATTCTATCCAAGATAGTCAAACCATGCGCAGGCTTATGACCTATGCTTCGATGTTTGATAAACATATTGCCCACCATTGTGCAGATGCGTCGCTTAGCGCAGATATGGATATGAATGAGGGGCAAACCGCAACACGGCTAGGTCTTATTGGACAGGCGAGTGCCGCTGAAGCTATACTCTTAGAACGTGATATACGGCTAGTGGCGTTAACCGGCGCTAAATATCATGCAAGCCATATCTCCACTGCAGAATCTGTTGCTATTATTGCTGATGCGAAACAAAAAGGGCTGCCGGTCACCGCTGATACTGCCCCGCCCTATTTTATGCTGAATGAGCATGCTGTTTCAGGCTTTGACAGTGCCGCCAAGCTTAACCCGCCACTTCGCACAGAGACAGACAGGCTTGCGATTATCCAAGCTTTAAAAGACGGTGTTATCGATGCGATAGCCTCTGACCATATTCCGGTAGACCCTGATGAAAAAGCACAACCTTTCTCGCTCGCATCTTTTGGGGCATCAGGCATTGACGTTGTGGTGCCAATGACACTGAAATTGCGGCTTTCAGAACAGATGAGCTGGCCTGAGATTTTCAAACTGCTCTCGTTTAATCCAGCACAGATATTAGGGATTGAAGGCGGCACCTTAGAGGTGGGTTCGCCTGCAAATCTTGTTCGCATTGACCCGAATGCGGCGTTTAGATTAACCGCTGCTGATTTTTATTCGCTGTCACGCATCACCCCGTTTGAAGGCACACCATGCGAAGGGCGTGTTACTGGCGCATGGGTGGAAGGCGCGGATATTTTTCCAGCCGAACATGGCGGTGCAGCGTGAACGAAATCATTTCTGAGCCTATGATTTTGCTTATTCTTAGTGCAAGTTACCTGATGGGCTCAGTTCCTTTCGGGTTGGTGCTTACACGAATGTTTGCACACATAAATATTCGCGATGTTGGTTCGGGAAATATCGGGGCAACAAATGTCCTGCGCACAGGCCATAAAGGGCTGGCATTCGCCACCTTATGTCTTGACGCGTCCAAAGGGGCAATTGCTGTTTTATGTGTCGCAAGCCTCTATTCAGACGCACTTGCCGCAATCGCAGGGCTGATGGCTGTAATTGGGCATTGCTTCCCTGTTTGGCTTGGCTTTAAGGGCGGCAAAGGGGTTGCAACAGGTATCGCCTGCCTTGCTGCAATAAGCTGGCCATTGGGGCTGTTATGTGTGCTTATATGGCTGGTTATGGCAGTGATTTTTCGATATTCTTCACTTTCAGCCTTAACTGCCTTTAGTGTTTCCACCGCAATCTGCTGGTTCGGGGTATTAGCCCCCTATTCGATTGTGCAATCCCTTGCGATTAGCTGTCTTACCCTGCTTATTATCACTAAACATCACAGCAATATCAGACGGCTGCTTGATGGAAGTGAAAGTAAAATCAGCTTCTCAAAATAGCGCAAACATATCCCTCACCGCGCGTTAACACAAAATTAAGGCCAATATGGTTTTATAGCCGGCATGTTAAATGCTGAACAAATTGCAAAAATCAGAATTTCCCGCACTAAAAATATTGGGCCAGTGACCTGCCAGCTTTTAATGGCACGGTATAAAACTGCACAACAAGCTTTGGCGAATATTCCTGAATTATCTGCACGGGGCGGAAGACGCATTACCCCAGCATCATTATCTGAAATTGAGCGTGAAATTGAAGCCACAAGCCAGCTAGGCGGCACATACCTTACATGGGGTGATGATGATTATCCTAAACATTTAGCCCGGTTTCAGGATGCACCTTTTATTCTGACAATTTTGGGGCATAAGCATCTTTTGGCATCTGCTGGTCTTGCGATAATCGGCGCCAGAAACGCATCACTGAATGCTCAGAAACTGGCGCAATCTTTTGCTGCAAAAATTGGCCAGCATCATATCTCTATTATTTCAGGCCTAGCGAGGGGGATTGATACAAACGCGCATTTGGGCAGTCTTAGCACCGGCACGATTGCTGTAATTGCCAATGGAATAGATGAGGTATACCCATCTGAGAATACTCAACTCTTTCATCAGATCGCTCAACAAGGGCTCATTCTCACTGAACGTCCTATTGGCAGCAAACCATCTGCACGGTTTTTTCCTGCCCGCAATCGGATTATCGCATCCTTATCGAAAGCTGTTTTAGTGATTGAGGCTGCCAAAAATTCAGGCTCCCTGATTACCGCACGAGAGGCTGTGGATAGGGGCATTGATGTGATGGCTTTGCCTGGCTCACCACTTGATCCACGTTCTGCTGGCTGTAATAGCCTTATTCAAGATGGCGCATATTTGGTTCAATCCGCAGATGACGCGATAGAATTTATTCAAAACCTTCACGTCACAGAACCACAACATCATTGTCATTACACCCACCAAGCTGAATTTAGCCCTGAGGTAAGTAAAATGGAAAGTGATGCAATAAAGGCCAGTTTAGACGAATTCTTGTCTCATGACCCGATATCTATTGACGAATTGGTGCGGGTTTGTCATTTCTCTGCAGGCATGGTAAATGCTGTTTTAATTGAACTTGAGCTTGCTGGAAAGGTGCATCGGCACCACGGAAACCGTATTTCCAGAGTTATAGAACAAGAATAACGCATTGAATTAAAACATTTAATATACCCAGCTTTTATGGTGTTGACAACGAAGGGTAGCGGTCTGAAATGAAAGTGGTTGTTGTAGAATCACCGGCTAAGGCTAAGACGATCAACAAATATCTTGGCGATGACTACCATGTGCTTGCATCTTATGGTCATGTGCGCGACTTGCCATCGAAGGATGGTGCGGTAAATCCTGAAGCAAATTTTGACATGATGTGGCAATTATCTGATTCAGGTACAAAGCGCGTCAAAGATATCCGGGCTGCACTAAAAAACGCTGATAAGCTTATTCTCGCAACTGACCCTGATAGAGAGGGTGAGGCGATTAGCTGGCATGTCATTGAATTGCTGAAAAATAAGGACGGCAAAAGCCAAACACCATATGAACGGGTGGTGTTTAACGAGATTACTAAAACTGCAATTTTAAACGCGATTGATAATCCGCGTCATTTGGATGATGATCTGATTAACGCCTATCTAGCACGGCGCGCCCTTGATCATTTAATCGGATTTGGGCTTTCGCCTGTGTTATGGCGTAAATTGCCAGGCTCTAAATCTGCTGGCAGGGTGCAGTCTGTCGCACTAAAACTTATCTGTCAGCGCGAAGCTGAAATTGAAGCGTTCATTACCGATGAATTCTGGTCGGTAGATACAGATTTTGAAACTGCTGATAACAGAAAACTTACCGCAAGGCTGACGCATTTAGATGGCAATAAGCTAGAGAAATTGTCGCTATCTAATGAGGCACAAGCACGAAGCGCCGAGCAACGTATTTTGGCATCTGATTTTGCGGTTAGCTCGATTGAAACGAAGCGGGTCAAACGTAGGCCAGCACCACCCTTTACCACCTCAACTCTGCAGCAAGAAGCATCGCGAAAGCTAGGCTTTTCTGCCAGCCGTACCATGCACATTGCGCAAAAACTGTATGAAGGGGTGAATATTGGCAGTGAAACAACTGGTCTGATTACCTATATGCGTACCGATGGTGTGCAGATGAGTAGCGAGGCTATTTTTAGCATTCGAGATGAGATTACCTCTCAATATGGCAATAACTTTATTCCCGATAGCCCGCGCATGTATAAATCAAAGGCTGCAAATGCCCAAGAAGCGCACGAAGCTATTCGCCCAACCTCTATAAAACGCACCCCACATTCCCTATCAGCATTTTTGGATTATGACCAAAAGCGGCTATATGAGCTGATTTACAAACGCACTATCGCCAGCCAAATGGCAGATGCTGCACTAGACCAAACCGCGATTGATATTGATGCGAAAAATGATCAGATCACAATGCGCGCTACAGGCTCTGTGGTAGTGTTTGATGGCTTTATGAAAGTCTATAAAGAGGATTTTGACGATCAGCCTGAAAAATCCGCTGATACAGATAGAATTCTTCCTGCCATGCATGAGCAAGAAGGCGTTCGACCAACTCATGTTGCGCCAGAACAGCATTTCACCCAGCCCCCTGCTCGTTACACAGACGCATCACTGGTGAAAAAGCTAGAAGAGCTTGGTATTGGCCGTCCATCTACCTATGCCTCAATTATGCAGGTGATAGAAAAACGCGGATATGTGGTTAAGGACAAAAAGCGCTTCATCCCTGAGCATCGCGGCAGAATTGTGTCGACTTTCTTAGAAAATTTCTTCTCACAATATGTTGAAAACAGCTTCACAGCCCAGCTTGAAAACCAACTTGATCAAGTATCAGCTGGCGATTTGGATTGGCGGTTACTGCTTGCACAATTCTGGAATCCTTTTTCAAAATCCATTACTGAGGCGATGGATTTGTCAGTTCCAGAGGTGATGGAAACATTAGATAAACAGCTTGAAACGCTGTTTTTCACACCAGATGAAAACGGTCATATCAACCGAGTATGTAGCAAATGTCAATCTGGCAAGCTTGAGTTTAAACTTGGCAGGTTCGGTCCATTTGTAGGGTGCTCGCAATACCCTGAATGTAAATATACACGTCAAATCTCATCTGTTTTAGAAGATGATGACACTGAAGAGCTAGATGAGAATAAGCATTTGGGCGATGATGCGGGCACGGGTCTGCCTGTCTGGCTTAAAAAAGGCCCTTATGGTCATTATGTACAGCTTGGTGGTGAGGAAGAGAAAAAGCCGAAGCGGACATCCATTCCTAAAACCACGCCTGTCTCTGAGGTTGATTTAGCCTATGCGCTTGGCCTGTTATCCTTGCCGCGTGATATTGGTGAGCATCCTGAAACAAGAGATATGATCCAAGCAGGTCTTGGGCGCTATGGACCGTATTTGAAATACCAGAATAAATTTACCAGCTTAAAAGAAGATGATGTGCTTACTGTCGGCATAAATAGGGCTGTTGATATTTTAGCAGAGGCTGCAAAAACCGCAGGCAGAATGCTCGGAAACCACCCTGAGGGCGGGGAAGTGCATCTGAAAAAAGGCAGATTTGGCCCCTATATTGAGCATAATAAATTGCGCGCACCTGTGCCAAGAGGTACAGAGATTAGTGAGCTAACCCTTGAAGATGGGCTAAGGTTACTTGCTGAAAAAGCAGCACGGCCAACAAAGAAAACAGCGAAGAAAACAGCGAAGAAAACCGCGAAAAAAGCAGCGAAAAAAACGGCAAAGAAAACCACCAAAAAAGCAGCCAAAAAAGCCGCTAAGGCAAAGGCTAAAACGTGAACAGACGTAAAGGTCGTAACGGGCTAAAAAACGCAGAACAGAACAGCTTTTTTCCAAGTAACGAAGAAATCGCGTCTTTTATTGCCGCATCCCCTAGCCAGCTTCGGATGCGTGATATTGCCCAGGCCTTTGGGATAGCCCCTCAAAAACGCAGCCAATTACGCAAAATACTGGCTGAATTGGCATTTAATGCTGAACACGCTGAGGGGAGTGAAAATACATCAAGCATCACCTTATGCGAGGTGTGTAGTATCGATAGTGACGGCATTGCCCTTGCAAAACCTATTTCTGATAATAAAGACGACACTTTGTTGCCGATAAGCAGTGCAGATGCGCGCCGAACTCCTGCCCTTCATCAGCGTTTTTTGGGGCGTGTGCGTCATGATATGGCTGACAAGCACATCGATGTTATTCGTATTTTGGGTCGTGAGCCGCAACGTCTGTTTGGCCGAATCTTTAAAACGGCTTCAGGCTGGCAGTTTGAAAATGCGGCGAAGGGACGAACAGAAATCATCAAATGCGTGGATGTACCTGAATTAGGATTGGAAGAAGATTGCCTTGTTGAAGCCGTACCAGATAGCGGCAGTGGCAGAACAAGTTTAGTCAGACCCATTCGCAATCTAGGTTCTATCCATAAGCCAGATGCTTTTGCTGCCCTCGCTATTGCAGAGTTTGAGCTCCCGCATCAATTTAGCGAAAAAGCGCTTCACCAAGCTGCACAAGCAGAACTGCCCGATGCTGCAAACAGAACAGATATCAGGGACTTGCCGCTTATTACCATTGATGGCGAGGATGCTAAGGATTTTGATGATGCTGTGTTTGCTGAACCATCTGGTACAGATCAATGGCGCTTAATCGTTGCGATTGCTGATGTTGCGTATTATGTGAGCCCTGATAGCGCCTTAGATAAAGAAGCTAGAATAAGGGGAAATTCAGTGTATCTGCCTGGCACAGTGGTGCCGATGTTGCCTGAAAACCTATCTAATGGGCTATGCTCGCTCCGCCCTGATGAGGATAGGGGGTGTTTATGTGCAGAGATTATCATCTCAGCTGATGGGCAGAAAACTAGCCACCGGTTTTTCAGGGGCTTGATGCGCTCACATGCCAGATTGACCTATACCCAAGTGCAGTCTGTAATTGAGGGAGATTTCACCGAGGCAGATTTAAAAGTGCCGTCAGGTGTTTTAACCCATCTTATCACCGCCTATAATTGTCTGTTTGAGGCGCGCAGAAAAAGAGGGACATTAAATCTAAATATTGCAGAAGCAAAAGTGCAGTTTAATGCCGAAAATATACCAACAGAAATCATTCAGCAAAGCCAAAAGCAAGCCAATCAATTAATTGAAGAATTCATGATTCTAGCCAATATTTGCGCTGCTGAAACGCTTGAACAAGCACAAAAACTATGCGTTTTCAGAGTGCATGACAGACCTGACCCTGAAAAGCTTCAAAATTTGCATGAGCTTACAGATTCGCTTGAAATTCCTTTTGCAAAGGGACAGGTCATTACACCGCATGTGCTAAATAAATTACTTGAAAAAGTAAAAGATACGCCTGCTGAAACTGCGGTTAATGAGGCTGTATTACGTTCGCAATCACGGGCTATCTATGATGTTGCCAATATTGGGCATTATGGGTTGGGATTAAGCAGATATGCGCATTTCACCTCACCTATAAGACGCTATGCTGATTTGCTTGTACATCGTTCTATTTTAGAGCATCTAGGCCAAAGCCAGTCGGATAAAAAGCTGCTTTCCTTAGACCATGCAAAGGAAATAACGGCACAAATCTCGCAAACAGAACAACGCGCAGCCAAAGCTGAGCGGCGCACCATTACGCGCTTTGCTGCACTTCTTTCAGCGCATAAAAAAGGCAGCCAATGTGTTGTAAAGGTGAGCGGCATTGTTGGGTCTGGCTTATTTGTTCGGCTTGATGATGGGGTTACAGAAGGGTTTATTCACCGCAAATCCCTGCCTGAGGATTATTATGATATTAAAGATGCTGGCATGAGCTATCAGGGCAAAGCGTCAGGATGGACCTTTAGTATCGGGATGGAAATAGAAGCGACAATTTTAAATGTGGATATCGCTTCTGGCGGGGTGGATTTACGCTGGTTTGCAGGGGGTGAGCGAAAACCGCTTGAACCCTTCCAAAAAGGACGCCGCAAAAAAGGCCGCTCACCCGCCCCAAAGCGGAAAAACCGTCATCGGCGTTGAACAGCTTGACAATTCAGCAAAGATGGCGCATAACGACCGCCACTACTGAATTCAAGATATGAGTTGGAGAAGGTCATGGCGAAGCCAGCAACCCTACAAATTAAATTGGTAAGCACCGCAGATACCGGTTTTTATTATGTGACCAAGAAAAATCCACGCACAAAGCCTGAAAAGCTTGAGCTGATGAAATATGATCCTAAAGCACGCAAGCATGTGCTGTTTAAGGAAGCAAAAATTAAGTAATCCTCATTGATGGGATGATGCTCTGCTGTGAAGTGCGGCATACAGATAAATACCGACAATCTATCCTTCGCCATTGTTTCTAACGATGGCGAATTTGTTTTCAGGCACGATAGCACCCTCCCTACTTCAGAAGCTGAGATTGTACAGCTTATTACCGCACTGGTAAAACAGCTAGACCCTGCATATACCCCTTCATCCATAGGCATTGCGATACCTGGCTTGTATAATACAAAGCAGAACCATATTCATTGCCCAAACATCCCAATACTTCACCATTTAGAGCTAAAATACAGCCTGCAAGCTAGCCTGAATATGAATGTGTCTATCGCGAGCTTTGGTCAGGCATTATGCGCCGCACACCAAGAAAAATATCCAGATGAAAATATCTTTGCCCTGCATTGCACAACAGATGTCAGCGCTGGTCTGTCTGTGGCAGGAAGGCTTGTGCTTGGCGCGCATGGCATAGCTGGAAATTGGGGGCATATCAGCCTGCCTTGGCCAGTTGAGTATGAATTGGATGGAAGAGTGTGTTGGTGCGGTAAATCAGGATGCTTGGCGCATTTTGTAAGCATTGGCGGGATTGAGCATGATTATGAATTGCTTACCTCAAGCAAAGCGACAGCAGATGAGATTATTAGCCGAAGCAAAAGCGGGGATATTGTTGCAGAATCTGTCCTCCAAGTATTAGAAGATAGAATTGCACGCGGCCTTGCGATGATATGCAATCTGCTTGACCCACATACCATCATCTTGGGCGGATATTTAGCAGATATCGACAGACTGCCCACCTCCATCCCTAGAAAATGGCCAGGCTATAGTCAAATTGGTAATTTGTCTGTACCTGTACAACATTCAGCGTATGATGATACGATAGGTCTGTTAATTGGAGCATCGAAACTTCATCATTAATGGATAGCTCAAGCGTATAGGCGCATTTAAATAAGAGACAGAAAGCGTTTTCATTTGTTCTTCATCCCGCTATTTGATGATAATACACCGCGAAACACCCCCTTTGTGACATGGGTTATTTTAGCGATATGTATTGGGGTGTTTTTCTGGCAGGAATCGCTTACCCAACGGCAAAATTATGCAGCTTTGCTGGAATTTGGTGTCATTCCTAATTTCTTACTTGCGCAAGGCCAGCTTTTCACCATCGCAGGGTTAAGTTCTATCGTCACCTCGATGTTTCTGCATGGCGGTTGGATGCATCTGATCTTCAATATGCTGTATTTATGGGTGTTTTCTGACAATGTTGAAGATGCGATGGGCGGCTTAAAATTTGTCCTATTTTATCTTGTATGCGGCTTTTTCGCAGCCCTTTCACAAGCTTTAATTGACCCTAGCTCTACCGTGCCGATGATCGGTGCGTCTGGAGGGCTTGCTGGTATTTTAGGCGCATATATCCTGATTTATCCCAAAGCAGGAATAAGGGTTTTAATGATCATCTTAATCTTTTTTCGCCTCATTAGCTTGCCGGCATGGCTTGTGCTTGGCGTTTGGATTGCAGGGCAATTTGTCTCGGCATCTGGCTCAGCAGATGGAAGCGGCGGCGTAGCTTATTTTGCGCATATAGGCGGCTTTATAGCAGGGATGATATTGACGCCCTTTTTCGTTCGCAAAGATGTCTCTTTATTTGGCAAGATGGCAACAGCAACGTCAAAAAGCTGGTCAACAACACCGATAAACATGCAGCAATTAAAGATGGAAGCCAATCAGCGATACCGGAAAAAACACAAAACTTCTGTGCCAAGCTACCGCCGCAAAAATGGCCCATGGGATAAGTAGAAACAATAGAATTTATTATGTAAACTTAATGGCTATGCTTCTATGGAGGCGCCATACCCTGCATCTTTGACGCGTGCCGCTAGATGAGATGCCGCTTTATGAACAAGTCCTTTCTCAAGACCTGTTAGCACCACTGCTGTTCCAAATTGCCCTGGTTTGAACCATGGATAAGAGCCAACGGAAATACCGTCATATTCTGCGCTAACCTGTTCCATAATTGTTGCGATAGTCCCCTCACCAATCTGGCACTGAACCGTGATACGTGTGGGCTGAACACCCCCTGTTAATCTGTGCTTATAGCTATCAAACATGCCTTGCAAAATAGAAGGAACACCTGCCATCACAAACACATTTTCGAGCTGAAAACCAGGTGCAGCACTTACCGGATTATCAATGAGCATAGCACCTTTAGGGATATCTGCCATTTTCTGTCTGGCTTCATTAAAATCAATATCAGTATCTTGATAATGCACTACTAGCCTCTGCATAGCCTCTGGGTGGCGGATAACCTCTACCTGAAATGCATCTGCGATAGATTGGGTGGTGATATCATCATGGGTTGGGCCAATCCCGCCTGAGGTAAAGACATAATCATGGGTAGATGAAAGCGCTAGCACTGTATCTATGATGGTCTGTCTGTCATCTGCTATTACCCGCGCCTCTTTCAGGCTAATGCCAAGAGAGGTAAGCTGTTCCGCAAGCCAGCCAATATTTTTATCCTTGGTTCGGCCTGATAGGATTTCATCTCCGATAACTAAAATAGCAGCTGTTGGATTAGTCATTTAAAGCGCTCCAGATTGTTTTTTATTGCTGGCAATGATATAGGGCAATATACAGATATTGAAAGACTGGAAAACACTAGCCCAAAATGGGTCAATGTTGGGCAGGATTTTCAATGAGCATTCTATGAGGAAGAGGGCCCTATGCGTTCTGAGCCGGTAACACTGCATGATGAGATGGGTTTCGCAGCAATGCGGAAAGCAGGTGCTTTAGCTGCAGAAGTGCTAGATATGATAACAGAATATGTTCAGCCAGGTGTCACTACAGAAGAGCTGGATAAAATTTGTCATGATTACATCCTCACCCATAATGCTATCCCTTCACCCCTAAATTATAAAGGCTTTCCAAAAGCTACCTGTATTTCGTTGAACCATGTAGTGTGCCACGGCATTCCTGGCCCTAAAAAATTAGTGTCAGGGGATATTCTAAATATTGATATCACAGTGATTTTAGAAGGATGGTATGGGGATAGCTCGCGCATGTATTGGGTAGGTGAGCCGTCTGTTAAAGCGCAAAATTTGTGCAAAGTGACCTATGAATGTCTGATGCTTGGTATTGAGGCTGCAAAACCTGGAAACCGACTTGGAGATATTGGGGCAGCTATTCAAGAACATGCACATAAAAACAGATTTTCGGTGGTTCGTGATTTTACAGGCCACGGCCTTGGCCAAGTATTTCACACCTCCCCTACTGTGCTCCATTATGGTCAAAAAGGTACAGGCATGCTGTTAGAGCCTGGGATGATTTTTACCATTGAGCCGATGATTAACACAGGACGGCATGAAACGAAAATTCTTGCAGATGGCTGGACGGCTGTGACCAGAGATAAAGGTCTTTCAGCACAGTTTGAGCATTCTATCGGGATTACCGAAAACGGCGCTGAAATTTTTACGCTGTCACCAACGCATAAGCATTTCCCGCCTTATGCCTAGCACTAGGTAAACAACATCCCAGCTTTCGTTTAATATTTCTTCAATAACTGCACAAAATTTACACAATTTTAACGCATCTCTTCCTACCCTTTAGAGATAAAGGGCAATTTCCTGTTTTTGGCTGATGTTGAGATGGCAATGCCAATGATCAGCCATGTGTAAGTAATGAGAAGATTATGTCTAAGGCTGATGCGAAAAATAGCCATACAATTGGCCATCGTGAGAGAATGCGTACCAGACTTAACGCCAAAGGAGCAAGTACTTTAACAGATCAAGAAGTGCTTGAAATGCTGTTATATTTTGTGATTCAACGGCGAGATGTAAAACCTATTACCAAAGACCTATTTGCCAAATTCAAGAATTTTAACACCCTTGTTAAAGTATCTGACAAAGAGCTCCGCACTGTTAAAGGTATTGGTAAAAGCACATCATTATCATCATTGTTTCAACTTCTTGAAGAGGTGAGCGTGCGTATGGCGCGTGAACAGATTGATAAGATGCCTATTCTTAGCAATTGGGCGGCAGTAGAACATTATTGTGTAGTCAAATTACACTTAGAAACAGTTGAACAGTTACTGGTATTATTTCTAGATAAGCAAAATCGACTGATAAAAGATGAAATTCTGCAGAAAGGCACGATTGATAAAACGGCTATTTTCCCGCGTGAAATTGTAAAAATGGCGTTACATTATGAAGCAAGCGCCTTGATTCTGGTACATAACCATCCCTCACAAAACCCTAACCCAAGCCATGAAGATATTGAAATTACCCACCGGGTAAGAGATGCGTTAGCCGTCATAGAAGTAAAGCTTCATGACCATCTTATTGTTGCAGGGAATAAATGTATCAGTTTTAAATCAGAACAGCTATTATAACGAAACGGTGCTAGCACATTTAGCTATCTTTATTTTGCTTAAATTTTTTCACCCCATCAGATATTTCATCTGAAGTCGCTTTGACCATTTCACCTGCTTTTCGGCTTGCTTTTAGCAAGGCTGGACGTGCTTTATCGGCAGCATTTTGGGCTAAATCTGCAGCTTGTTTTTGCACAGCAGGGTTTTGAGCAGCCATTTTAAGCGCTGAGAATATCAGACGACGCAAAATCATATCTTATGCCTTGTCTTTGCAAATAAAACTTCTCCGCCACTATAGCTTTTCTGCATCAAAAATGATAGAACCCCAACTATCTTTTTCACATTATTACAGGAACGAGCTGCGCTATGATCCCGCGTTATTCCCGGCAGCAAATGACCGATATTTGGTCACCACAGTCTAAATTTCAAATATGGTTCGAAATCGAAGCACATGCGTGCGATGCGATGGCTGAAATTGGCGTTATCCCTAAAGAGGCTGCACAAGCCGTTTGGGAACGCGGGCAATTTGATGTTGACCGTATTGATGAGATTGAACATGAAACAAAACATGATGTGATTGCGTTTCTGACCAACCTTGCTGAATATGTGGGTGAAGAAGCACGTTTTGTGCATCAGGGTATGACCTCATCAGATGTGCTGGATACGACTTTGGCGGTACAGCTATCGCGCGCCGGCAGCTTGTTGGATGAAGGCCTTGTTCGCCTGCTTGAGGCGCTGAAAAAACAGGCTTTTGCGCATAAGCTTACCCCTACTATTGGACGTTCGCACGGCATCCATGCTGAGCCGATTACCTTTGGGTTAAAAATGGCTAGCTTCTATGCTGAATTTGAAAGAAATAGAAAAAGACTAGCCTTGGCAATCGAAGATGTAGCAACCTGCGCTATTTCTGGTGCGGTTGGTACTTTTGCACATATTGACCCTGCTGTAGAACAGCATGTTGCAGAAAAAATGGGGCTTCAGGTTGAGCCTGTTTCCACCCAAGTCATCCCGCGCGACAGACACGCGCAATTCTTCGCAGTATTAGGGGTTATCGCAAGTTCAATTGAACGACTTGCAACTGAAATCAGGCATATGCAACGCACAGAGGTGCGTGAGGCTGAAGAATATTTCAGCAGTGGGCAAAAAGGCTCGTCTGCGATGCCGCATAAGCGTAATCCTGTGTTAACCGAAAATCTAACAGGTCTTGCACGGATTGTTCGTGCTGCGGTTATTCCGGCAATGGAAAATGTTGCGCTTTGGCATGAGCGGGATATCTCACACTCGTCAGTTGAACGGATGATTGGCCCTGATGCAACTGTGACCCTTGATTTTGCGTTGCACAGACTAGCCCAGGTGATGGAAAATCTGCTTATCTATCCAGAAGCAATGCAAAAGAATTTAGATCAATTAGGCGGGCTTGTGCATTCCCAACAAGTGCTTCTTGCATTGACCCAAAAAGGGGTAAGCAGAGAGGATTCATATGCGATGGTTCAGCGTAATGCGATGCGGGTATGGATGGAAGGGTTAAGCTATCTTGATTTGCTGAAATCAGATGCCGATATTGCCCCTCATTTAAGCCATGAAGAGCTAGATGCATTATTTGATCTTGACCAGCATTTCAGACATGTTGACACTATTTTCAATCGTGTTTTCGGCTGATACCACACACCCTGCCTTCACAAAATGAAGCTTGGGATGCGCAATATAAAAAGGATAAGCAATGACCGCAAAGGGTGAAATGCTTTATGAAGGTAAGGCAAAAAAGCTATTTAAGGGTGAGGAAGCTGGCACCATTATCCAATATTTTAAAGATGATGCCACCGCGTTTAATGCACAGAAAAAAGACATTATTACCGGCAAAGGTATTCTGAATAATTTAATTAGCTCTCATTTATTTCCTGCGGTTGGTGCGATGGGTATTCCGCATCACTTTATTGCGCGCGTGTCGGACAGAGAGCAATTGGTGAGAGAAGTCCAGATTATACCGCTTGAAATCATTATCCGAAATGTGGCTGCTGGCTCAATTTGCAAACGCCTAGGCCTTGAAGAAGGCGCAGCATTACCGCATACGCTGGTTGAATATTGCCTGAAGGATGATAGCCTAGGTGACCCTGTAATCGCGTTTGAACATATCGAAATGCTAGGCATTGCAGATGCAGATGAGATTGATCAAATAGCCGAGATGGCGCTACGGATTAACGATTTTCTATCTGGATTATTCTATGCCATCGGGATCAAGCTTGTGGATTTCAAATTAGAATTTGGCAGAGTTTCAACCGCGCAAGGTGAGGTTATCATTTTGGCTGATGAATTAAGCCCTGATAATTGCAGGCTTTGGGACATCGAAACAGATGAGAAGCTAGATAAGGACCGGTTTAGACGTGATTTAGGCGGACTTATTTCCGCCTATAGTGAGATTGCAACACGGCTAAAGCTTGATATCCCGCCATTAACAGACATGCAGGAAAGCTGATACAGGAAAAAATCATGAAAGTGACCATCAATATTTCACTGAAGCAAGGTGTGCTTGACCCTGAGGGTAGAGCCATTGAAACAGCGCTTGGCAATTTAGGTTTTACAGAAGCATCTAATCTGCGCATTGGCAGACAGATTACCCTAGATATAGACGCAGAAGACCAAGCTCGCGCCCAGCACAGAGCTGCCCGCATGTGTGAAAGCCTGCTAGCAAATACTGTGATTGAAGATTATCAAATTGAGGTTAGTGAAGAAGAATGAGAGTTTCGATTATCGTCTTCCCAGGTTCTAACTGTGACCGCGATATGATGCTTGCGATTGAAAGTATCACCTCGCGTCGTCCTGCTTTAATCTGGCACAAAGAACGGCAAATGGACAATGCAGACCTCGTTATTATTCCTGGCGGGTTTTCATTTGGGGATTACTTGCGGTGTGGTGCATTGGCAGCGCGTTCCCCTGCGATGGAAGCAGTGCTTGACCATGCAAGCCGCGGTGGTGCTGTGTTAGGGGTATGTAACGGCTTTCAAATCTTGCTAGAAGCAGGGCTACTACCAGGCACATTAGTTAAGAATAAAGCGCTAAAATTTGTGTGTAGAACAACACAGCTTGGCGTGCAGGATGATACCCAATCACCCCTTCTTGCGGGCTGCATGGAAAATGGCATGCCTGCACATCTGAATATTCCAGTTGCCCATAATGAAGGCAATTATTTTGCCCCAGATGATGAGCTAGATGCGCTAGAGGCGAATGGGCAAATCGCCTTTAAATATCATAATGATGGCATAACAGAAAACTATAATCCAAATGGTGCAGCCCGCGATATTGCAGGGGTGCTATCTGCCAATAAACGAATTTTAGGGATGATGCCGCATCCAGAACGTGCCATGGGAAATGGACATGGTTCAGCGGACGGCAAACGCCTGCTTTCTTCGATTATTGAAGGAGTATCGGCATGAGCGCGATAGACGAAATGCAGTTTGCAGATGCTGAAGCAATGGGCCTTGCGTTTGAAGAGTGGGAACTTATCTTAAAACGGCTTGGAAGATCGCCTAATCAATGTGAGCTTGGCATTTTTTCAGCGATGTGGTCTGAGCATTGCTCGTACAAATCATCTAAGAAATGGCTAAAGACGCTGCCAACTGAAGGCCCGCAAGTCATTCAAGGACCTGGCGAGAATGCGGGTGTTGTTGATATTGGCGATGGACTTGCCACAGTCTTTAAAATTGAAAGCCATAATCACCCCTCTTATATTGAGCCTTATCAGGGTGCGGCTACGGGTGTTGGCGGCATTTTGCGTGATGTCTTTACCATGGGTGCGCGTCCGGTAGCGTTGCTTAACGCGCTTCGCTTTGGCCAAATTGACCATGAAAAAACCCCTCACCTTTTATCAGGTGTTGTTTCTGGTATTGGCGGATATGGCAATTGTATTGGTATTCCAACCGTGGGTGGCGAAACGAATTTTCATGCCTCTTACAATGGCAATATTCTGGTAAATGCTATGGCTGTGGGTCTGGCACAGAGTGACAGAATCTTCTATTCCGCCGCTACTGGCCCGGGCAATCCTGTGATTTATGTTGGTGCGAAGACCGGACGTGATGGGATTCATGGTGCGACCATGGCATCTGCTGAATTTTCAGAAGAAACAGAATCAAAGCGGCCAACTGTGCAGGTTGGCGATCCATTTACAGGTAAGCTTTTAATGGAGGCCTGCCTTGAATTAATGGCCGCTGATGCGGTTCTTTCTATTCAGGATATGGGTGCTGCTGGCCTTACTTCCTCGTCGGTTGAGATGGCATCAAAAGGCGGCTTGGGGATGGAAATTGACCTAGACCTTGTCCCTGTTAGAGAAGTGGGTATGAGTGCATATGAAATTATGCTCTCCGAAAGCCAAGAACGTATGTTGATGGTGATCGCGCCTGAACAGGCAGAAACTGCAAAAGCCATTTTTGATAAATGGGATTTGGACTTTATGCCGATTGGCAAAGTTACCGAAACAGATAGGCTAGTTCTGCTGAAAGATGGCGGTATTGCGTGTGATATTCCACTTGCGCCATTGGTAGATGATGCGCCTGAATATGACCGTCCTTACCGTCCAGAGGAGATGCAGCCTGTTCTAAGCACTTCTCAGCTTGTCAAAGACATAAGCATTCAAGAAGTGCTGAAAACCTTTGCAACCTCATCTGATTTATGCTCAAGAAGATGGATTTACGAGCAATATGACAGTGAAGTGATGGCAGACACAATCGCATCTTCTGGTGGTGATGCCGCACTTGTGCGTGTGCATGGCACTGAAAAAGCCCTTGCGATTACAACGGACTGTACCCCGCGCTATGTGAATAACGACCCGTTTGAAGGCGGCAAGCAAGCTGTGGCTGAAGCCTATCGTAATATTTCTGCAACAGGTGCAACCCCACTTGCTATTACCAATAATCTGAATTTTGGAAACCCTGAAAAGCCAGATATTATGGCGCAGATTGTAGGTAGTGTTAGTGGCATGGGCAAGGCCTGTGAAGCGCTAGCCACCCCCGTCGTTTCAGGCAATGTGTCCTTGTATAATGAAACCAACAGCATGGCCATTCACCCTTGCCCTGTGGTGGGTATGGTTGGCGTGATTGAGGATTGGAAGCAATCAGCTAGCATGCATATCACCTCATCAGACGCAGAATTGCTGGTTATCGGACATAGTGAGGAAGATGGGCAAGCAGCTGAAGGCTGGCTAGGCTCAAGCTTATATGCAAAGCTTATTTCCAAACGTGAAGGCGGCGCCCCGCCACCTGTTAATCTTGATGATGAGCGCGCCCATGGCGAATTTATCAGGGCGCTCATTGCGGGTAAATCTGTTGAAGCTGTGCATGATGTCAGTGATGGCGGAATATTATTTAGCGTTGTTGAAATGCTAATGGCGCATAATTTTGGTGCAATTATTAACCACTCAGATGCGGCTAAACATAGCTGGGCATTTGGAGAAGACCAAGGCAGATATCTTATTGCAACACATCAGGCTGATGAGATTAAGGCAATGGCTGCTGCGCAAAACATCCCTGTCATGCCAATAGGTAAAACAGATAATTCTGGCCAATTGACAGTTGGCGGGAATACTCCCATATCTATAAAAGAGCTGCTGGATATGCATGAGGGCGTAATTCCAGCGCTGATGAGCTAAAACCAAGAAAGAGATATCACCATGCCGATGCAGGCACATGAAATCGAAGAATTGATTATAAAAGCATTTCCAGATGCAAAAGTCGTTATTGAAGATTTACGCGGTGATGGCGACCATTATTCTTGTATGGTTGAAACATCTGCTTTTGAAGGCAAAAGTCGGGTTCAGCAACATCAAATGGTATATCGCTCCTTAGAAGGGCGTATGGGCGGCGTTTTGCATGCCCTAGCCCTTCAAACAAGAGCGCCAAAGGGTTAATATAAATATCGGATATTGGCTATACAGCTAAGCGGATAATAATAGGAGAGCAACATGGATGAAGCAACCAAGACACGTATTTCGTCTGAAATTTCAGGTGGTGATGTCGTGCTATTTATGAAAGGTACGCCTGTATTCCCGCAATGTGGTTTTTCAGCTGCTGTTGTTGGTGTGTTAAGCCATTTGGGCGTGAAATTTAAAAGCGTAAATGTGCTTGATGACCAAGCTGTGCGTGAAGGCATTAAAACCTATTCAGATTGGCCAACCATCCCGCAGCTTTATGTCAAAGGTGAATTTATCGGTGGATGCGATATCGTGCGCGAGATGTATGAAACTGGTGAGCTTATGGAGATGTTCAGCACACATGGTGTTGATGTAAACCCCCAGCCTATCCAAGCAAGCTAGGTTTTATACCGCTTGAAAAGAACTTAGAATTTTTGGGGTAGATTGTTTATAAATCATCTAGCCCAAAACTATTTCCTGTTTCGACCTTTGCAATCCGAAGCTGATACCAGCTATAAAAATCGGTTTTCCCAAGCTGTTTCGCAAGCTTATGTTCTGCATGTTCTGACCATGCTTTAATCGATTTTCTGTCTTTCCAATAAGACACTGTTATACCCAAACCCCTTTCCTCACGCACCGTTTCTACCCCTAAAAAACCTGGCTGGCTTTGGGCAAGCAAAATCATTTGATTAGAGGTGTGCTGATATAAATCATGCTCCACATCGGTGCGTTGCGAGGTAAAAATCACAGCATAATATGTACTCGGCCAATTTGACGTCATCTCATCTCACTTCTGACATGCTGCCTAGGGGCATCTAGCAATGCGCTGTTTTAAGGCTTCTTACTAGCTAGCAGAGATTTAACACCATAAGTCAACAGCACAATGGAAATTCAATAAAAAAGCGCCCTAAACAGGCGCTTTTCATTTTGCTTTTTACAGTCGCTAAAATTAACGAGAATAATATTCGACCACTAGGTTTGGTTCCATTTGTGTTGGATAAGGAACTTCATCTAGGGATGGCTGTCTTACAAATACAGCTTCACATGCTTCGTGGTCTGCCTCAATATATTCAGGAACATCGCGTTCATGCGATGCGATACCTTCGATAACGGCAGGGATTTGACGTGCCTTTTCTTTCAGCGCAATCTTATCGCCTGCTTTAATCATCACAGAGCTAATGTTGCAGCGCTTACCATTTAAAAGCACATGACCATGGTTAATAAGCTGACGCGCGGCAAATACTGTTGGTGCTAGCTTTGAGCGATATAGCATCGCATCAAGGCGCGATTCCAAAATACCAATGAGGTTTTGGCCTGTATCGCCTTGGCGTCTGGACGCTTCAACATAATATTTCTTGAATGCCTTTTCGCCGATGTTACCGTAATAGCCCTTCAGCTTCTGCTTTGCCATTAGCTGAATTCCAAAATCTGTTGGCTTTTTACGGCGCTGACCATGCTGGCCTGGCGCATATGAACGGGCGTTTAGTGGCGACTTTGAACGTCCCCATAGATTCACGCCCAAACGGCGATCAATTTTATGCTTTGACTGACGTCTTTTATGTTCTACTTTAGGTGCCATTTTTTCTTCCTTATTTGTCCCGGTAGTGCATTATGCCGGGACAAAAGCCACCATGTCTTTTGTCCACTTTCCCAGGAGTGGCGCCATTATATAGAAAACCGCTAAACTGTCAAGAAAGGCTGATAAACTAGCACATGCTCAAGGCTTATATTTATCGAACAGGCTTAGGACACCGTGCAAGGTACGTAATTCCTGTTCTGTGGGCTTACCCCGCGCAAAGAAATTCCGCAGATTTCGTTTAACCGTTGGCGCAATATCAGCTGAGGCAAAGAATCCTTGCTCATCCAGTATATTTTCAAGCCGCTCAAAGAAATATTCGCGCGTCTGAAGCGTGGCTGGCGCACTCACCGCATCGTCTTTCGCCAAACCGCCTTGTTTGTCGGTGTGTGCTAAAGCTGCCATTCGCCATTCCCAACACATCATCAAGACAGCTTGGGCAATGTTTAACGAGGTTGATTCAGGGTTAAGGTCTGCTTGGACAATCATATCCGCTAGCACAACCTCATCATTATCAAGGCCAGAGCGTTCAGCACCAAATAAAATAGCTACCCTATTTTTTGATAGGTTCTTGGCACTTGATACATGCGCAACAAGATGCTTTGCGGCCTCACGCGGGTCAAGCACTGGCTTTTCCATATCCCTTAGCCGAGCAGTTGTTGCTACCATTAACCCGACATCATGTAGCGCATCACCAAGCTTATCAAAAAGCTGGGCATTTTCTAAAATATCTGTTGCGGTTGTTGCCATTGGTGCGGCAGCAGGGTTTGGCCATCCATCACGCGGATTAATAAGCCGTAAATCATAGACCCCGCAATTTTTCATGGCACGCGCACATGCCCCGATATTCTCCCCCATTTGTGGGCGGGTCAGAATAATAATAGGGCGGCTATCATCTGCTAATACTAGCCCTGTATCGTTAATCTTCATCACGCTTTTGGCTGGCTATCTTTGAACAAGCGCCATCTCAGCCCATCCGCTAACGCGATAACAGAAGCGTCGATGATATTGGTGGAAACCCCCACGGTTCGCCAGCGTCTTGCACTACTATCGATGAATTCGATGAGCACACGTGTTACCGCTGCTGTTCCGCTTTCATCATCTAGTGGCGGCAAAATTCTAACTTTATAATCAATGAGCTCCACGTCAGATAATTCAGGATATACCCGCACCAACGCTTTACGAATTGCAGTATCAACAGCATTCACAGGGCCATTTCCAACCGCTACCTCATGATAGGATTTGCCATCCACCACAATTGAAGCTGTAGCCTCAGATTCAACGACCAGCTCTCCACGTGCATTAAACCGGCGTTCATCCATTACTCGGAAACGTCCCAATTCAAAAAATTGCGGCACATTTTCTAAAGTTCTGCGCGCCATCAGCTCAAAACTTGCTTCAGCACTATCAAATGCCCAGCCTTGAAACTCACGTTCTTTGACTTGGGCAATCAGACTATCTAGCCGCCCATCTTTTGGGTCAGCTTCGATACCAACTTCTTTAAAGCGGGCAAGAATATTTGATTTACCTGTTTGGTCAGAAACAAGATAATGCCGCTGATTACCAACAGATTCTGGCGGCACATGCTCATAGGTGCGCGGGTCTTTCTGCGCCGCAGACGCATGCAATCCGCCCTTATGCGCAAATGCAGCATCCCCCACATATGGTGCATGCGCATTTGGATTTCTGTTCAGCCTATCATCAAGCATTCTAGACAGGTTTGTAAGCTTAGATAATTTATCTTGTGAGACCCCTGTCTCAAACCCTAATTTCATCATTAAATTTGGGATAAGGGTAATTAAATCTGCATTACCGCATCTCTCGCCTAAGCCATTTAAGGTGCCTTGAAGCTGGCGTGCGCCGGCATGAATGGCGGCCATAGAATTTGCCACGGCAACCCCTGAATCATTATGGCAATGAATACCGAGCTTTACCTCAGGGCAGGCTTCTGCAGTTTGTTTTACAATGTCAAATACTTCATCAGGCAATGTACCGCCATTTGTATCACATAGAATAACCCATTCTGCACCGCCCTCAGATGCAGCTTTCACACAGGATAAAGCAAAATCACGATTTGCTTTAAAACCATCAAAAAAATGCTCGCAATCAAACATAGATTCAAACTGCTTAGTTTTGGCAGCAGCCACAGAATCTCTAATCATCTGCAAGTTTTCATCAAGGCTAATATTTAATGCTGTTTCGACATGAAAATCCCATGTTTTCCCCACAAGGCATGTCGCATCTGCATTGGCATTGAAAATCGCATTTAAACCAGGGTCATTCTCAACAGACCTGCCAGCACGGCGCGTCATCCCAAAGGCAACGAGTGAGGCATTTTTCAGCTGTTGTTTTTTCTGAAATAATGCATCATCGGTAGGGTTAGCACCTGGCCATCCCCCTTCAATATAATCAATGCCGAAATCATCTAAAACTGAGACAATAAACTGCTTATCGCTGACGGTGAAGTCAACACCACGCGTCTGACCACCATCTCTTAAGGTGGTATCAAATAGCCAAATTCTATTGCCGCTCATATTATTTCCGTGTCTGATTAATGATGTTGAGCCTTGCTTTTAGCTGATTTTAGATTCTGGTGCAAATATTGACGTTAGCTTCGTTCCCAGCTTGTGCCGCCGGCACCATCCAGTAGCCTAACCCCTTTTTCAGCAAGCCTATCGCGGATTGCATCAGCCTCTTGGAAATCGCGATTAGCACGGGCTTGGTTTCGCATTTCAATTAACGCTTCAATCTCTTCTGCAGAAATTTCGGCATTTGTAGTTTGGGTAAACCAGTTATCCTGCTGCAAAATCCCCATTAATTTTCCAGATGCTTTCAGCATATTTGCAGCCTCAACAGACCCTTTATTTGCCTCGCCTGCCAATTGATGAAGCGCTGAGATACATGCAGGACTATTCAAATCATCTGCTAAAGGCTGGAGTATTTCTGAGGTGATTTGCCGTTTTGCAAAAATCTCCTCTGCTTGTGCGGTATCAGCAAGTTGAGTGGCGCGATAGAATTTATCCAGCGTGTTACGTGCTTCTGCCAGCAACGACTGCGCGAAGTCAAAAGGCGCACGGTAATGTGTTGCAAGCAGTGCAAAACGAATAACCTCGCCCCTATTTTGTGCTAATGCTTGTGCAACTGTAGTGAAATTGCCAAGTGATTTTGACATTTTCTCACCTTCAACCGTGACATAGCCATTATGCACCCAAATTTGAGCCATCTTATCGGTAGAATGCGCACAGCAAGATTGTGCAATTTCATTTTCATGGTGCGGGAAGATAAGGTCTAGCCCGCCAGCGTGAATATCAAATTGCTCCCCTAAATATGCAGCAGACATAGCAGAACATTCAATGTGCCAGCCAGGGCGACCCCTTCCCCATGGGCTTTCCCATCCGGGGGCATTCGCCTCTGATGGCTTCCATAGTACAAAATCTGCGGGGTCTTTCTTATAAGGGGCAACCTCAACGCGTGCGCCTGCAATCATCTCATCTTGAGAGCGTCCAGATAATGCACCGTAATCTGGCATTTGCCGCACAGAAAACAGCACATGCCCCTCAGCTTCATAGGCGAAGCCTTTATCGATAAGCTGGTTAATCATCTCAATCATTTGGGAGATGTGATGGGTTGCGCGCGGCTCAACATCAGGAGGCAGAACCCCTAATGCAGATGCATCTTGATGGAAGCTTTCAATCGTTTTTTCACATAAATCTGCGATGGAAATGCCTGTTTCAGCGGCACGTTGATTAATTTTATCATCTACATCTGTAATATTACGCACATAGCGTACATCTGCGTAATGATAGCGCAATAGGCGCACAAGCACATCAAACACCACAAGCGGACGGGCATTGCCCACATGGATTCTATCATAAACCGTAGGACCGCACGCATAAATGCCAACCCTGTCAGGCTGAAGCGGCACTAACGGCTCTTTTTTTCGGGTGAGTGTATTGTGCAGTGAAATTTGGGTCATGCTGATTGACCGTTTAATCTTGCAAGAATTTTCTCACGTCCAATAAAGGGCAATAATTTACCCATATCAGGGCCATAGGATTTACCTGTTAGCGCTTTACGAAGCGGCATAAATAAGGCTTTGCCTTTGGCGCCTGTTTCGCTTGAAATAACAGATGTCCATTGCTTCCAGCTTGCAGAAGATATCACCCCTTCATCTAGCATTTCTGCAGCACGGCTTAAAAAGGCTGCATCTTCAATATCAGGCGCAATAGGTGCAGTGCAAATCTGCCACCACAGGCTTATATCTTCTAGCTTTTCAATATTGCCTTTTACAGCATCGAAAAATGCCTCATCAACCTCAGCCAAACCTAATGCAGAAAGCTTTTCCTCTACATCTACAAAGCTAAGGGATTGAAGAATTTTGCTGTTAATTTGGGTAAGTTCTGCTGTAGAAAACTTTGCCGTCGCCCGCCCAAATGCAGAAATATCAAACCCTTCAATTAAGGGCTCAAGACTTGTGAAAGCCTCAATTTGCTGTGAGGTGCCGATACGTCCAAGCAGGGATGTAATTGCAGGGGCAAGCATCCCCTCTTCGCGTAACTGAGTAATCGAGAGGCTCCCCAAACGTTTAGATAGCCCTTCGCCTTCAGCACCAGCAAGCAAGGCAAGGTGCCCCATCTGCGGTGCTTTACCCCCTAATGCTTCAAATAATTGGATTTGTGCAGCTGAATTTGTGACATGATCTTCACCACGCAGAATGGTGGTAATGTCATGGTCAATATCATCCACAACTGAAGCCATCGTATAGATTACGCGGCCATCTTCACGCATTAATACAGGGTCAGACAGGCTAGACATATGATAGCTTACATCGCCCCGTACCACATCTGTCCATTGCACATTTTCATGTTCAAGCTTGAAACGGTAATGTGGCCGCCTGCCTTCACTTTCAAACTGCTTTATTTGCGCATCTGTTAGCTTTAATGCCGCCCTGTCATATACAGGGGGTTTGCCAGCCATTAATTGTGCTTTGCGTTTCAGACCAAGCTCTTCTGCAGTTTCAAAACATGGATAAGCTCTGCCAATCTCGATAAGATGTTTCAGTGCTTCATCATACCGTGACAAGCGGCTTGATTGTCTGTCTTCACAATCCCATTCTAGCCCGAGCCACTTCAAATCTTCTCGGATAGACTTCTCAAACGCATCTGTTGATCTTTCATCATCTGTATCATCAATCCGCAGCATAAAGGCGCCGCCAAGATTGCGGGTGAACAAATAATTTACCAGCGCGGTCCGCACATTTCCAACATGCAGCTGCCCTGTAGGGCTTGGTGCAAAGCGAACTTTCTGAGCTGTCATAGTTTCTCCATTTCGTGAGGTTTAAAAGCTGAGGTTAACGGCAGACGTCTATCCCGGCCAAATGCACGATGTGTAATCTTTGGCCCGGGTGCAGCCTGAAACCTTTTATACTCTGCTCTAAATAATAACTTACTTGCCGCCTCAACCACTTGGGTGTCATAGCCGCGAGACGCAATGGTTTGAATGTCTGCCATCTCTTCAGTAAGCGCGATTAATATCGCATCTAAAATGTCATAAGGGGGTAGGCTATCTGTGTCCTGCTGGTCAGGCCGTAATTCTGCTGAAGGCGGTCTGTCGATGATACGTTGGGGGATAACCTCCCCTTCAGGGCCAAGTGCACCTTGCGGCAAGTTCTGATTGCGCCAGTTACATAATTCAAAAACTGTTGTTTTCCACACATCCTTTAAGGGCGCAAAACCACCGCACATATCGCCATATAATGTTGAATATCCAGCAGCATATTCAGATTTATTTCCTGTTGCTAAAACCATATGGCCTAATTTGTTAGACAGTGCCATTAAGATCATGCCACGCAGTCTGGATTGAATATTTTCTTCTGTTACATCTGCTGCCATGCCTTCAAAATGAGGGGCAAGCATTTCCTGAAAAGCAGTCATCCCAGAACGAATAGGAATATTATCTAACACAATCCCCATTTTATCAGCCATTTTTTGCGCATCTGTAACAGATATTTCTGCTGTGTAGTCAGACGGCATCATCACTAATTTCACAGCCTCAGCCCCTAACGCATCAACAGCTAAGGCGGCAACTAATGCTGAATCCACCCCGCCAGACATCCCCAATACCACACCCGGGAAGCCATTTTTGGTCACATAATCACGGATAGACAAAACAAGCGCCCGCCAAATAGCATGAAACCCATCATCTGGCCTGCTCACTTGACCTGTAAATACATAGCCGCTATCTGCCTGTGGGCGTGCAGTTACAATGCTTAGCTGTTCTGTGAATTGGGGAAGCTGTGCGGCAAGCTTTCCGCCAACATTCATCGCAAAAGAACCGCCATCAAAGACCAGCTCATCCTGCCCGCCAACCATATTGACATAGATAAGCGGTAACGAGGTTTCGGTTATTCTGGCCACAACATGATTTATGCGGCTATCTGTTTTACCGCGCTCAAATGGTGATGCATTTAACGAGACAAGAATCTGTGCACCAGATTCAGCCGCTGTCTCGCAGACATCTTCAAACCACACATCCTCGCAGATAGCCAGCCCTAGGCGCACACCGCGCACCGATACAGGCCCTTGAAGCGCGCCTTGGGTAAAGTGACGCTTATCATCAAACACACCATAATTCGGCAGATTTACTTTATCGCGCCGACCAACAAGCTGACCTTCATCTAAAATAAAGGCGCTATTGAATAAGCTACCATTTTGATCTGCATAAGGCGCACCCACAATAATTGCAGGACCACCATCTGCTGTAAGGCGTGCAAGCTTTTCTATTGAAGCTGCAATCGAAGACATAAAATCATCACGCAATACCAGGTCATCTGCTGGATAGCCTGATAAATACATCTCAGGCGTGACGATGATATCAGCACCAGCAGCGGCAGCGCGCTCACGCATTGTGATAAGCTTTTCAGTGTTTGCTGAAACATGCCCCAAATGAGCATTTGCTTGAATACAAGCTATTTTCAACTCACCATGTGAGGTTTGTTGCATTACTTCTTCCTTATCATTCATCGCTTAACACCCATCAGGCTAGAACGATTTATATATACGCAATTATTTCCGAAAGAGAAATTCCCTGCCTGCTTTTACACGGCTTACCTCATCATAGGAAATTATATCCGCAGTTGCGTAGGTTTCAGACCATTTTTCAGGGAGGTAAGAGCCTGTGCCAATCATATCAACAGGCGCTTGAGCAAGGGAAAATACGCGGCATTTATCAGGGCTAAAGCCGCTTGAAGCCACAATCTTCACCTTCTCAAACCCATTTTTATCAAGCTGTTCTCGTACATGCCAAATCGCTGCTGCTGAAACCCCTGTACCCATTAGATGTTTCAATTCTGTTTCACTGCGATAGCCGCGAATAGCGTTTGGAACATGCCTTTCTAGCACCGCATATGAGGTTTGGGTATCAAGTCCCTGAACAAACCGACCGCCATGGGTATCAAGGCGAATAGCAAGCTGTCCTAAATCTGCTTTTGCTTTCATTTCCTGCGCAACAGCAAGGGCATCATCAATCTCTTGCCCGAAATAATCCACCAAAACGGTCAGTGGTTTATCTGGAAAACGCTCAGCAAACAAGCTAGCTGCCTTCACCGTCGAACCTGCATAGCCGATAAGCGCATGCGGCATTGTTCCCATGCCAGCATCTGCACCAAAAAAATGTGCGGTTGCATCTGTAGCACAGCCGATAAAGCCTTTTGCACCAAATTTGCTTTGGGCTTTTTTCGACCCAACAGAAGCGCCATAGGCCATAAGCGCAGACATATCACTGCCTGCACAATGGCGGGCATCCATAGCTAGAAACGAGACATCTGGCAATTCAACACAAATTTGATACGCGTTGTAGGCCGCCACACAAGATGCACCTAGACGCTGCAGGAAAATCGTTTCCATATCTACTAAGTCTGACATCATCCCTGTGATGTAGAATAGAGGTTCACCTGCGCCTACCCATGCCCCTTCTTTATGAAGCTGTTCAAGCTCAATTTCTGCCCCTCTTTGCTGCATCATCTGCTGAAGCCAATCAACAGCTAGCTTTGGGGCTAGCGTAACAGGCCGGCGCATAAACACCGCATAAGTGACTTTGCAATCGTCATTATGCAATAATATCTCGCGGGTGAGATTGAAATAGCTATCTGTATATTTTGGCTGGTCTTCTAACGTCGGGCCAAAATTCTTATTTTCGTCTTGTTTTCCCATAACAGTCTGCCTAACGCCTTACCTAAGTGGCATTCTTCACATCTCAATATTTGAAAAAGACCATAAACGCTATCCAGCTTTACGCAGGCCAGATTGCTGATCTCTTCTCTTTTTCATCAAATCTGCAATCAGAAAAGCAAGTTCCAATGACTGCCCTGCATTTAGACGTGGGTCACAATGCGTATGATATCTGCTACCAAGATCCTGTTCAGTAACCTCTACCAGACCGCCAACACATTCTGTTACATTCTTGCCTGTCATCTCAAAATGCACACCACCTGGATAGGTACCAGTCTCATCATGCGCATCAAAAAATCCTTGCACTTCGGCAAAAATATCATCCACTCTTCTGGTTTTATAGCCAGTGCTTGCTTTCACTGTATTGCCATGCATCGGATCGCAACACCATACAACTTGGCTTCCATGCGACTTTACAGCTTTTAACAAAGCAGGCAGTTTTGAGCGCACATCAGATGCGCCCATTCTAGCAATAAGTGTAAGCTTACCAGGGATATTGTGCGGGTTAAGCTTGTCTATCAAACGCAGCAGGTCATCTGGCTCCAAAGATGGTCCGCATTTCAGCCCAACCGGGTTTGAAATGCCGCTCATATATTCCACATGCGCGCCATCAAGCTGACGGGTTCTATCCCCAATCCACACCATATGCGCTGAAGTAGTGTACCACCCTTTCTCATCTGTGATGGTATCTTTGCGGGTTAATGCTTCTTCATAATTAAGCAATAATGCTTCATGGCTTGTGAAATAATCTGTCTCACTTAGACGTCTGCTTGTCTGGCCAGTTACCCCACATGCACGCATAAAGGCAAGACATTCATTAATGCGTTCTGACAGTTCGGTAAAGCGGTTCGCTTGCTCACGGTCTGAAATAAAATCGCTTCTCCAGCTATTTACAGCATTTAAATCAGCCATCCCGCCTTGCGCAAAAGCACGAAGCAAATTCAATGTAGATGAGGATTGCTCATACACTTTCAATAATCTGTCTGGGTCAGGGATACGCTCATCTGAGGTAAAGCCAATCGCATTCACCATATCACCGCGATAAGATGGAAGTTCAACCCCATCAACTGTCTCGGACGGCGACGAACGTGGTTTGGCAAATTGACCTGCCACTCTGCCGATTTTCACCACTGGCAACGACGCACCAAAGGTTAGCACAACAGCCATCTGCAGAAATACTTTAAAATTATCTCTGATCATATCAGCTGAAAATTCAGCAAAGCTTTCAGCACAATCACCGCCCTGAAGCAAGAACGCTTCACCCGTTGCTACTTTTCCAAGCTGCTGCTGAAGGTTTTGCACCTCACCTGCAAATACTAGAGGGGGCTTGTTTGCAAGTTCGTTTTCAACACGTTTTACTTGCGCTTCATCCGGGTATTCAGGCACTTGAAGGATAGGCTTTTTGCGCCAGCTTGAAGGATTCCATTCCATGATTTTCTCAGCTCTAACATCCTAAAATACTGAATGCCAAACTGCCCTCTTTTCTGTCAGACTGTTGAACAAATTTATAACTGCCCCCAAAATACCCATTTCTGGCCATTTTGCAAAGACTTCAATGGAAAACCTGCTATGCTTTTACCCTTGGTGTAAAAATAGGATTAGCCTTTGATAAATTTTGTTCAGAAGTTTAAAAAATTTTCGTAAATTTTAGCTCGGTTTAATTTGATTTGGTGCGCATGGTCACAAATTCTTCTGCGGCTGTAGGATGTATTCCGATTACCGCATCAAAATCAGCTTTCGTTGCCCCAAGATGCAAGGCGATAGCCATAGCCTGCATAATTTCAGCGCCATCAGGACCCACCATGTGAACCCCTCTGACAATCTGAGTGCTTTGCTCGACAATAAGCTTCATATAGGTTTTTTCACCCCTGCCAGATAGCGTATTTTTCATCGCTCTGAACTGGCTTTCATAAATATCAAGCTGACCATATTTTTCTTCAGCCTGTGCTTGGCTTAACCCTACTGAGGCAATTGGCGGTTGGCTAAAGACAGCAGATGCGACATTCTCATGCGATATAGTGCGCTTTCTGCCCCCAAATTCTGTGTCTGCAAACGCATGCCCCTCACCAATCGCAACAGGGGTTAAATTAATCCGGTCAGTGACATCCCCAACAGCATAGATAGAGGGCACTGAAGTTTGCGAAAATTCATCCACAATGATAGCGCCGCCTCGCTGTTGCGCAACACCAACATCTTCTAAGCCAAGGCCATCTACATTCGGTTTACGCCCTGTTGCAGCCATTATCTGATCGCACTGTATATAGCTATTATCGCTTAGCTTAACATGGATATCACCATCTTGTTTTGAGATAGAGGTGATGGTTTTACCATGATGCAAGTGAATGCCCCTATCTGCTAATGCAACCGCTATATTGTGTTGCACATCGCTATCAAACCCCCTTAAGGGTAAGTCACCGCGATAGACAAGATGTGTTTCTGCACCCAGCCCATTAAAAATACCTGCAAATTCAAGTGCGATATAGCCAGACCCATAAATCACGATTTTTTCTGGCAAACTAGGTAAATCAAGCGCTTCGTTTGATGTAATTGCGTAATCGGCCATACCCGCCACATCAACCAATTGCGGGGTGCCGCCAGTTGCAATTAAAATTTTGTTGGCTGTGTGTATGGTGCCTGCAACCTCAACATGGTTTGGCCCAGTAATTTTGCCATATCCTGCAATAAGCTCTGCACCCGCATTTTCAAGCAATTTGCGGTAGATATTTTCTAGCCTCAAAATCTCTTTATCTTTGGCAGCGATTAAGGCGCCAAAATCATGGCTTACCCCCTCAATCTGCCACCCAAAACCAGCCGCATCTTCCGCTTCAGATGCGAATTGTGAGGCATATACAAGAAGCTTTTTAGGAACACACCCTCTGATAACACAGGTGCCCCCTGGTCTATCTGCTTCGATGACGGCAACTTTTGCACCATACCCTGCAGAAATCCTAGCTGCCCTTACCCCGCCTGACCCTGCGCCGATCACAATTAAATCATAGTCAAAATCGTGCTTATTTTGCATATCGCTTTCTTTCTTTTAATGCCATGAAACCAATATTAGGAAACGCTTGCCTCACACACCGATATTCAGCGGCGGGTGAGTGGCGCAAAAGTGCTACCTGATAAGATATGCACTAGTTATAACGGCATTAAGAAAAGAACGCAAAAATACATTTGAAATCAGAATTTTAATTTTGAGAATTTGCTATTTCTCAGAACTATCTGCAATCATCTGGCTTAGCTTTGTTTCAGCTAGCGAAACAATGCGGGCTTCCCAGCATTTTTCATTTTTCTGTGCTAGATGTTCAGGTAAATGCGCCTGCAATGCTTCGGTAAATTCATAAATAAGCAGCGCAAGATCAGCGCTCATATCTGAGGTACATTTTTGCATGGAGAAAAAAGTTAAGGATACAGAACCGCTTACCTGATTAAGCGGCAAAATACCCCGCTTCCCTGCAATTGTGGTGAGGCTATCCCCATCTAGGTTGCGCAACGGAGATGAAATAGAATTAATCTCCTCGATCATCAATAAATTTAAAAAAGAGGAAAGATAGGCACCCCCGCCATTATTATCAAAACTGGCATAGATAAGCACCTCATCTGTAAGCAAACACTCAATCTGCACCACAAATGGCAAATGATGGGGATAGTAGAACCATTTTCCAAGACAGTTATCAAATAATTTACCGCGTAAACATGACTGAACGTCACACATAGAATAACCATCCATTTTTAACCACCATCTTCTCTGTTTCTATGATTGGCTCATTATGTCTGGTAGTGGTGCTTGCTTCTGCTATGCTCATTGACTAGCGATTATACTTTTAGTTTAGTATGGTCATAAGCCTGCTGTTTGGCAGAAACTACAACCTAGTCACTTACCTGTATGAGGCGATAATGTCTTCTTCCCAACCCCGTATTTCTGGGCGTCTGTTATGGACACCAGACCCTGAAAAAGCGCACCATACCCATCTATATCAATTTGCGAACAGACTAAAGGAGACAGCTGGTTTTGACTGGCGCGAGGATTATGATGCTTTGTGGCAATGGTCAGTGGACCAACCTGCTGAATTTTGGTCAGAATTATGGGATTGGCATGACATTATTGGCGAGAAAGGTAGCATTGAGATTGCGCATAAAAACCAGATGCCAGGAGCAAAATTTTTCCCTGAAGCACGCGTTAATTATGCTGAAAACATGCTTGCTGATGCAGATGATAGCCTTGCCTTCATTGCCTATGGTGAAGATGGCAGATGCACCAGATTAACTCGCGCAGAAATCAAAGAGCAAGCGCTCGCCCTAGCAGGCTGGATGAAAGCGCATGGCATTGGCAAGGGCGATAGGGTTGCAGCATATCTTCCAAACTGTGAGATCACTTTAATCGTAATGCTAGCTACCGCAACACTTGGCGCTATTTTTTCAAGCTGCTCCCCTGATTTTGGAATTACAGGTGTATCAGACAGATTTAGCCAAATTAAGCCTAAATTGCTTATCACCATTGATGGGTATTTTTACAATGGTAAGCCAATTAACAGACTAGATAGTTTAAATGAATTAACCCAAAAACTAGATAGCCTGTCCCATGTGCTTGTTGCAGGGTATGTTCATCAAGCCCCGAATTTAGACGATATCAACCTTGCCTCCGCCTTTGAAGATGCGCTAGCGCATGCGCCAGTAACAGATTTTGAGCGGATGAATTTTAACGACCCGCTTTATATCCTATATTCTTCTGGTACAACTGGCGCGCCAAAATGTATTACCCACAGCATTGGCGGTACGCTTGTTCAACATATCAAAGAGCATAAATTGCATTGCGATGTGCAACAGGGCGATGTGGTGTTTTACTTTACCACTTGCGGCTGGATGATGTGGAATTGGCTGGTTTCTGGCTTACTGTCAAAAGCAACGGTGCTGGTCTATGAAGGTAGCCCATTCTATCCAGGCCCTGAGCGGCTTTGGGAAATTGCAGAAAAAGAGCGGGTAAGCCTGTTTGGTACTTCTGCAAAATATATTGATGCGTTACGCAAAGCAGAGGCCTATCCAGCACAAATAGCTAAGCTATCTGCGTTAAAGACCTTATGTTCGACAGGCTCGCCGCTCTCTGAAGAAGGGTTTGATTTTATCTATCAGCATATCAGCCCAAATGTGCACCTTGCCTCTATTTCTGGCGGTACAGATTTGATGGCCTGTTTTGTGCTTGGATGCCCGATAAAGCCAGTTTACGCAGGCGAAATTCAAGTCAGGGGCCTTGGCATGAATGTGCAAATCCTTAATGAGGATGGAACGCCGATAGCACAAGATCAAGGTGAGTTATGTTGTGTAACTCCCTTCCCGTCTATGCCTGTATGTTTCTGGGGTGATGATGAAAATCATACCAAATATAAAGAAGCATATTTCTCGACATTTGATAATATTTGGCGGCATGGCGATTGGGCTACGTTAACAGAACGTGGGGGTATTGTTATCCATGGGCGCTCAGACGCAACCCTTAATCCTGGCGGAGTGCGCATTGGAACTGCAGAAATATATCGCATTGTTGAAGAGTTTGATGAGATTGCAGAAGCACTAGTCATTGGGCAGAATTACGATAATGACACACGCATTATTTTATTCGTGCGTCTGTCAAACGGTGCTTCGCTTACCGAAAATCTGCAAGCCAACCTTAAAAAGGACATTCGGGCAAAAGCAAGCCCAAGACATCTTCCCGCTGTTATTTTAGCAGTTACAGATATCCCGCGCACACGTTCAGGCAAAATCACTGAATTAGCGGTACGCGATATTGTGCATGGCAGGGCAGTTAAAAACACCGAAGCGTTGGCAAATCCTGAATCCCTAGCTGAATATAAAGATAGGCCAGAATTAGCGTAACAACCTGCCTATCTTTAGCCGATTTGCTTTAAGAATTGCTGCAGCCCGCTAGAGCTAGCAAAACGTTTACGGTTTGCTTTTAGCATCGGGACAATCGCGGCAAGCGACTGGGTTTCAGCCTTTTGCAAGCTTTCATCATCTGCAAGGCTTGCGCCCTGCTGTGCTGGGCAGAGCAGAAAATGATAGGTAAATTCTGCATGTGCGCGTTCAGCCTTCATCCGGAATTTTGCTTTGCTTCCCACTGGCCATTTCTCGCGTAGAATAAGCAAAAGCACAAAATCATCTTGTCCTACCTCTTGCTCAGACTGCTGAAGAAGGTGTCCAGCAAGCTGTTCAATTTCAGCCCGCTTTGCGTCATCATCAATATTTGTGGCGGCTTCATCACCGTCAAGACGCGCACCAAGCCAATTCACCATATCAGCTTTATCTGCATCTGCTGGCAATGTTGCAATATCCGGTTTTGCCGCTGGAAGTTCTGCTAGCTCAAAACTATGAATTTCCATCTCACCCATGGCGCGTAACAGCATAACGATATCCCTTTTTACAACAAGACAGCCTGAAAATTAATGTGCCACAGGATTAGCCATCTGCACTGTATTTTGTCAAGCTAATCGAAAAAAATCTCAGCGGCGTGATAGCTGGAACTCACGAAACACAATAAATAGGCATGAGCCAACGACAATAACCGCACCAATAAGCTGCAAGGCTGTTGGAATTTCGCCAAATAAGAAGAAACCCAAAATACCTGCGCCAAGCACTTGAAGATATCTTAGCGATGACACAACCACAGCTTCGCTATACCGGTAAGCTGTTGTCATGCAAATCTGCAAGAGTGAGCCAACAACACCCAGCATAATAAGCTTTATCAATTGCAGATTATCTGGCCATGCCCAGAAATGCGGCATGATCAGCAAACATATCGACATCAGGGCAAAACCAGAGAAATTATATAAGCTCGCTACCGTGGCTGGCACTTCACTTTTGCCAAGCTTACGCAATGCAATAGAAAGACCAGAGCCTGAAACCGCAGCTGAAATAGCAAAAATTATTCCCCAAGAAGGCACTTGATTGATCGCATCTGTAATAATGAAAATACCGATTAAACCGATCACAACTGCTGTTGAGCGATACACCCCAACACGCTCGCCTAAGAAAAACGGAGAAAGCATCGTGATAAACAAAACTGAAGACTGAAACAGGGCCGTTGCTTGGCCTAACGGGATGGTGCGCACCGATAAAAACCAAAATGCAATACCGGAAATGCCAAACATTACCCGAATCACCATCACCCTTTTATTATTTATCTGAAGCCAGTTCTTAGCCCCCCGTGTGTATAAGGCGAGTGCAAATAATAAAGGCAGGGAAAATAGAAAACGATACCAAAGCGAAATAAGAATAGGTAATTCATTCGCTAAATCTTTGACAATTGCGCCTGTAATAAGCCCGCACACAACAGAAATCAGGGTAAGCACAACCCCTAACATGCGGGTAGATTGAATGGGCATACCCTATCCTTGGCTAAAAATATAATCGTCACCATCACTTAGAATTAACCTATTTGCTCTGCAAAGCACCCTCACAGCGCTGGTTAAAAAAACAAGGTAATGAAAAGGTTAATCTGACTATAATTGCCAGGACGTATAAATGATAAATTAATGCTAGCACTAATAGGGGCACAAATGAAACGGCTATTTCTTGTTATATTTTCCATCAGCATGTTCAGCTTTCCGATAATGGCATCTGACGTGGTTGCTGAAAGGAAGGCAAATTTCAAAGCTAATGCAGGTGCATTACGTGCCATGGGCAGCTTGATTGGCGCTGAAGATTTTGATGGCATTGCTGCCCAAGCAAACAAAATTTCTGCATGGGCATCTGTAATGCCTGAATATTTTCCTGAAGGCTCAGAAAGCGACGGTGCACGAGACGATATTTGGTTTGAGTTCGAACGTTTTACAGCCTTAAGCGTTGAAAATAAAATGGCTGCCGATGCAGTTGTGAACGCTGCAATGCGCAAAGATATTTCAGCTGTGAAACAAGCTTTTCAAAGCTTAGGCGGAACCTGCAAAACCTGTCATTCAAGCTTTAAAAATTAACGCCTCTCTAAAGCTAGAAATAGCTTGGCCTTAATTCTGGCAATAAATGCGCTAAACCGACACATAGCGCCATAATCGCAAACCCCAAGATTTGTGTATTACGGCTAAGCGCTGTGATGCTGTCATGGGATTTAACGCTGCTTCCTGTAAGCATTGGGGCAACAAGGTTTATCCGCAATCTAAACCAATAGGTAAGAATAGCCGCTAAATGCAGGCCAAGAAGTGCGAATAACACAGGGTGAAGTTTATGATGAAGCCAGGTTGCAGATTTAATCCAGTCAGGCTGGAAATGCGCTAACGGGCCATCAAAAAGCACATCATCTGTTGAGAATAAGCCTGTTGCTACAATGGCTAACGGCACGAGCAACAGCGCAGATGTGGCATAGCCGCCAAGTGCGGAATGCCCAAAATGACTTTTCTTTCGGCGTTTAAGAATATCAAAAAAATCATCAAAAGCTGCTTTGGGTGATCTAACAAAACTGCTAAATCGTGCTGTTTTACTCCCCACAAATCCCCAAATAAATCTAAATGCTAATAGCCCTAATACAGTAAGCGCAAAACGTTCATGCAAGGTGATGTTGCCCATCTTGCCGGTAGCAATGGCGCCAATAATGCCTAATGCAAAACTCCATTTATAAAGGCGTAAAGGCAAATCCCACATCAGTTGTTTTTGCTGTGCCATATTTTTCGTGTGCCTTTGCTATCGTGCGTTAGAAACTTCCTCTTAGATACTAGCCCAAAGAAATTTTTTATGTCACCCTTAAACATGGCAAATTATATATTAAAAGTTGATTTTCAATATCATAGTTAATCTTTTTAATGTGGGGAAATAATGGAACAAGAAGATGCGTATGCCAAACTATCTACTGCGCTAGAAGCACTAGATATGCTTGATGATGACTTACAAGAAGCACGTCGTAAATTTGGCAATCCGCCAGACAGGTTTGACCCGCCTCGTTTTGAAACCTTAATCCGCATCATTCTAGGCCAGCAAATATCGCGTCATGTTGCACACACCTTATGGCACAGAATGCAAGAGCGAGACTGGATTAATGCTGAAAGCTTGGGCGGCTGCGCCTATGAAGATTTGCAATCTATTGGATTATCGCGCCGTAAATCTGAATATGTAATTGATTTAGCGCGCCAATTTAACAGTGGTGAGCTTGACCTTGAATGGCTAAATCAATCCGATGCGTCAGATTTTCATAATACGCTCATAAAGATAAGGGGGATTGGTGATTGGACGATTAGCAATTACCGCTTATTTTGCCTTGCCGATTTGGATGCGTGGCCAGGTAATGACCTCGCTTTGATGGAGGCTGTTAAACGTTTAAAATCGCTTGATACGCGCCCCACACACAAGCAAATGGATAGCTTAGCGTTAAGTTGGAAGCCTTATCGTGGTGCGGCGGCGTTAATGTTATGGCATATCTATGCATGTTTAGTGCGGGATGCACGCCCAACTGGCTAGCTAAACAAATCTTTTTGGCTGCTCTCACCCCCTTGGTTTTCAGCTCCCTCAGCAGGGAGTGGGGCAGCAAGTTCAGGATAGTCATTGCGCACTTTACCCACCTCAGGTGAGACGTGATACCAATTAAAGAATTGGGCTGGCGGCGGAACCAGTGCAGATAAAGCCTCATCAACGCTTCCAGAGAGCCATATATCCCACGCTGATTGAGACAATATAGCTGGCGAGCGGTGATGAATATGTGCAAGATCGCCCTGTGCTGCGGTGGTAACAATTACAAATTCTTCAGCCTGTTTCTGTTGTGCGGGGCGGTAAATCCCTGCCATTGCCATAACGCGGCCATCTGCTAATTGGACATGATACGGCTTTTTATCTGGTGACCATTCATACCAACCACTTGCAATGACCAAACACCGTCTTGTTTCAAGATGCGGTGCAAAAGTTGGTTTTTCTGAGATTGTTTCAGACCGCGCATTGATAATAAGTTTTGAAGATTGACGCGGCACGAACCCGAATTGCGCTAAAGTTGCACGTGTATCTAGCCCATCTGATTTTAGAATTAGCGATTGATGGGTGGGGGCAATATTCCAGCTTGGGCGCAGATTTTGGGTAAGCACCACACCAAATCTTTGCCGCATTTCATCGTTTGTTGTTGTCAGGGTGAAACGCCCGCACATCGTGTTATCCTACCCGCTTTCAAGCTTTCATTTATGCATCCTAGACACCTCTAAAAATGCAGGTGCGATAAGAATATACTATAAAAAAAACAACTGTAAGAGTATAAATCACAGCATAGATAGATGGACGCTTTATCCCCCTAGTGACGATATGACAATTTTTACGCCCTCAGATACCCATATTTTAAAAGCTGCAAGGTACCTTTCGCAAAGCAAGCTTGTCGCCTTTCCAACGGAAACAGTATATGGGCTAGGCGCAAACGCATGTGATGATGTAGCCGTTGCCAAGATTTATGAGGTAAAACAACGACCTGCCTTCAACCCGCTTATCAGCCATTTTGCATCCACCGAACAGGCAACCAAGATGCTAAAATTAGAGGGGCTAGCGCTTAGATTAGCACAGATTTTTTGGCCAGGTTCGCTTACCCTCATTATAGATAGACCTGAAAACTGTCCGATTAGTCTGCTTGCAAGTGCAGGGCACCCTTCGCTTGCGATACGCGTGCCAGCACATGAAGTTGCGCAGAAGCTTTTAAACCTATGCGATTTTCCTGTTGTTGCCCCCTCAGCAAACCCTAGCGGAAAAATTAGCCCTTCAAGTGCTAGTCATGTTGATGCTGGTCTTGGCAATAAAATTGAAATGATATTAGACGGGGGTTGGTGCGCTACAGGCATTGAATCCACAGTTGTAGATTGCCGCAATAAAAATGTTGCTGTGATATTGCGCCCTGGTCCTATTAGTGCAGAAGATATTGAAAATGTTTCAGGCATTCCCGTGCAATTCGCTGCAACGCCAAAAGGGGCTATCGCCTCACCCGGGCAGTTGGAATCGCATTATGCGCCGCATGCACAGGTCGTTTTAGATGTGGTTGAGCCGGCCAAAAATGCAGCCTATCTTGGATTTAATGCAGCCGCATCTCCGCTTGAGCATCATTTCAGCCTATCAGAAACAGGTGATTTAGTTGAAGCGGCTGCAAATTTATTTAAAATGCTACATCAAGCAGATGCGAGCGGAGCAGAAACGATTTGTGTTGCACCTATCCCAAATCAGGGAATTGGCATTGCCATTAATGACAGATTAAAGCGCGCAGCAGCACCACGTCCGTGAAATATCACGCTATTCTGTCTTGTATCTTTACTAAAGGCTAGATAAGCTAATCCCTCACATCTTAGGATGCTGATAGGGTATTTCAAAAGTAAGTTTGAGATTAAAATATGAATGACGTTACAAGCTTTGAGCAACTTATAGGCAGTCAAAATATTTTGACTTCAGATCAAGATAAAGCCTCTTACTTGGAAGATTGGCGCGGCAATTTTTCTGGTAAAGCTAAAGCTGTGCTTCAGCCGCGTTCTGTTGAGCATATTGCGCAAATCCTTGCTTGCGCAAAAGACCAAAACATCCCTATCGTCACCCAAGGCGGCAATACTGGTCTGGTTGGCGGTGGTATACCTGATCATTCAGGGCAAGCTTTTATTCTTTCTACCGCAAAGCTAAACACCATAAGAGAATTCTCACCCGCCAATAAATCGATTGTTGTTGAAGCAGGATGCGTACTTGAAAACATCCATCACCATGTTGAAAAAGAAGGATTATATTTTCCGTTAAATCTCGGCGCCAAGGGAAGTTGCACGATTGGCGGAAACCTTGCAACAAATGCAGGCGGACTGAATGTGGTGAAATATGGCACAACCCGTGAATTATGCTTAGGGATTGAAGTGGTTTTAATGGGTGGTGAGGTGATGAATTTACTTACCCCCCTTCGCAAAGACAATACAGGATATGATCTTAAAAATCTGTTTATTGGTTCTGAAGGGACATTGGGGGTTATCACTGCCGCCTCGCTAAAGCTGTTTGCGCTTCCATCAGTGCGTGCCACTGCACTTGTTGGCATACCGAATATTCAAGCAGGGGTGGATTTACTTGGGCTATTGCAAAGCAAATCTGGTGAAAAAGTGGAAGCTTTTGAAATTATGCCAGCCTCATTATTAGAGATTGTATGCAAGCAATTTGAGCATATCCAACAGCCGCTTTCGCCTATTCCTGAATTCATGATTTTAATGGAAATAGCCTCCACCAATGATGAAGATGGGGAAGCAGATGAAAATGGCATTATACCGCTTACATATTTGCTTGAGAGGTTTCTGGCTGAGCAGTTTGAAAATGAGATGATCACAGATGCCGTCATCGCCCAAAATGAAGCACAGCGAAAACAGCTTTGGGAAATCAGGGAAAATGCACCTGAATCTACCAAAAGAGAAAGCTGGCCAGTAAATACAGATATTTCGGTCACACGTTCTGACTTTGCGCATTTCTACCATGATGCAACCAAAGAGGTACGCAAAATCTGTCCAGATGCGCGAATTTGCGGCTATGGCCATCTTGGTGATGGCAATGTGCATTTCAACGTGCTTGAACGTGAGGGCGGCGATCCAGATTGGGCGCAAAAAAGAGAGCCTGTTAAAAATGCCATCTATGAAGCACTATCAAAGGTCAATGGGTCCATTAGTGCTGAACATGGTGTGGGGCAATTAAAAGCTGAGCAGTTGAAGGGGGTAAAAGACCCTGTTGCTTTGAAGATAATGCACCGAATAAAGCAAAGCCTAGACCCTGATAACTTACTTAATCCTGGGAAAATACTGACCTAAAGCACATTTAGTGTTTGCAAAAAATGGAGCTTAACTGATGAGTTCAAACCATCAAGCAGATAAGGTACTAGAATTTTGGTTTTCGGAATCTTCACCTGAAGATTGGTTTACAAAAAGCGAGGAATTTGACGAGAAAATCAAAAATCGCTTTGGTGAGTTGGTTGAAAAGGCACTTCTTGCGCAACTTGATAGCTGGGCAGCAGAACCTAATACACGATTAGCTCTGATATTGCTGTTAGACCAATTTACCCGAAACATCTATCGGAATACCCCAAAAGCGTTTTCTGGGGATGAAATGGCATTGGCACTCACCCTTAGAGGTGTCTTTGAAAAACAGCTAGAAACAGAAGAATCCCTTGCAAAAAGACAATTTTTATTGATGCCAATGATGCATTCAGAAGACCTTGCAATTCAAGATAAATCATTGCCCTTATTCAAAGAATATACTTCTGATTTAACCTATGACTATGCTGTACGACATCGGGATATCGTCGCACAATTTGGGCGTTTTCCGCATCGCAACGCCATTTTAGGCCGGCCTTCTTCAGCCGAAGAAACGGAATTTCTAAAACAACCAAATTCATCATTTTAGGGATATAAAACACCCAAATTCTGTAATTTTTGTAGCACCTGTTCAGCTTGTATGGTTTTGATATTGTCTGCTTTTATGTAACTTGCTTGGCTGCCCTTAGGTGCCGACATTAGCGGGTCAGTATCCCCGCCCATTACCATCACCGTTGGTGTACCGCATTTTGCGGCTAGAAATACTGGCCCTGTATCATTTCCAATGACGCATGATGCTTGGGCGCATAATGCTGCTAAAGCTGTTAAATTTGTTTTCGCTGTTACATCAAGCGCTTCTGGGCATTTATCAAGTACCGCATTATTAGCATCTCTATCTTGGGCTGTACCTGCAAGAACTGGTCTTATCCCTGCTTTTAGCAAGCTATTAGCCAGCTCAATAAAGCCTTCGGCTGGCCATCTTTTTTGCGGCTTTGCAAGCGAGCAACCCGCAAAGAGCACGCCATATTTATGCCCCTGAAGGGTTTGTGCAGATGCTGGCAACTCGCCTGAAATAAGCCAGTCCATTTTTGCTTGTAGCCGGGATACGCCAGCCTGCTCTGCTGTAATCAGCATTCTATCGGCGTTATTCACCCCTGTAAAATCAGGTAGCTTATCTGTAGCATTTTTAGAAATACCAAACCATTTCGTATTAACAGATTTAAATTTAGCATAATTAGCGGTGCGTTTAGAGCATTGAAAATCAAGCACAATATCCCAGTTTCTGTGCAGAATACGCGCTAATGCGAGGTGAGCAGAAACCTTCCAAAACGGCGCTCTATTGTCAATAAGCACCTCATCAAACCATCCTGAGTTTGTAAGCAGGGGCGCAAAGGCTGAGCTTGTAAGCAGGCTAATATCTGCTGTTGGGAAGCTGGTGCGGACAGATGCAAAAGCATCAAACCCCTGAATGATATCTCCAAGTGCTCCATGTTTTAGAATAAGAATTTTTTTATTATCCTGCATAAGAACATCCCAGCTTTTCTTGCCTATCCCTCATCTGTTCTGTATCACTTTTGGTATATATCAGATTTATAAAATCCAGATTAAATGGCACGCACTTCATCTACTAGCAGGGCTAACAATATTATGGCTAGCGTTAAATGACCAAAACTAGAATTGATATTCTTTTGCCCTTCAAAGAAAAACTTTCTAGTGGCAATGAAGGCGCGATTGCAAGCATTGTTCGCGACCTTGTTCAGATAGAAAATAAAGAACAAGAATTCATGATATTCGGCAGGCCCTTAAATACGCCGCCTTCAGATTTGCCTTATACAAGTCTTTCTCCGCGTTTTAATGGATTATTTGGGGGACAGAATTTAGGCTTTGCGGCGGCCTATCTTCATCATCTAAAGTCACACCAAAAGCCAGATGCTATTGAAATTCACGGCAGATGTCAGGTTGCAGCTAAAATCGCAAAATCATCTCCAGAAATACCCATCTTCTTATATTTGCATAATGATCCTACTGAAATGAAGGGGGCTAAAACTATTCGCGAACGCCAAAATCTGCTTAACCGTCTAGCAGGGGTTTTTTGTGTATCAGATTATATCAAACAGAAATTTTGCGAAGGCCTTAACCCGCCCCCCAACTTAGAAAAAAAGCTCGTCACCATTCGCAATGGAGTAACAAGATGGCTAGACGCCCCAAAGCCAAAAACCACATCGATTGTAATAGCAGGGCGGCTAGTGCCTGAAAAAGGGATATTACATGCCTGCAGAGCGATAGCGCCTGTGCTTGCACAACATCAAGACTGGCATCTTCATATTATTGGCGGCAGGCATTTTGCGCATGAGCCGCCTACCCCATATGAGCAAGAAATTATCGGGCTTGCAGAAAAAATGGGGAAGCAGGCTACAATGCACGGCTTTATGGACAAACAAAATTTGCGAAAGTTCCAAGAACAGGCAGAGATTATTATTGTCCCCTCTTTATGGCCTGAACCTGCTGGCTTGACGAACCTAGAAGCATTGGCAGCAGGTGCAGCCCTAATTTCAACAGCTACCGGCGGGGCGGGTGAATATATTGCAGGCAAAGCAGTTATAATACAGGTGGATAACAACCAACATTATGCTGAATATGCATATCCTGAATTTAGCAAAAATCTTGCTGAGGCATGCGAATTGCTTATGAGGGATGAGAAAAAACGCCGCGCATTACAAGAACATGCATGGCAGGATTACCCGTTTGGTGCTGAAACAATGTCTAATACTGCCGTTAAAATGAGAAAAAACCTCATGAATTCATTTACATCAAAGGCAGTTTAAGGTAGCAGTGTGAACATGGTATGCATTAATCACAACCCAAACACCATGGCTGCAATCTCACCTAAATTAGCAGTCAGAAAAAGCCAGCACCTTAAGATAAGTGCGGCTTTGATATTATTGTGCTTTGGATTACTGTTATTAGCCCCACAATATGGCTTTGCTCAAGATACTGAAAATGTAGATTTTGAAGCGGATACGGTGACAGTCGATAGGGAAAGCGGGATTCTTACTGCAACGGGTAATGTTGTGATTACACGAGGCGTTGAAAAGCTAACTGCTGAAAAGGTTATCTACAATCAAAATACTGACCAAGCTCAAGCACTTGGGAATGTGGTGTATAATACTGCAGAAGGGTTTGAGCATCGTTCTGATGAGATGTTGCTTGATGAGAATTTCACGCATGCGATAGCAACCCCCGTAATTAGCCAATTAGCAGACGGCACGCGTTTCACCGCAAAAGATGCTGACCACAGACAAGAATTAAGAACGGTGTTTAACCGAAGCAGATTTTCGCCATGTAAATGCGATTACGATAAAGGCGAAAGCCCGATTTGGGATTTGCGTGCGACATCTACAACCCATAATATTCAGACTAGCACCATCACCCATTCTAATGTACGCATGCATATTTACGGCTTGCCTGTCTTCTACTTGCCAGCCCTTGCGCATCCTGACTGGACTGTAAAACGCCGTAGTGGTTTTTTAACCCCTAGCTTTGCCTATTCGAATGATAAGGGGCTTACAGCAACCATCCCGTATTATCAGGTTATTAGCCCAACCCGAGATGTTGAATTTCAACCTTCAAATTTTCCATTTCGGGGACAAGCGCTTAAGACCATCTATCGCCAGCGCTGGGATCGTTCTAGCTTGGATATGCGGGTTGTCGCAGGAAAGCTTGAGACCTTTAAAGAAAATAGAGAGCAAGTTGGCGCTCTAGAATTGGATTTCAACACACGAGTTGGTAACAGCTGGAAGGTTAACTCCAAGATTAAACGCACCTCGCAAGATACTTTTTTACGGCGTTATGGGTATGATGCAAGCCTATCACAAATATCTACAGTCCAAGCCCAGAAGATGGATAAAAATAGATATTATTTGATTGAAGCATCTGATTATCAAGGTTTAAGAAGCGATGATACGCCTGAGAAAGAACCATCTATCCTTCCCCATATTTACTATGAGAAAACTAGGCGCGGGGTAACGGAAAACCAAACGCTAAAGACAGAATTCTCACTTCTCCAGCTTGATAATGATGATAGCCATGAGATGGTACGTTGGACAGCACTTCAATCTCTGCTTCATAAACATTCGTTTTTGGGCGGTGTGATGAGCTATCAGGTAGACGGGCTTGCCACCTATCATGATATTCAAAATACAGATGACCCGGATTTTGCGCTTAAACAATTTGGCGGTGCTAATCTTATTGGCTCGGCTGGTTGGCACCGTATTGTGCCTACATCCATTGGCGATACACCAGCAATCCTCACTCCAAAGCTGAAGCTTACCGCGATTGAAGGTTCAGACCGCACAGATGAAACCCCAAATAGAGATGCTGCGGATTTCAGACTTGATGAAGCGAACATGTTTCTCAATAACCGGTTTCAGGGGCGTGATTATATCTTGCCTGGCAGTCGGATAGATGGCGGTGTATCGCTTGCAACAGACTTGCCTGCAATTGGGGCGATATCCTCATTTATCGGTGTTTCTTATAACGCTTCAGGGAAAAGGTCAGCTGGCCTAACAGAGACTTCGTCAAAATATTCAGATTATATCGCCTCTTTAAGTGTAAACACGCCCTACCACACCAACGTGAATTGGGCAGGTAGAGCAGATTCAGAAGATTTTCAAATCCAGGAATCTCGCACTTCTGTTGGGTATAATAATAACGGAACAAGCCTATCTGTAAACCATACGCAAATTAGCAAATTATATTTTGAAGGCAATGACATGGATAGAGAGCAAGCTTCTATCAGTGCCTCTCAGAAAATTACAGACAGTCTGACCTTAAAAGCAAATCAGGTCTGGAATTTGAGCAATAATCAGCGCAAAAAAGAACAGTCGACATTTTCAGCTGTCTGGACTGGCGGTTTTCAAGATTGTCTAACCGTATCATTAGATTATAAGCGTGACCCGTTTGCTGACCGTGATGTGAAGAAGGTGAGTGAATTACAGCTCTTTGTCACCTTTAAATATTTAGGCACAATTAGCCAGTCTGATTTACAGAATTAAACAGATTATACCGCTCACTGATCTGGTATGAGACGCTTTGAAAGCGCTACCACCTCATCTTGAGCATAGCCTAATTGGGCATAAAAATTCCGAACATCTAGATTATCTGTCCGCACTAGCAAATTTATTTTAGGGCAGTTCAGCGTTAAACACCATTGCTCGACCTTATCCATCATAATCCGTCCAATGCCCTTAGTTTGGCATTTCGGATGCACAGCAAGATAGTTCACAGAAGCACGATGCCCATCATATCCAGCCATCACAGACCCAATAATCTCCCCATCCATTTCAATTACCCAAAATATGCTCGTTTGTGAATGTTCTAGTTGTTCCAGCTTGCGCTGAATGTCTTTATGTGGGTCATTCCATGAACGGACAAGCTGGGTTGCCTGCCACAACGCAATCACTGCATCTGTGTCTGCCACCTCAAAACTTCGAATATGATATTGCGGTGCGCTCATACCGCTCTCTCAGGATAAGAAATTTCGATTAGATTACCATCAGGGTCACGAATATAAATCGAATGAAGTGGACACACCGCCCCTGAACGCATTACCGGCCCAAGCTCTATATCCACCTTGCATGTGCTAAGATGTTCCTGCCAGTGTGAAAGCGGCAAGCTTGAAAGGAAACATATATCTGCAGAACCTGAAAGAGGTGTTTTGGCATGCGGCTGATAAGGTGATGCGGCAGCATGCAAATTAATTTTCTGCTTGCCAAAATACAACGCATGCCGTGGCGCGCTTCCATCAGAGGGCTGAAACTGTTCCGCCCGCATCCCCAGCACCTTTGTATAAAAGGCAATGGCTGAACGGATATCAGCAACTGTTAGCACAAGATGGTCTATCGCTGTAATCATACCCAAAGCATCCCACAAATTCAGCCGCGTAGACAGGAAAAATTTTGGGCGAGTGATGTAGATATTTTAAACCTAAAAATAATAGGTGATGGTGCATGTAGTCTGGCTAAATGTCATTCAACAGTTACCGATTTTGCAAGGTTGCGGGGTTGGTCAACGTCTGTGCCTTTTTCTGATGCTGTATAATATGCCAATAGCTGGGCTGGCACGGCGAGGATGAGCGGTGATAAAATATCTGGGCAATCCGCCACCACAATTTTATGGCTAGCAAAATCGACATCTGCGGCAATTTTTTCAGTAGCAATAATGATGATATTTGCGCCCCTTGCCTGAGCCTCCTTTAAATTTGACAAAGTCTTTTCAGAAAGCGGGTCATTATCAACAAGACAAATCACCGGAAGCCCATCATCAATTAAAGCAATTGGCCCGTGCTTCATTTCCCCTGCGGCAAATCCTTCTGCATGAATATAGCTTAATTCCTTCAGCTTAAGGGCTGCTTCTAATGCGAGCGGGTACAACCTACCCCTGCCCAAAAATAAACAAGAACGCGCTGTTTTCAGCTCTTGTGCGACCGTAATTACCTGTTCGGTTTGATTAATGGCTGCCCCGACCGCACCTGGCAATGCCTGTAGGGCAGAGGTAAGCTTATCCGCATCGGTATCTGATAGATTGCCATTAGCCCTTCCTAAGGAAATAGCAATGGACAGCAATACTACAAGCTGTGCTGTAAAGGCCTTGGTGGAGGCCACCCCCATTTCAGGGCCAGCGCGTGTAGGTAAGACCAAATCAACTTCACGCGCAATCGAGCTTTCATTGACATTTACAATGCCGATGGTTTTCAGCCCTTGTTCTGCCGCATAGCGCAAGGCCATTAACGTATCTAGCGATTCACCAGACTGAGAAATGGCAATGGCAATGCCTTTATCTTGTATAGCAGGATGGCGATACCTGTATTCAGACGCTGTTTCAACAGACACTGCAACACCGGCCAAATGCTCAATCCAATAACGCCCTACCTCACCAGCATAGGCGCTTGTGCCAGCAGCTAGAATGACAATATGGCGGATGTCTGAATAATCTACATCATCTAGCCCTGCCCTTAGCTGGCCTTCCGTATCTAACATAGCTGCAAGCGTGTTTGAAATAGCGTCGGGCTGTTCATGGATTTCCTTTTCCATGAAATGACGATAGCCGCCCTTATCGACCATAATCGGGCTAGCGGATGTCGTGATAACCTCACGGTTGGCTGGCCTCCCGTCCCTATCTTCGATTGAAATAGCATCAGGGCGAAGAACAGCAATATCGCCATCTTTTAAATAAATTACTTGCCGCGTTAGGTGCGCCATTGCAGCCGCATCAGATGCCACACACACCACATCATCTGTTAGGCCAATTGCAAGAGGGGATGCATTGCGTGCGACAAGAAGTGTGTCTGGCTTATCTGCAAAAATCGCCGCAAGGGCAAAAGCGCCTGAAATCTTGGACATCACATCTTTGAGGGCTGCCATATCATCATGGCCATTAGCCCGTGCTTGCACAAAAAGATGGGCAAGCACTTCACTATCTGTATCACTTGAAAAAACGCAACCGCTTGCCTGTAATTCAGCCTTCAGATGACGATAATTCTCAATAATACCATTATGCACAATCGCTACTTCATCATTTGCAAGATGCGGATGCGCATTATTTTCTGTCACCCCGCCATGGGTGGCCCATCTGGTATGACCAACCCCAATATGACCTTGCTGAGGATTAGCGTGAAGTAAATCGCTTAAATTCTTTAATTTTCCCACGGCACGCCGCAAGACAAGTTCACCATTATCAATGGTTACAATACCAGCAGAATCATAGCCGCGATATTCAAGACGTTTTAAGGTATCTAAAATAATCTCTGAGGCGTCTTGATTACCAATATATCCAACAATACCGCACATAAATTACCTCTATTCACGTCAATATAATGATCGGCTCATCTGTTATAGCATACACATTTTTTGCCTAATTTGCCTGTTTGAAGCAATGCTGTAAAGCATAGACTAGTGACAGATGCATAAAGCGTGTAATGTTATGAACAGGTTAGTGGCAAGCTGTCAAATTTCTTGTCATTTTATGAAGATTTTGGCTATATAAGACCATGAAATCAAAAGCGATAATCCTTGCGGCTGGAAAGGGAACAAGACTTCGTTCCAAGACGGCCAAACCGTTACATAAGATAGCCAGCCTGCCGCTTATCTCTTGGGTCATGCGTGCTGCTAAAAATGCTGATATTGACAGTATTTCAGTGGTGATGTCGCCTAGCCAAAATGATTTGAAGGACACTGTTGAAGGCAAGGCTGATATTATTTTCCAAGACAAGCAAAATGGCACAGGGCATGCGGTACTTGCGGCCCAGCAGCAGCTTGAAAAGCTTGCACCTGACTGTCCTGTAATAGTGCTGTTTGCAGATACACCGCTTATTACCGAAGCCACTATTGTTGATGTTATCGCAACCCTATCACCGTCTAGCCAAGATAATGCCCAAGCAAGCCAAAATGCCGATATTTGCGTGCTCTGTTTTGATACAGATAATCCTAAGGGCTATGGCAGATTAAAGATTAATGATGCAGGTGATTTAGTCGGGATTGTTGAAGAAGCTGACACCTCGGAAGCAGAAAAACGCATCACCTTAGTAAATGGCGGCATTATGGCTGCTAAAGCGTCTGTGTTAACCACCTTATTGCCTCAACTTGACACAGCAAACGCGCAAGGGGAGATTTACCTCACAGACATTGTTGCCCATGGCTATCAAGCAGGATGTACACTCACCTATCTTGTCTGTGATGAGGAAGAGCTAACAGGGGTAAATGACCGTGTTCAGCTTGCCCAAGCAGAAGCCTTGATGCAAAACCGGCTTCGAAAAAAGATGATGATGGCAGGGGTTACCATGATTAACCCTCAAACCGTTACCTTGTCTTTTGATACAGAAATTGGTGCTGATACGATTATTGAGCCAAATGTATTTTTTGGCCCGCAGGTGAAAATCGGCCAAAATTGTCAGATTAAAGGGTTCAGCCATATTGAAGGAGCTGAAATTCAGCAGAATTGTAGCATCGGCCCCTTTGCCCGTATCCGGCCTGGCACAAAACTCGGCGATGAGGTTAAACTTGGCAATTTCGTTGAAACCAAAAATGCTGTATTTGCCGAAGGCGCCAAAGCAAGCCATCTAAGCTATATTGGTGATGCTGAAATTGGTGCGGCGGTAAATATTGGGGCAGGCACCATCACCTGTAATTATGATGGGGTTCAAAAACATCAAACCATCATTGAAAAAGGCGCATTTATTGGCTCAAACACGGCCTTAGTTGCGCCTGTATCTATCGGCGCAGATTCAATTATCGGCGCTGGGTCTGTTATCACCCAAAACGTCCCAAGCGATAGTCTTGCCTTAACCCGCAGCCCTCAAACAAGCTTAAAAGGGGGAACTAGCCGAATAATCGAAGCAGCTAAATCTTTAAAAGAGCCCAAAAAATGACCCCGCCATCGCTTATGAATGCAGAAGATATCGCACATGCAATTGAAGCGGTACAACATCAACCCATACTGGTCGTCGGCGATGTGATGCTAGACTGCTATGTGCATGGCAATGTAAATCGTATTTCCCCTGAAGCGCCTATCCCTATTTTGGTGCAGGATGAGGTTACCGCAGTCCCAGGCGGTGCAGCGAACGTTGCCCGTAATCTGGTGCATCTTGGGTGTAATGCTAGCCTTATTGGGATAACAGGTGAGGACACGCAAGCAAACCAGCTTCACACTGCGCTTGCAACATTACCGCAACTAGAATTTATGCGCATTATATCAGCGGACAGACCCACCACGACCAAAACACGTTTCATGTCTTCAGGCCAGCAAATGTTGCGGCTAGACCATGAGCAAACATCCCCTATTTCGGATATGCTTGCAGCACAAATTAAGCAGCAGGTTATCGCAAAGCTGGATGCATGCGAAATGCTTGTTCTATCTGATTATGCTAAGGGTATGCTAACCCCTACCCTGCTTCAAACGCTGATAAAGTCAGCTTCTGATAAAAATATTCCGGTTGTGATTGACCCAAAATTAACAGATTTTAGCGCCTATGCTGGGGCAAGTCTGCTGACCCCGAATCTGCTTGAATTACAGCGGGCAGCGGGCAGAAACATTACTGATATTGAGGATATTACGACATATGCACAATCTGTAATACAAACCCACAATATCGGCACGATGCTGGTCACAATGGGTGCGCGCGGCATGCTGATTGTTAAGGCTGAAACCCATCATCATCTTTCTGCACATTTATGCGATGTTTATGATGTTTCAGGGGCAGGCGATACTGTAATTGCAGCAATTTCTGCCTTACTCAGCACAGCAGAAGATATCAAAAAGGCAGCTGAGATTGGCAATCTTGCGGCATCATTGGTGGTATCTAAACTTGGTACAGCAAGCCTATGCCCGGGCGAGCTTATTGCAGCTGGCCAGTCTGAGCCAGCCAGCACAGAAATCGCCGCTCTTTCAAGCCAAATCAAAGAATGGCGCTCAAAAGGGCTTAAGATTGGCTTCACGAACGGCTGTTTTGACTTATTACATGCCGGGCATATGCATATTCTTAAAACTGCAGCGTCACATTGCGATAAGCTGATTGTTGGTGTGAATTCAGATAATAGCGTGCGCAAGCTTAAGGGCGATGCAAGACCTATCCAGTCTGAACAAACACGTTCAGCTATATTATCTGCATTATCCTATGTAGATGGGGTAGTCACCTTTGATGAAGATACCCCGTTTGAGCTGGTTTCAGCGCTAAGCCCTGACATGATTGCAAAGGGCGGCGATTACCAGCCAGAGGATGTTGTTGGCGCAGATATTGTATTAGCAAAGGGTGGTGCAGTTCACATCATCCCTTTGCTTTCACGTTATTCAACAACATCCTTTTTATCGTCTGACAAACAAGCTTAAGCTTTTTGCATTAAGCTTGTATTTTTTCTTCACCAGAAGATGCATTGATTTGACGTTCAAATTCACGCAGACGCTTATACACACTAGCAAGCTCAATAATGGTTGGCCATGCTTTAAGCAGATACTGCATGCTTCCCTCAACCCGTCCAAATGCGCGGATGATTTGTTGCATCACCCCTAATGTAACTACCCCTGCAACAATCGCAGGTGCCAAAAAGACATAAGCAGAAAGCACATTTGCCTGAAGATATGCAATCCGGCCGACATTAAAATAGAGATAGCGGATATAAGAGGTGAAATGAATGGTGCGTACATCTGCAAATAGCTCATCAATATGTTTTGGACGAACCTCGCCATCATCTTCAGCAATCACCAATAATTTCCGGTAAGCAGCTTCTTTTTTCTGCAAATCATATTCAACGCCCACCAGCCGAAGCAACCAGCCTAGCGCAACAAGGAACAAAGTACCGCCCACAGCCCAGATTAATGCACCTGTAATCAGACCATATTCCCATTCGCCAAAGAAGAAAATTGGAATACCCACAGAAAGACCAAATAAAATTGGCAAAAACTCAACCAATACCATGATGGATTCAATAAAGCTTGTGCCGAGGGATTCCATTATTCTGCTGAATTTGATGGTATCTTCTTGCACACGTTGCGCAGCCCCTTCAATGGTGCGCGCTCTGTCATATACACTATGATACCATTCCACCATTGCCGTACGCCACCGAAACAGATAATGGGCTGTAAAAAAACTGACCAGAACAGCAACCCCAACATAAATACCCGCAAGGGTAATAAAGCTCAGTAATGCTGCCCAATATTCTTCGATGGTAATCGCATTAGGCTCCCCCAATGCTTTTTGGATCATATCGTAAAATTCACCAAACCAGCCATTGATCTTCACATCAATTTGCACCTGAATCCATAAAGAAAACAGGATAGCTATGGAGCCAGCCCAAGACCATAAATACCATTTTTGAGTTGTAAAAAATCTAAACATCTTGGTTTCCTCTGTTAGGGAAAAGAAAAATCTTATTTCAAAAGTTCTTGGTCTGACACTGCACTATTCACAGCAGCATTAATCACCATGCCCAGACCTATGAAGACTGTCAACATTGCTGTTCCGCCATATGAAATCAGGGGAAGAGGTGCACCCACAACAGGCAGTAAACCTGTCACCATCGCCACATTTACAAACATATATAAGAAAATCATCATTGAAACCCCAATACAAGAAAGCCGGCAAAAACGGCTTTTGCATCTTAACGCGGTTACCAAAATAGACATTAATATAACGAAATAAGCGATTAAAATAGCAACATTACCCACAAAGCCAAATTCCTCACCGATCATCGTAAACACAAAATCAGTCTGTTTCTCAGGCAGGTAATTAAGCTGGCTTTGCGAGCCTTGCAAAAACCCTTTCCCAAATGTGCCACCTGAACCTAGCGCAATTTTAGATTGAGCAATTTGATAACCTGCTCCTAATATATCTGCATCAGGTTGCAGGAAAGTCATCACACGCGCCTTTTGATAATCATATAATTGTGACCATAAAATCGGCATCATTAAGCCTGCTAATGCGCCCAAAACAACCATAAAACGCTTTGGCAGACCAGCTGCAAAAATCACCGCTAAACTGCCAGTAAGTAGCATTGCAGAGGTTCCAAGGTCTGGCTGAATAATCACCAACATAAAAGGCAGAGCTATCACTGCCATTGGCAATAGATAGGTTGTTACAGACTGCATTTGTTCAGGCGATTGGCTGGTAAAATAACGCGCAAGGGCAAGTATCACAGCTATTTTTGCAGGCTCTGAGGGCTGAAAGTTAAATGGCCCTAATGCTATCCAGCGTGTTGCGCCAGTACCAAATCCAAGAAATTGCAGAACCACCAACACCCCAATGGCACCAATAAGGGCAAGATATGACCAGCTAAACAGCCACCGTAACGGCAATACGGCCACAAACACAAGCAATAAAGTGCCAATTGCAGCCCGCATAAGCTGTCTTTCAGCCCATGGTGACCACGACCCTTCCGATGCTGAGAACAATGCTAGCGCGCCCACAAAGACTAAAAATCCTGTGCCTAGAACCATTAACCATGGCACTTTTAAAAACCATCCTGCTAGCCAGTTCATGCTTGGCGTCCTTTTTCAGTCGCAAAAATATATTCAAAAATATCTTTCGCTATTGGGGCTGCCATGGATGAACCACTGCCGCCATGTTCCACCACCACACTGATTGCATAGCGCGGGTTTTTCACAGGTGCATAGGCAACAAATAACGCATGATCACGTTCTTTCCATGGCCGGTCAATATTTTCTGTAATCCCTTCTTCACGCTGTTCTTTGGTGATACGTTTTACCTGCACAGTGCCTGTTTTTCCGGCTATTCCGCCATATTCCTGCAAATCATGCGCACGCGCAGTACCCTGCCCGCCTCGCATTACCTTCACCATGCCATCACGCATAATCTTTAGAATTTCAGGGCTGATATCTAATGGCTCAAAATCAGCTTTATCGACTTGGCCTTTATATAAAATTGGACGAACTGCTTTTTTTCCGTTTGCAATCCGTGCTGTCATCACAGCAAGTTGTAGCGGCGTGGTCAGCACAAAACCTTGGCCGATACCTGCAACGACTGTTTCCCCTGGAGTCCATGGCACACCGCGATTTTCAAGCTTCCAATCTCGGTTAGGAATAATCCCTTCACGCTCAGATGGAATGCCGATTTCAGTGACCTCGCCAAGCCCCATCCGGCGCGCCATATCATTAATTCGATTAATTCCTGTTTTTAGCGCAATCTGATAATAATAGATATCACATGACCGCTCTAGAGAGCTCAATGAATCAACAAAACCATGTCCTCTATCATTCCAACAGTGGAACGTGCTGTTGCCAAATTCAAAGCTTCCTTCGCATTTCACTTTTGTCTTTGCGTTAATTACTCCAGCTTCAATGGCTGCTGCTACCACGACCATTTTAAAGGTAGAACCTGGAGCATATAAACCTGAGGTTACTCTATTCATAAGCGGGGTTCGGGGATGCTCATTTAAGCGGCGCCAATCCCGAACAGACAGTCTGCCTGAAAATAAATTTGGGTCATAACTTGGCACAGATATCATTGCTTTTATCTCGCCCGTTTCGATATCCATCACCGTTACTGCACCAGATTCTGGCGGCACTAGCCTGCCTCTCTCGTCGCGCAATACCAACGTGTCCCCTGTTGTGACATGCGCCCTCAATTCGTCATTATTAAGCAATGCCCGTTGGACTTCGGTATTTTGCAACGGCACTGTCTCTGACTTGCCGCGGCGAAGCCTTTGGGTTGCGAAAGCCTGAAGCTCAATATCAATTGTTAATTTAATATCTTCACCTGGTTCAGCAGGTTTATCTTCTAATACCCGAACAGGCTTTCCGCGTGCATTTACTTCAATCCGTTCAATCCCTAGCGCGCCAGCCAAATCTACATTTAAGGTTTGCTCAATACCGGAACGCCCTACCCTTGAGCCAGGCAAAAAGCGAAAATTGGGATTGCGTTCAATATCACGTTTATTCACCGGTGAGACATACCCCGTAACATGGGCTGTCATCCAGCCTTGGGGATAGATACGCCTGAAAGATTTATGGAAGGAAGCACCTTCTAGTACAGGGGATAATATGGCAAGCCTAGCTAACTCACGTTGGGTAAGCCCTGATTTCACCGTCACCTCAAGAAAGTCAGGCTGGGCACTTACATCATCTTTAATTTTTTCAATATCATCAGGGGAAAGCTCAATAAGCTTGCTCACATTCTCAAGCCACACATCCATATTCTGAACGCGTGAAGGCAGCACATTTAGCTCAAACACTTCTGAATTTCCAGCAAGTAACCTGCCATCATCATCAAACAAGCGCCCTCTTGGTGCGAGCACAAAACGCTGGTCAAACTGATTTCTGTCTGAAAGGCGTTGATAATCTTCTGATTGAGCAATTTGAAGTTGGTATAATCTGGCAATAAGCCCTGTACCTAATAAAATCTGCCCGCCACCAATTAAAAGCAATCTTCGGGTAATGACAGAGGATAGTTCTTTTTGTTCTTTTCTTTTTTTCACAAGAACACCCTATCTTAATGTGTGTCAGTACCTAAGATACGAGACAGAAGATGCGAGACAGAGGTCATCACAACAAAGAATAATGGGAATAACAACATGGTTAACCCAGCTTGAAAGAACACTGCATTCCAGTCTGGAAAGCTAAAATAGAACACAAAAAACACGCTCAATCTAAAGATAAAATAAACCAGAACAGTAAGGCAGAAATTTGACCATATATCAATAAACTCGCCATGCTGAAGGTTGTTGCTTTGAAATGTGGTTAGAAGCGCAACCAGCATAAGGGCGGTTGTTCTAGCCCCAAGCATATCAAAAAACATCAACTCGCCAAACAGCCCCATTGCCATGACAGATGCTAAGGACATTAAATGCGGGCTGTTCAGGCGCATAAAATAGATAAATGCAATTGTCGGCAAGGGGACTGACGCATAGAAAATAGACCATCTTGCAAATGCGCCTTCGATGAATACCAACATCAAACCTGCAAATAGCACCAAAAAGTGAAGCGGTAAGGTAGATTGCAGATCAGCAGGACTATCTAAGGGGTTATGGACGCTCATATATCCCCCTTACTGCACCAAATCTCGTGTATTCAGCCCCTCAAATAGACGCGAGCTGTCACTTTGTGGAAGGGGGGTATAAAATCTATCAAAACCGCTTAAATCTGCGCGCGGTTGGCCCTCAGGCCTCACTAAGATAGATACAAATGAAATTTTGCGTAAATCTACCACAGGTGAGATGGTGAAATTACCGCCAACCCCGCCTCTATTCACCCGACCAACAGGCAAGCCAGGCGGAAGCACCTCACCATGACCTGAGGTCAATACCAGCTCGTTCTCACGCGGCTCAGCCTCCAGTGGAAGAAAGCCAAGCTCTAGCACAGATGCGTTTCGACCAATTACAAGTCCTGGCCATGAGGATGAGCTTAGTAGCACAGGAATCCTTGAATTTACATCACTTATCAACAGCACCCATGAATAGCCGCGTCCTACATCAATGATATACCCCACAAGCCCATCTGCAGTAACCACGGGGTCACCGCGTGAAATACGCTTATCAGAAGCATGTTTAATCAACAAGGTATGCGAAAAGCTATTACCAGGTGTGGCAATTGCGCGTGCGGTTAATGCTTCTCTGTCAGGGGGGATAACAGCGCCTAATACCGTGCGCAATTCACGGTTTTCACTTTCTAGAATTTCAGCACGTCTTTGCCAGCGCTTCAGCCTTTCATTTTCAGCGCGAAGACGAATGGTTTCTTCTCGTAAAGAGGCTGCGGTGCGTACTCCATCCACCATTGTTTCCACCGCAGATAGCGGTGTTGTCATCGTATCAAACATGGGTGAGAACAAAGATGATGTAGACGTTTGAACTGTGCGGATTGCAAAAACGTCAACTTTGGCGATAAAAATCAGCACAAATCCAAGAAGGATCAACGAGATTTGCGCTAATTTAGCAGATTGTCCAGCGCGTTTCGTCGCTGACCGCCTTTTCATCTCAGTTTAAGCTCCGATTAAGACATGACGAAGTGTGCGTAGCTCTTCAAGGCAACGACCTGTACCTCTTACCACACAGAATAGCGGGTCTTCGGCAATGGAAATAGGAAGTCCTGTTGCTTCACGCAATACAGAATCCATTTCACGCAACATACCGCCGCCGCCTGTGAGCACAATACCCTTTTCAACAATATCAGCTGCCAATTCAGGTGGGGCTTGCTCAAGCGCCATTTTAACCCCTTCAACGATTTGTTTTAAGGGGTCAGAAATTGCATCAGCTACCTGTGCTTCAGAAATTGAAATCTCTTTTGGCACACCATTTACAAGATCGCGCCCACGCACTTCAATCCGAACACTTTTGGTTTTTTCAGGGCGACGCGCAATACCAATTGTTTTTTTAATCCGCTCCGCAGTTGCTTCACCGATTAATAAATTATGCGTTCTGCGCATATAACCGATAATCGCTTCATCGATTTTATCCCCGCCAACACGCACAGAATGCGCATAGACAATATTTCCAAGCGACAGAATAGCCACTTCAGTGGTGCCGCCGCCAATATCCACAACCATTGAACCTGAAGGCTCAGTCACAGGCAAATCAGCACCAATCGCAGCTGCCATCGGCTCTTCAATTAAGAATACACGGCGCGCACCTGCAGCTTCAGCAGATTCTTGAATAGCGCGTCTTTCCACTGCGGTTGAGCCAGATGGAACACAAATAATCATCTGTGGTCTAGCAAGAGAGAAACGGCCATTTACCTTGCGGATAAAATGTTTGATCATTTCTTCAGCAACTTCAAAGTCAGCAATGACCCCATCAGCCATTGGCCTAATCGCTTTAATGTTGCCAGGTGTTTTACCAAGCATCACTTTCGCTTCTTCACCAACTGCTAATACTTGGGTCTTGCCTCTCACCTGTGCCATTGCCACAACAGAAGGCTCATTAAGAACAATACCGCGGCCTTTAACATATACCAGTGTGTTTGCCGTCCCAAGATCAATACCGATATCTGCTGACATAAAGCCAAAAATTGAACTGAACATGAACGTTCGCCCCCTATTGTATCACCGACAAAAAATTCTGTGCAAAACTTTGCACAATATATGCCATAAAGTAAAGAAGAGGCTATTGAAAAAGCCTCTTCTTGGTAAATTTTATACCCTCTTTCATCAAAAGGGTTAAGCTTTGCTAAGCTTTAGTTCTTATCTGTATCAACCAGTCTGTTTGCACCAATCCACGGCATCATCGCGCGAAGATTTGCACCAACCTGTTCGATATTATGTTCTGCATTACGGCGACGTGTTGCTTTGAAGCTTGCTTGGTGAACCTTGTTCTCAAGCATCCAGTCGCGGGTAAATCTACCTGACTGAATATCTTCAAGAACACGCTTCATCTCAGCCTTTGTTTCTGCTGTGACAATACGTGGGCCTGTGACATACTCGCCATATTCCGCCGTGTTTGAGATGGAGTAATTCATGTTGGCGATACCACCTTCATAAATCAAATCTACAATCAACTTTACTTCGTGTAGACACTCAAAATATGCCATTTCAGGTGCATATCCTGCTTCAACCAAAGTCTCATAACCAGCTTTAATCAGCTCAACTAGACCACCACATAGAACAGCCTGTTCACCAAATAGGTCGGTTTCACACTCTTCTTTGAAGCTTGTTTCAATGATACCTGAACGTCCGCCGCCCACAGCAGATGCGTAAGATAGGCCGATATCATGTGTGTTACCAGATGCATCTTGGTGCACCGCTAACAGACATGGCACACCGCCGCCTTTTAGATATTCACCGCGCACGGTATGGCCAGGGCCTTTTGGTGCGACCATGAAGACATCAATATCGCTACGTGGTTCAATCAAATTGAAATGTACGTTTAAGCCGTGTGCAAATGCAATCGCTGCACCTGGGCGAATATTTGGCGCAATTTCTTCTGCATAAATATCTGCCTGAAGTTCGTCCGGGGTAAGCATCATAATCACATCGCCCCACGCTGATGCTTCAGCAACACTCATCACTTGGAAGCCCGCAGCTTCAGCTTTTTTGCGTGTTGCTGAACCTTCGCGTAAAGCAACCGCAACATGTTCAGCACCACTATCTTTGAGGTTAGCTGCATGCGCATGCCCCTGAGAGCCATATCCAACAATGACGACTTTTTTTGATTTAATCAGACCGATATCAGCATCCTGATCATAATAAACGCGCATTTCATTCTCCTTAAATTGCGTATCTGCTTACTGTAGTAAAACCTCTTCGCAGGCTAGCCTATCGCTTAACCTAAAAACATCTTTAACGGTGATAGCCTCTGTGCCCTCAGAGTGCAAAGAAAAAATCCCTAAATATTGCCAAGAACAAGCGCGCGCATGGAACAGACATGTTCATCAGCACCTTAAAACCGCTTAAGATAAATCTAGCTTGTTCCCTCGGGTGATGCCGCACACCCCTGTTCGTGCGACTTCAATATCACCAAGCTCACGCATCAAATCGATAAATGCAGACACTTTTGAGCTATTGCCAGTAACCTCAAAAACAAAGCTATTCAAAGTGCTATCAAGTGTTCTGGCTCTAAAACTATCTGCCACGCGAAGGGCTTCAATACGCTTATTTCCGGTATTCAGGATTTTAATAAGCGCCATTTCACGTTCCACATGGGCAGGCTCTAGGGTTAGGTCTTGCACTGAATGCACAGGCACGAGCCTATCAAGTAGCTTTTTAATCTGTTCAATGACCATCGGCGTTCCGCTTGTGACCACAGATATCCGAGAGGTTTTCTGTTTAGTGTCTACCTCTGATACGGTTAGGCTTTCAATATTATAGCCACGACCAGAAAATAGGCCGACCACCCGCGCAAGCACACCTGGCTCATTATCAACAAGCACAGATAAGGTATGTGTTTCAGTGTGTGATGTATCCAACATTAGATTTATACCCTTTTATACCAGAATTTTACCTTCATCGGATACCGCTTTGCTTGCTTCATCCTCTGGGCCTAAAATCATGTCATTATGTGCTGCACCTGATGGGATCATCGGGAAACAATTTTCTTCTTTTTCAACCATACAATCGACAATCACAGGGCCATCAATTGCAATCATTTCTGAGATAACATCATCAAGCTCACTTGCCTTTTTAGCCCTTAATCCCTTCATTCCAAAGGTCTCAGCAAGCTTCACAAAATCTGGCAAAGATGAGGTGTAGCTCTCAGAATAGCGCGATCCATGGTTTAATTCCTGCCACTGCCGCACCATCCCCATCCATTCATTATTCAGAATGAAAATTTTCACTGGAAGACGATATTGTGAAATTGTAGAAAGCTCTTGCATATTCATTAAGAATGAAGCTTCCCCTGAAATATCCATAATTAGCGCGTCTGGATGCGCAAGCTGAGTGCCAACCGCAGCAGGAAGACCATATCCCATTGTCCCCAATCCGCCAGAGGTCATCCAGCGATTAGGCTCATGGAACTTGAAATATTGGGCTGCCCACATCTGATGCTGACCTACTTCGGTGGTCACATAGCAATCATGGCTCTTCGTTAATTCATATAAGCGTTCAATCGCATATTGCGGCTTGATGATATCACCCTGCTGACGATAATTTAAACATTTACGCTCACGCCATTGGTTAATTTGTGCCCACCAGCTTGAGAGTGACTTAGCGTCTGGCTGGAAAGATTGCGCCTTCATCTCAGCAAGCAAGGCTTCAAGAAAAGAATCCGCATCACTTACGATACCAACATCAACCTGCACCACCTTATTCAGCGAAGAGGGGTCAATATCCGCATGTACTTTTGTACTATAAGGTGCAAAATCAGATAATTTTCCAGTAACTCTATCATCAAATCTTGCGCCAATATTCAGCATAAAATCGCAATCATGCATGGTCCAATTAGCTTCGTAAGTACCATGCATCCCAAGCATGCCAAGAAAATGTGAATCAGAAGCATCTACCGCCCCCAAACCCATCAGCGTTAGGGTTGTCGGCCAGCCTGTTTGGGATACCAATTCGCGCAGCTTTTCTGATGCGCTAGGACCGCTATTAATCACCCCGCCGCCCGCATAAATCACCGGCTTTTTCGCGCGCTTCATCATCCCAACAACTTTTTTAACGAGCTTTAAATCTGGCTTGGTTTCAGGCTGATAGCGCATTAATCTATCTGCTTTACCTTCCACTTCATAGGGGGCGTCAAGCAATTGAATATCTTTTGGCAAATCAATAATAACCGGCCCTGGACGGCCTGATTGCGCCACATGAAAGGCTTCTTCCAAATTTGGCTGCAAATCTTCGGAACGCTTCACGAGGTAGTTATATTTTGTGCAAGGGCGTGTAATGCCTGATGTATCTGCTTCTTGGAAACCGTCTGTGCCGATCAAATGACGGGGCACTTGCCCTGATAAACATACAATCGGAATAGAATCCATCAACGCATCTGTGAGACCTGTTACAGCATTTGTTGCACCAGGACCTGAAGTCACAAGCACAACACCCACTTTCCCGGTTGAACGCGCATACCCTTCGGCCGCGTGAACCGCAGCTTGTTCATGGCGCACCAACACATGCCTGATTTTATTATTTCTGAAAATAGCATCATAGATCGGTAATACCGCACCACCTGGATAGCCGAAAATCACCTCAACACCTTGATCTTCTAGCACCTTCATGATGACTTCAGCACCTTCCATCATCGTTGGATTTGACTTGCGGTTTGTCATTTGTGCTTTGTTATTCTCACTCATCTTTTTATCGCCTTTTGACATCTGTGATGCCCTATTTTGCCTTGCGCCACACCAAAAAAACCACGCGTTACCTTGCGCTAGCTTCCTTACTTACCAGTCCGTCATATGATATTCAGAGCGCAAAAAAAAGCACATGTAACAGATGATTTAATATCACCTGCATCCATATTCGCTTTTTAGTTTTTGTTGCTTAATGATGCACCCACTCATCAATGATGAGAAGGTATTACCATGTTCAAACGAGATAGTCAAGGATTTTAGAAAACTTTTGGAAAGATTTTTTCGAACAAACTTTCGTAATATAACTCATTTATTTCAATTTTTGAAATAAAATTATTACGAATCCAAGTCATTTGGCGTTTGGCGTAGCGCCGTGTGTCACGCTTAGCAAGCATTATAGCCTGTTCAAGGGTAATATCACCCGCGAGATGACCTCGAAAAGCTGCAACGCCAAGTGCTTTCATTACAGGTAAATCAGCATCAAGCTTACGTTCCATCAATTTCTGCACCTCAGCTAATGCACCAGCTGACACCATCGCATCAAACCTATTTTCAATATTTTCATAAAGTTGTTGGCGTGGCGGCATATATGAAATTGGAATAGCCCTCCCCTCTAGCTTGCCTGTGCGAGGCTGATTTTGCCAATAGCTTAGGGGTTTGGACGTATGCAGCACCACTTCCATCGCCCTTAAAACGCGCTGCGTGTCGGTCGGGTAAAGCCGTTCTGCAATATCTGGGTCAAGCTCGGCTAGTTTTGCATGGAATGCTTCAGCACCTAATGCCTCACGTTCAGCTATCACATCTTCCCGAAGCACTTCTGGGATAACTGGGATGGGCGAAATACCGCGAAGTGCGGCCTGCATATATAGCCCTGTTCCCCCTACTAAAATAGGTAATTTACCTGCCTTCCACACCGCGTCCACTTCATCACGCGCAAGCGCCAGCCAGCGCCCCGCAGAACAGCGTATCGCCCCATCACAAACGCCATAGAGCAGATGCGGTGCTTTTTGCAAATCATGCGCATTTGGGCGTGCTGTTAAAATGTTTAAATCTGCATAGACTTGCATTGAATCTGCATTGATAATGACACCATCTTTTTTGCGCGCTATATCTATAGCCAACGCAGACTTACCGCTTGCTGTTGGCCCTAACAGCATTACATATGGTCGCGCGCTAGACGATAAGGGGGGTGAATCTAATGTCATCTCTCAGACAAACTTTTCCATGAGGTCATAATGCAACATTCTTATTTGCTCACAAGCTCAGCAACAGATGCGGATGAGCGCATTGCCCAACTATGCCAGCAAAACGGGTTTAAAATAACCTCATGGTTATCAGATAATACAGCATCAGCGCAAGCAGCGCTGATCACACTAGCTTCGATAGATACAGTTAATGAATTACGCCTGCTTTGCGCAGAAATGAAAATTGACGTCAATATTTTTTCAGATAATAACGTGCTGAAAAAGCTATTAATCGCTGATATGGATGCGACTATCATTCGCGGGGAATCTTTGGATGAGCTAGCCGCCCTTTGCGGTAAAGGCGCAGAAATCGCAGCAATCACGGCTAAAACCATGGCAGGGGATATTGATTTTGAAACAGGATTGAATATGCGTCTTAGCCAGCTTGCAGGCCAAGACCAATCCATGCTCGATAAGGTGATTGAAAATACCAAAGTAACAGATGGCGCTGGCTGTTTAATAGCCACTATGCAAGCACAGGGGAGCGCATGTTATCTGGTTTCAGGCGGGTTTAAGTTTCTTACCTCATATATCACCGAAAAACTCGGTTTTACAGGGCATTATGCAAATCAGCTTGGCATTGAAAACGGCAAGCTTAACGGCACTGCTGTTCCGCCGATTATCGATAAACATTCAAAAGAGGCAATTTTAAAGCAGAAATGTGCTGAACTTAACATTGCCACAGAACAGGCTATTTGTGTAGGTGATGGCGCAAATGATGCTGCCATGCTTAACCTAGCAGGATTAGGGGTGGCTTTTGAAGGCAAGCCAATCCTGAAGCAGGCCACAGATACCCACCTTGATTACACTGACCTGACAGGTCTTTTATATCTGCAAGGCCTATCTGTAGAAAATTTTGTCTCAGCTTAAAAAATAAGCCAGTCTTTACCCAAGACTGGCTTATTTCCACTTATGTTATAAGGCGGTTGAAGCGCTATTCAAAACTTACCTGAACAAACCGTGTTTGCCCGTTTGCATCTTCAATAAGCATTAGAACACCTTTACGTTCTGCTGCTTGCGCCGCTTCAATCCCTTCAGCCAACATCTCAACAGAGCTAATCGCAGTCTGATTTAATCTTCTGATAATCTGACCTTCTTGCAATTGCTTGTCTGCGGCAGGCGAGCCGCTTTCAACAGCGGTTATCACGACCACATTTTCACGCATCTCAAGGCCGTACTTCTCCGCAAGTGCATCTGTGAGTGGCGCTACAGAAAAGCCTAGGCCAGCAAAGGCTCTTTCATCCCCCTGCCCTGATGAACGCTGAGATAGAAGACCGCCATTTTCAGCAGCTTCAAGTTCACCCAAAGTGACATCAAAACGCTCTTTCTTGCCGTTGCGGATAACATCCACAGGCACTGTTTTATCCACTGGGGTTTCAGCCACAATCCGCGGCAAGTCACGGCTACGTTCAACTTTGCTTTCATTGAAGGTGGTGATCACATCGCCAGCTTCAATACCTGCTTTATCAGCTGGCCCATCTTCGGTAACAGATGCAACCAACGCACCTTCTACCGCATCAAGACCAAGCGAATCTGCAATATCTTCGGTAACCTCTTGGATAAATACGCCTAACCAGCCTCTCTTGGTGCGACCAAAGTCACGCAATTGCGCTACGACCTGTTTTGCAAGGTTTGATGAAATCGCAAATCCGATACCGACCGAACCACCTGATTGTGAAAAGATAGCTGTATTAATGCCGATAACCTCACCTTCAAGATTGAAAAGCGGGCCACCTGAGTTTCCTCTGTTGATGGACGCATCAGTCTGGATGTAATCATCATATGGGCCTGAGCCAATATCACGCCCACGTGCGGATACAATACCTGCTGTCACAGAACCGCCAAGCCCGAACGGATTACCAATGGCCATTACCCAATCCCCTACACGCATGGTATCAGAATTGCCAAATTCAACGGCTGTTAGCTCTTTGCCATCTGGGTCGAATTTCAGCAATGCAATGTCTGTTTTTGCGTCTGTTCCGATTACTTCTGCTGTGAAACTTTCATCATTCGATAAGAAAACCGTGATTTGATCTGCATTTTCGATGACGTGATTATTGGTCACCACATAGCCTTCTTTATCGATAATAAAGCCTGAACCAAGAGACTGGCCTTGACGAGGGCGTTCTCTATCTTCGAATTCTTTAAAGAAATCTTCAAATGGTGAGCCTTCGGGGAATTCGGGCATTGGGTTATTTCGGCCACGCACAACTGTGGTGGTAGAAATATTCACCACAGATGGTGTTAATTCTTCAGCCAAATCAGCAAAGCTAGCTGGCCTGTCGGCCGCTATGCCTGCAGAAACAAATAGCACAATGAATGCCGCTGCTGCCAAGCTGGCTCGCATCATAGCGCTTAGGGTATCATTTAAAGGCAGTTTTAATGCCTCTGTGTGATGATTATTTTTTAAGGTAGGTGTTGCATAAAACATTCTGTTTATATCTCCAGCATTTCTGGTTTTCACAGCTAAGGTGAAGGCAAGAAGGATACAAGTGTGCCATGAACTTGCCGTCATAAACCCTTATTTCATGTTTAATTTGAAACGATCTGTTGGCCATATTCAGGCGAAAACAAGGCCAAAAAACGGCCTTGTTTTATTAAGATAGTTTTATTGTTGGACTTCGCCATCCTTATCTTTGAAATAGCGGAAGAAGCTTGAATTAGGTGAAAGCACCATCGAAGTTCCAGACTCGCCAATGGATTTACGATACGCTTCCATGGAACGGTAGAATGCGAAAAACTCAGGGTCTCTTCCAAAGCTTTCAGCGTAAATACGAATAGCTTCGCTATCGCCCTGACCTCTCACCTCCTGAGCCTCTCTTTTGGCTTCAGCAACAATCACGGTTCTAGTTTTTTCAGCATCAGCTCTAATTTTCTGTGCCTCTTCCTCACCTGTTGCTCGGAACTCTTTTGCTTCCCGCTCACGTTCTGACTTCATTCGGTTAAAGATATTCTGCGAAGTTGCTTGCGGATAATCTGCGCGACGCAAACGCACATCAATAATCTCAATCCCAAGCGATTTCACAGATTGGTTTACCTCATCACGGATAGAACCGTTAATGCCTTCACGCTCACCTGTTAAGATTGAAGCAAGAGTTTCCTTACCCAATACTCGTCTCACGGACGAATCAATGATAGATTCAAGTCTTGCCCTTGCACCAAATTCATTCCGAACGGTTTGGAAGAATAATAGCGGGTCTTCAATCCGGTAACGTGCATATGCATCCACCTGAAGACGCTTCTGATCTGCAAGAATAATTTCTTCACCATCTTGCGGAATAAGCGATAGCACCCTACTTTCATAATACACCGCATCTTGAATGAACGGGATTTTAAAGGCAAGACCAGGTTCTTGGATAATACGCTTTGGCTCACCAAATTGAAGCACAAGCGCCTGTTGTGTCTGATTAACAGTGAATAGGGAAGAATATAGCCCCAATAACAAAACACCGAAAACAAGCAAGCTAATATTTCGTGTCATTTTCATCGGTTACTCTCCCTGAGTTTGCTTGTTTCTGCCAAGCTCTTTCAGCGGCAGATATGGCACAACAGACTGACCATCTTCATCAATGATGATCTTTTCGATATTTCCAAAGACTTCTTCTATTGTTTCAATATAGATACGTTCTCTGGTAACAGCCTTGTCAGCTTCATAAGCGGTGAACACCTGATCAAAGCGCGACGCATCACCCTTTGCTCTATTCATTACCTCTTCACGATAGGCTTCAGCTTCAGCAACAAGCTGTGCAGCCTGACCTCTGGCACGAGGCACAATATCATTTCTGAAAGCTTCGGCTTGGTTTTTCAGCCTGTCCCTGTCTTGGCGTGCACGCTGCACATCGTTAAAGGCGTCGATAACATCAGATGGCGGATCAACAGCCAATAGCTGAACCTCTCTTACGCGAACACCTGATTTATATTCATCGAGCAATTCTTGTAATTTTTGGCGCACCGCAACCTGAACGCTTTGACGACCTTCTGTAAGGGCTGTTTGAATGGCTGTTTGGCCGATAATTTCACGCATTACCGCTTCAGCAGCAACTTTAATCGTCTGGTCTGGTTCAGCTAGGTTAAACAGATAAGCACCTGCATCTGCAATCCGCCAGAACACCACAAAATCGATATCCACAATATTTTCATCACCTGTGATCATCAGACTTTCATCTGTGATATCACGGCGTGTAGCAGAGCTGCCGGCAACATCTCTAAATCCGATTTCCAAGCGATTATCACGGGTTACATCAGGGGTCATTACTTGCTCAATCGGAAATGGCAAATGGTAATGAAGCCCAGGGCCCGTAGTTCTAATCCATTCACCAAAGCGAAGTACAACACCTTGCTGTTGCGGATTTACACGATAAAAACCTGTTGCCGCCCAAATACCGAGCAGAATGATCAAACCAAAAATAATCATTCTTTTCGGCGCGCCTGAGCCTGGTACTTTACCGCCAAGGCTAGATTTGAACTCATTAAATACTTTTTCAAGATCAGGCGGGTTTGGGCGTCCTGAAGGACGTTGGGGGCCACCGCCGCCACTGCCCCACGGACTGCCGCCGTTATTTCCACCATTATTGCCGCCGCCCCATGGGCCGCCGCCATTATTGCCTTGATTATTCCAGGGCATGTATCAGGCTCCTATCTGTTGCCACATTTTTTTCGTTGCCATGTTTTTCGCATCGCATAAATCTGTATCTGTTTATCCCTAACAAGCTGTCACGATACTTGCTAATGATAAAGCATCACGCTACATCATCTATAGATCATAGCATACTATATATTTGGCCATCGTTTAGGAAATTCAAGAATGTCAGCACAAATAACCGAACAAAAAATTCTAGAACAGCTAAAACAGGTGACATTCGCACATCAAACCCCAACCGAAGAAGGGGCTAATATCGTTAGTGCTGGCGCGGTTAGTGGCGTGGTTATCAAGGATGGCAATGTTTCATTTACCATTGAAATTGCACCAGAAGCAGCAGACCAGGCAGAAAATTTGCGCAAAACGGCAGAGGATAAAATCCACCAGATGGATGGTGTTTTATCTGTGACAGCCATTATCACCGCCCACCGCAAAGGCTCAGCCCAACCGCATCAGCACGGGCATAATCATAGCCACGACCATTCTCATGGGCATGGCCAGTCCCAAGGGGTAGAACAAATGGCCTCTCCTGCGCGTCATATTATTGCTGTTGCCTCCGGCAAAGGCGGTGTTGGAAAATCAACAACAGCGATAAATCTTGCGCTTGGATTTGCTGCACAGGGCCAAAAGGTTGGTATTTTGGATGCAGATATTTATGGCCCCTCACTACCCCGCCTGCTTGGTATAAATGAGCGCCCTGAAACAAAAGACAAGAAAATCATCCCCATTGATGCATGGGGTTTAAAAGCAATGTCTATCGGATTTTTGGTTGAAGAAGACTCCCCCACCATTTGGCGAGGTCCAATGGTGATGTCAGCACTTCAGCAGATGCTCACGGATGTGGCTTGGGGTGAGCTTGATATTCTTATTATTGATATGCCGCCTGGCACTGGGGATGCACAATTAACCTTATCACAACGCGCATCCCTTGCAGGGGCTGTCATTGTATCCACCCCACAAGACCTTGCGCTTATCGATGCACGCAAAGGGCTGAATATGTTCAGGCGGGTGGATGTACCTGTGATGGGTATAATCGAAAATATGAGCTATTTTCTGTGCCCTGATTGTGGCGGACGTGCTGATATTTTTGGTACAGGCGGTGCAGAAGCTGAAGCAGTCCGGCTTGGGGTTCCGTTCTTAGGGAATGTGCCGTTAGAAATGCAAATCAGAAAAACATCTGATGCAGGCACCCCGATTGTTGCGTCTGAGCCCAATAGCCCGCATGCGCTTATCTATAAACAAATGGCAGCACAATTAAGCGCACAGCTTGACAATGCACATGCTAAAGGCCCTGCCATTATTATGGAATAAACCTGTCTAAAAGCTTCTTTTGGGAGGAGTTTTTACGGCAAAGCCTATGATAGCTAAAGGCAGGATAATTGTCCCCTGCGGCTATCTTCTGCACAGTTTCATCATCCCATTTAGCTGTATGAAGTTCGGGAAAGACAACCCCTTGATGGGTGTTGTCTTGTACAATGGTTGCCTCGATTACATCGCAATAGTTTAAACCAAGGCGGTATATCTCACCACCGCCAAACAAAATTAATCTGTGTTCAGCTTTATCATTTTGCGCATTTTGCTGATGCAACCACTCCACCCCTGCTTTCACAGCCATCTCTAAGCTTGCGGCTGCCAACACCCCATCAGCTTCAAAATCTGGGTTTCGGGTAAGCACAATATTTAACCGACCGGGGAGTGCCCTGCCAATCGAGTGATAGGTTTTTCTGCCCATAATTAAAGGGCAGCCCATGGTAAGTTCTTTCACACGTTTTAAATCACCTGGCAAATGCCAAATTAGGTCTGTGCCATCACCAATAACCCGGTTTTCTGCCATTGCGACAACGCATACTAATTTAAAATCGATTTCCTGTGCCATGCTTATCCCCTCACACCGCTATTGGCGCTGGAATAGAGGGCTCAGCATGATAATTTTGAATTGAAATATGCTCAAACTTGAAATCAAAAATCGAATCAGGCGGGGTGTTAAAGACCAGTTTTGGCAAAGCTGTTGGGCTTCTTTGCAACTGTGTTTTTGCTTGCTCAAAATGATTGTGATAGAGATGCGCATCGCCAAGGGTATGCACAAAATCCCCAACCGCTAACTTGCATTCATGCGCTATCATGTGCGTGAAAATGGCGTAAGAGGCAATATTAAACGGCACCCCTAGAAAAATATCTGCTGAGCGCTGATAAAGCTGGCAGGATAATTTGCCATCCGCAACATAGAATTGAAATAAACAATGGCAAGGCGGCAGTGCCATATCAGCAACATCTGCAGGGTTCCATGCGGTAATGATATGCCTGCGGCTATCTGGGGTGTGTTTTAGCCCATCAAGCAAGAGTGCTAACTGGTCGATCATCTGCCCATCAGGTGCCTGCCACGAGCGCCATTGTCTGCCATAAACAGGGCCAAGGTCACCATTTTCATCTGCCCATTCATCCCAGATTGTAACGCCATTTTCTTGCAAATAGCCAATATTGGTATCGCCTTTGATAAACCATAATAATTCATGGATAATCGAGCGTAGATGAAGCTTTTTTGTGGTTAAGAGCGGGAAACCTGCGGATAAATCAAAGCGCATTTGATGTCCAAAAACAGACCGTGTACCGGTTCCAGTTCTGTCCATCCTATCCGTGCCGTCTTCCAGCACAGCGGACAATAAATCCAGATATTGTTTCATGTAAATTTATCCAGGCAATCGGTTGAATGGTTTTAAGTCAAAAAAATAGTTTTAAAATAGCAAAACCAAGGCGTAGCCGTAAACATCAAAAGCTTCTTTAATACGGCTAAAAAACAAATACTTTGCCTCTTTGATGCAAGGCTTCTATACTGCAAGGGTCAGTGCAAGCTGACTATGGCGATAAACGTGATGCGGAATAAGCAGGGCGGACCCGGGGGCGGTACCCGGCGCCTCCACCATTTATGGGGGCGAAATAGGATCGACGCATGTGGTAAAGGTATTATCTTCGCTCGGTATGGTACCCGCCGATATCGGGCCAATGTAGTAGTTGCAAACGACAACACTGCTCCGGTAGCTGCAGCTGCATAAAGCAGCCAAAGCACCATTTTAAAGTCCTAGCTGATTGAGCTCGGCTAGGCGGGGTTTCCGGAAATGCACCTGGCAACAGAAGCATTTCCACTAAAATTCATCCGCCTAATGTTGGCGGAAAAAAGCGTGTTTGACTTGCGCACAGGGCGGATAAAATGGCAGACGGAAAACATGAAGAAGCAATAAATTATGAGCTTCTTGTTGAAGATTCTCTAAGAACCGTTGTTCGGAGCGCATTAGCAATTGTAGTGCATGAAGGTCTGCCCGGCGATGCGCATTTTTATATCTCATTTAAAACACAGCATGAAGATGTCGTGATGGATGAAAAATTACGCGCAGCGAATCCAGATGAAATGACAATCGTATTGCAACATCAATTCTGGGATTTAGAGGTTACTGAGTTTGATTTTTCTGTTGGCTTGTCCTTTTCAGGCGTGCAGCAAATCCTGAAAATCCCATTTGCAGCCGTGACGCATTTCACTGACCCTTCTGTCGGGTTTGGCCTGCAATTTAGTGACCCTGATGCCGAGGATGATGACGCTGAGCAGGATGAAGATAATATTTCGGAAACAGCGCAGACATCTGGTCAAATAGCAGATAAAACAAAGAGTGATGCGGCAGAAGAAAACGCGGCGGACAGTGCTGAGATTGTATCCCTTGACCATTTCAGGAAACGTTCTGATAGCTAAACCGCAATATGATGATTGACATTGAAGCGCTCTTAGCCCCGCAGGTTTTTTCCCGCTCACTTCCACATCTAACACTCCACTCAAAAGGTGATAAGCATGACATCTTTTAACTATAGCCCTATGTTGCCAATTTCAGGTGATGACACTGTTTACCGCAAAATCTCATCAGACTATGTGCGCGTTACAGAACATGATGGAAAAGAGCTTCTGCATATTGACCCTGAAGGCCTAACCTTCTTGGCTGAACATGCGATGGCAGATGTATCACATCTTCTTCGCAGCTCACACCTGGCTCAGCTTAGGGCTATTTTGGATGATGATGCAGCGAGTGATAATGACAAATTTGTTGCTCTTGAAATGCTGAAAAATGCTGTGATTTCAGCAGATAAAGTACTTCCAATGTGCCAAGATACTGGCACAGCGCTTATCAATGCAAGCAAAGGCGATCAGGTCATTACAGGCGGTGGTGACGCTAAAGCACTTTCAAAAGGGATTTATAATACCTATCAAAGTCATAATTTGCGTTTCTCTCAACTTGCCCCTTTAAGCATGTTTGAAGAAAAAAATACCAATAATAATTTGCCTGCCCAAATTGATATCGCCGCATCAGATGGTGCAGGGTATGAGTTTACCTTTATCCAAAAAGGCGGTGGTTCTGCGAATAAAACTTTTCTTTATCAAAAGACTAAGGCAGTGCTCAATCCAGAAGGGCTTCGTAGTTTCTTAAAAGAAGCGATTATCTCCCTTGGGACTGCGGCATGCCCGCCTTATCATTTAGCAGTCGTAATTGGCGGTACCTCTGCTGAGTTTAACTTAAAAACAGTGAAAAAAGCGTCCATAAGAGATTTAGATAATCTTCCAACCTCAGGCGATGAGACAGGCAGAGGCTGGCGTGATGTCATGTGGGAGGAAGAAATCCTGCAGATGACCAGAGAGCTAGGCATTGGCGCTCAGTTTGGCGGTAAATATTACTGTCATGATGTGCGGGTAATCCGGCTTCCGCGTCACGGTGCAAGCTGTCCAATAGGCATTGGTGTATCCTGTTCTGCTGACCGGCAGATCAAAGCCAAAATCACCAAAGAAGGATTATTCCTAGAACAGCTTGAAACTGATCCAGCGCGTTTCCTGCCAGATGTAGAAGCAGTGGAAACAGCACAAGTGGTTGAGATTAATTTGAATAAGCCGATGGCTGAGATATTAAGCACCCTAACCCAATATCCTGTCAAAACCCGCGTTAGTCTTTCAGGCCCAATGATTGTAGCGCGCGATATTGCACATGCAAAATTGCTAGAGCAGCTTGAGAAAACAGGCGAGTTACCAGATTATATCAAAAATCATCCTGTCTATTATGCAGGACCTGCCAAAACCCCAGAAGGCCTGCCTTCAGGCTCATTCGGGCCAACCACAGCAGGGCGTATGGATAGCTATGTGGACACGTTCCAAGCGGCAGGCGGCTCTATGGTGATGCTGGCAAAGGGTAATCGTTCAGCAAGTGTCAAAAATGCTTGCGCAAAACATGGTGGTTTTTATTTAGGTTCGATCGGCGGGGTAGCAGCAAAGCTAGCCTTAGATTCAATCAAAAAGGTTGAAGTGCTTGAATTCCCAGAATTAGGAATGGAAGCGGTATGGCGCATCGAGGTAGAAAACTTCCCTGCATTTATCGTCACAGATGATAAGGGAAATGATTTCTTCTCAATGGGTTAGTTTTTTAAGGGGGCACTAGCGATTTGCAACACCCTTTGCTTTTCCTAACTTGCCGATTTAAGGCCGTGTTCTGAAAGTTGTTCAGGGCAAGGTCCACCATAAGCCCAATCTAGAAGCTGAACAGTGTGACAAATAGGGGCATTTGCGCCTGCAAGCTGATTGATGCATCCTAGATTACCAGCTGCAATCACATCAGGCTGGGTAGCGTTCAGCGCCTTTTCTTTACGTTGTTTTAGCTGTCCTGATAATTCGGGCTGAAGCACATTATACACCCCAGCTGAGCCGCAACATAAATGCGATTCTGCTGCTGTACGCACAGTGAAACCTGCATTTGCAAGCAGCCTTTTAGGGGCCTCTGTAACTTTTTGCCCATGTTGCAAGGAACACGCTGCATGATAAGTCACGCGCATAGGATGGGGGGTTGCAGCAGGCCATTCTTGTACATCATTCAGCAATTCTGAGATATCACAGGCAAGCGCAGAAATACGCCCCGCAATTTCAGCATATTGAGCGTCATCAGCCAGCAAATTGCCATAATCTTTGAGCTGGGTTCCACATCCAGAGGTGTTTACTACAATAGCATCAATTGTATCTAGCTCATCTGCCCATGCATCAATCGTCTGCCGCATCGTTTTACGGGCAGCATCTTCAGCATCGATATGATGGGCAAGCGCACCACAACACGCAGCTTTTGCACGCACCACCACCTCAATACCAAGCCTATTCAATAACCGAATAGTGCTGGCGTTAATCTCAGGGTCGATAGCGCGTTGTGCACACCCCTGCAACAGCATCACCCGTTTGATTAAAGCCTTATCTGAGGTTTTATACACCTCATCTGTAGCACCTACCTTATCAAGCGGCTTTCGAGAGCTGGGCAAGATAGACAGCATAGATTTAATACGCGCAGGCATCAAAAACGAAAATGGCCGTGCAAGCGACGCTAATCCTAACAGCAGATGAAAACGCGGAGCAACAGGTATCGTCACAGAAAGCATCCACCGCATAAGCCTATCCATTACTGGCCGGCCTTTTCCTAACGAGCCTTGTGTTTTTTGTAATTCAGCGCGCCCAATATCCACAAGATGCATATAATCCACGCCTGACGGACAGGTTGTCATGCAAGATAAACAGGTAAGGCATCTATCAAGATGGTGCTGCAATCTTGGGTCTGCTGGACTATCTTGTTCTAGAAAATCGCGCATCATCCAAATCCGGCCGCGCGGGCTATCTCTCTCATCTCCGGTGAGCACAAAGGTTGGACAGGTGGCTGTACAAAAACCGCAATGCACACATTTCCGCAAAATTTCATCTGCTTTTTGGATTTCACTTCGCGCTAGCTGTGCAGGTGAAAAATGTGTTTGCATATTCTAAATCCTTTTATTAGCACGCGCTTTTACGAAGATGTGCTAAGTCCCATGATACCTGAATTCAAAAGATGAAGGGGATCAAATGCGCTTTTGATACGCTGTTGCAATTGTGCAATCGGCTCTGCTTGGGGATGAAAAACAGCTGTTTTTGGATTATCAGCAGAGCGGATTAAATGGCCATGCCCGCCGCCATGCTGTGCAATCACATCTCGAATTTCATTTCCCTCAATGGTATTATCACATCTCATCCAGACAAGCCCCCCTGCCCAATCTGCAATGAAATCGCATTTGAACGTTGCTTCATATGCTGAGATTATATCGGCTAGTTTATTTGGGGTGATGGATAATTTCCATAGCTGGCCTGTACCACCCATAAGCATTTCAGCGTTGGTAATCTTGCGCCATAAATCTTCTGAATAAGCTTTATCATGCTGTGTTTGGTGTGATGAATACCCCTTTAGCACTTCTGATAGATGGGAAATTCTATCCGCAACAGACACATCTACCCCCTCAATTCTGATACATGCCTGAAAGCCGTTACTATCGCGATACAGGGCTGCCCCTGATGGCTCAATAGCGGTTTTAAAAGCAAGCGCAAGAACAGATTGGGCATCTGCTAGGGTATCTACGCTTAGCTGAAGCGTCTTGGTGGTTTGCGGCTTTGGTAGCACTTTTAATGTTATCTCCCCTAACACGGCTAATGTACCATATGAGCCGCACATTAATTTCGATAAATCATAGCCTGTTACGTTTTTCATCACCCGGCTACCAGATTTAAAATAATCAGTTCGCCCTGAAATCGCATCAAAGCCAAGCACATAATCACGTGCTGCACCTGCTGAAAGCCTGCGCGATCCTGATAGGTTTGTGGCAACAATCCCGCCAATCGTTCCCGCATGTTCAGCCCCTAAGATAGCGCTTAAATCAGGTGGCTCAAAAGCAAGCATTTGCTGCTTTTCGTCTAATAACTGCTGTACTTCTTCAAGTAACGTGCCTGATTTTACAACAAGTACAAGCTCTTCAGGCTCATAATCAATGACGCCAGAATAGCCTGCCATGCTTAAGATATTTGCGGCATCTACCTTTTCATGCAGTGCTGCTTTGGTAGCTGTGCCTTGAAGATACAGGCTCTGCTTATCCTGGCTAGCTTGCTGCAAAACTTCAGCCACTTGATTTAAATGCGTTGGTTTAATCATTGCGCGGTATATCTTACAGAAGGATGAGAATACAGGTTAAAAACGCGGAATTTCTGGGTGCGGAAGCTTGCCATGATGGACATGTAATCTGCCCAATTCAGCACATCTATGAAGCACTGGGAACACTTTACCAGGATTTAACAGATGCTGCGGGTCAAAAGCACATTTAAGACGCTGCTGCTGCTTTAAATCTTCTTCAGTAAACATCTCACCCATCAAATCACGCTTCTCAACACCAACGCCATGCTCCCCTGTAAGCACGCCGCCAAGCGCAACACAATTGCGCAATATCTCTGCCCCGAATTCTTCTGCGCGCTCTAACTCACCTGGCTGATTGGCATCAAACAAAATCAAAGGATGCAAATTACCGTCACCTGCATGAAAAACATTGGCAACCCTTAGCCCAAATTTCTGGCTCATTGAAGCCATGCGTGTAAGCATTTCTGGCAGTGCTTTGCGTGGAATCGTGCCATCCATACACAGATAATCTGGCGAGATACGCCCAACCGCAGGAAAGGCTGATTTACGCCCTGCCCAGAACTGATTACGCTCTTCTTCAGATGCACTTGCCCGAATAGAGGTTGCACCAGCCTTGCCCATAATATCAGAAACGCGGCTAATCAGAAAATCAACTTCAACTTCTGGCCCATCTAACTCAACAATCAGCAATGCAGCCGCATCACGCGGATACCCCGCCCCTACAAAATCTTCTGCAGCATTAATCGCTGGCCCATCCATCATTTCCATACCTGCAGGAATAATCCCAGCCGCAATCACATCACTTACCGCCTGACCACCTTCTTGGGCTGAGGCAAAGCCAACAAGCAATGCTTTTTGCGTGGCAGGCTTGCGCAGAATGCGAACCGTTACTTCCGTAACCACCCCAAGCAAACCTTCTGAGCCTGTCATCACACCCAAAATGTCAAAACCGTCATTATCCAGATGCTTACCACCTAGCCTTAAGACCTCGCCATCCATGGTAACCATTTCGATGCCAAGCACATTATTTGTCGTTAAACCGTATTTCAAACAATGAACACCACCAGAATTTTCAGCAATATTGCCGCCAATCGAACACGCTATCTGGCTAGAAGGGTCAGGTGCGTAATAGAACCCTTCATCTTGAACCGCATGCGTAATCGCAAGGTTAGTTACCCCGGGCTGCGCTGTCACAGTACGGTTTTCATAATCAATTTCGGTGATTTGGTTGAATTTACCTAGCCCAAGCAATACCCCATCTGCTAGCGGGATTGCACCCCCTGAAAGAGAAGTCCCTGCCCCCCTAGGCACAATCTTCACCTGCTCATCACGGCACCACTTCATCACGGCTGCAACTTGCTCAGTCGTCTCTGGCAGGACAACAACCAACGGCATATTGCGATATGCTGAAAGGCCATCCGTATCAAAAGCGCTCATACTTTTTGCATCATCAATCACACAATCGGCTGGAACGATAGAACGCAAACCAGACACAATTTCAGCACGCCTAGCGATAATCTGTTTATCTGGTTCAAATAACTGCATGATATTAGGTCCATTTTTTAAGTGAGAAAGCTTACGCTAAAATACTGCATTTGTTCAGCAGTAGTTTCAATATTCTGTCAGTGTAGCAACAAGTAAAGTGGAAAACCTAGACATACCTTACCGCATTGTGGAAAGGTGTTTTGCAATGTAAAAAAGCCGCATCTTATAAAAAAGGCTGCGGCTTAACAGGTTGATGTAAGAACGTCTTTAAAAGTCAGCAATCGTGCAACTAGCAATAATCCCTACTAGCGATGATGCCCAATAACAAAATGTTAACTAACGTGATTAACCCTGACGTGCTTTCATTCTTGGGTTCTTTTTGTTGATAACATATAGACGACCACGACGACGCACGACCTGACAGTTACGGTCACGGTTTTTTAACGTCTTTAATGAGCTTGCAACTTTCATTGTTCTTTTCCGCTATTTAATACTGTAAGGGCTTGGTTCGCACAAAACTGCAAAATCGCCCATGTAATGAGAGTGTGCACCTTAGCGAAATAGTTTTAGATGTCAAGCTTAATGTTATAAAACAGCCTTAACCTGGCATCCTGCCAACCCGCAATAACCATTTGGGTTTTTATCTAAATATTGCTGATGATAATCCTCAGCATAGTAAAATTCTTTTTCTAAGCAAATTTCAGTAGTAATCTCACCAAAGCCTGCTTTGCGCAGTGCCGTGCCATAGGTTTTTGCAGAATTTTGCGCGATTTCAAGGTCAACTTCATCTGCAAGGTATAAGGCAGAACGATATTGTGTGCCCCTGTCATTGCCTTGCCGCATGCCTTGGGTAGGGTCATGTTCTTCCCAGAATAGTGTCAGCAATTCCGCAAGACCTATCATTTCAGGCTCATATACGACAAGCACAACCTCTGTGTGGCCTGTCTGGCCAGAACATACTTCCTCATAGGTTGGATTCGGCGTAATCCCGCCTGCATATCCAACTGCCGTTACGCTCACCCCTTTTGCTTGCCAAAATAACCGCTCCGCACCCCAGAAACATCCCATACCCAAGACAAGGCGCGCTGAGGTTGGCGAAAAAGGCCCTTGAAGGGCGCTTTGTAATACCGTATGTGCTTGTAGCCCGCCTAAAGGTTTATCCCTACCTGGCAATGCTTCTGCTGCTAGCGGTAATCTGGTTTTAAAAGGATTAGTGAAAAACATCGTTAACTCGCAGAATAAGTGGCGCCATTCCATAGGATAGCGCAAACTGCCCTTTAGTCAACTGCCAAACAGAACGCGACTAACCTGCCTTTGAATTTAGGATTGCAAGGCGGCAATACCTGGAAGCTCTTTGCCTTCAATCCATTCCAAAAATGCGCCCCCCGCAAGCGATACATAGGTAAATTGCTGATCTACCCCTGCGCCTTTTAAGGCTGCAACCGTATCACCACCGCCAGCAACAGATGTGATCTTGTTAAAAACGGTTCGTGCGCCAACCACTTTTGCAAGCTCAAATGTGCCAGCACTAAACCCCTCTAGCTCAAAGGCGCCCATCGGACCATTCCATAATATTGTTTGGCATTGGCTCGCAATCTGTGAGAAGTGGGTAAGGGTTTTAGGGCCGATATCAAGCATCATCTCATCATCTGATAAGCCATCTTCCAGCATCACATTATGTTGTTTGGCATTCGCTTTAAATTCAGTTGCAACAATTCCGTCCACGGGCAGATGAATGGTACAGCCTTGCGCTAAAGCTGCTTTTTCAATCTCGCGTGCAGTGTCAAATAATTCTGGCTCGCAAATTGATTTTCCGATGTTAATGCCGCGCGCCGCAGCAAAGGTATTTGCCATACCACCGCCTAGCAAAATATGATCTGTCTTGTGTGATAGATGCGATAGCACCTCTAATTTTGTGGAAACTTTAGCGCCGCCAACAACCGCAGCCACAGGGCGAATTGGACTGTTTAACACCGCGTTCAAAGCATCTACTTCAGCATACAACAACGCCCCTGCATAGCTCGGCAAAAGCGTGGTGATAGCATGGGTTGAGGCATGCGCTCTATGGGCACAGGAAAACGCATCATTAATGTAGATGTCGCCAAATCCGGCAAGCTGTTGTGCAAATTCTAAATCGTTTTTCTCTTCACCTGGGTGAAAACGCAGATTTTCTAGCATCAACATTCTGGCGCTTTCAGGCGCATCCTGCGGGCTCGCATCTAAACGGAGCAACGGTATTTCCATATTGAGGGTTGCGCTTAAATATTCAGCAACTGGGGCAAGTGAAAATTCAGCCAGATGCTGGCCTTTTGGTCTGCCAAGATGTGAGCATAAAACGAGCTTAGCCCCTTTATCTAACAGTGCTTTTAATCCATCAATTGTTTTGTCGATACGTGTTGCATCGGTGATTTTTCCATCCTGCAAAGGGCAGTTATAATCCACTCTTATCAAGCATGCCGTATGTGAAAGTTCTTGCGCTAGCAACTGATTTATGTTCTGCACGGTCTGCTCCTTAATATGGGTCATGCTTATTTTACTTTATGGCGAATTTATACAATATCACCTACCGAATTACACTAGATTGTGCAAGATAACAGGAGCTATCATATGCGCCTTTTAAGGGATAAGGACATCATGCCGCAAACAGGCACAAAATTAAGCGAATTTACCCTAGGGCTGTTAGATGAATTGCCCCTTCAAGCCGGGATAATTCCGTTTGGCATGGTCTATGGCATTTTAGGGATGGAAAGCGGCATGACGGCACTTCAGACGTTTTTGCTTTCCTCTATTTTATTTGGTGGTGCTAGCCAAATTGTTTTCACCCAACTGATTACCAGCACCACCCCTGCGGCTGTCATCATCACCTCTATTGGGGCGATAAATGCACGTCATTTATTATACAGCACATCTATGCTCTCTTATTTAGCGCATTTGCCGTTGCGGTGGCGCATTCTGCTTTCATATCTACTAACAGATGAAGCCTATGCGGTGAGCATTAGACGATTTAGCGAAAAACCATCAAATGCGCATATGCATTATCATTTGCTTGGAAGCGGGCTGTTGTTGTTCATTGTGTGGCAAATATCCACCCTATTGGGCATTGTTCTTGGCAAAGCCATTCCAGCAGAATTTGAATTAGGGTTTGCTATCCCGCTTTCGTTTCTTGCGATTATCCTGCCTTTATTGCGCTTTCGTGCTGAGATTGTGACCGCAGGTGTTGCTGGATGTGTTGCGCTTGTTTGCCAGGGCTTGCCGTGGAATAGCTGGCTTATCTTCGCCGCTATTGCAGGGATTATCGCTGGCATTCTAACAGAGTTTATCCAAAATAACGGGGCGAACACAACGAGGCCAAAACAATGATTTGGGTGGTGATGATATGTTGCGGGCTGATAACTTTTGCAAGCCGTTTTCTGCCCCTTAGTGGTTTGCTTCCGACTAATTTGCCGCCTTTGGTTAAACGCGCAATGCATTTTGTGCCCATTGCTGTTCTTACGCCAATTATTGTATCTGGCATTTTTATCTCCCCAGATGGGCAATTGGTACTGGCTGATAATATGCGCATCTATGCGGCTGGCATTGCATCTATCACAGCGTTAATGACGCGCTCTATTCTTGCAACATTGGGGGCTGGGCTGATTAGCCTGTGGGTGCTTAATTTCTGGCTGTAGCCCTTGAAGCATAAGCTTAAAATCACCTTGCTTTTATCCATCTTCCATCCATCACTAACAAGCCAATTGCAACCAGCAAAAATCCGCCTAAATCAGTTAAGGATACAAGCTGATTAAGCAAAATAGCATCAAGCATCACCGCAAAGACAGGCACGATAATAGTGACCAGCATCAAGTTTGAAGACCCTGCAAGCTCTAGTATTTTGAAATATAATGGATAGGCAAGTGCTGTTCCCAAAATACCAATTCCAAGCACAAGCTGAATAAAATCAAATGGATGAGATGCTAGGGTTGTTTGCGGCAAGCCCGAAAATATCAAGCTTATAATCACACAGATGAGAGAAGAACAAATCAGCATACCAGCCGCCCCTTGAATAGGCGCAACACCACTGAACTGCAGCCTGCCCCACACCCCTGCAAATGCATAGCTAAGGGTGGCCAGAAGAATGGCTAACTGGCCAAAAATCTGTCCCTCTTGCTGGGATTGAAAATCAAGCCCGATAACCACAACCACCCCTGCAATACCGATCAAAACCCCTAAGACACGGTTCCACTTGGCAGGTTCAGAGGCTAAAAATATAGCAGACACCACCACACCCATGAAGGCGGTATTTGCATTCAAAATCGAAGCCATGCCGCCTGTAACGAATTTCTGGCCATACGCAATGAGGCAAAAAGGCAACACATTGTTTAATGCGCCCATCACAAAACATGCACGCCAAAAACGAAAATTAGAAGGCAGACCTATCGGGGTAAACATCACCCAAACCCCAAGCATCAATGCCCCTGTTACAAGCCGCAGACTTACCAGCCAAAACACATCAAGATATTCAAGACCCACCTCGATAAAATAGAACGAAGCGCCCCAAATAAAAGAAAGACTTAATAATAGCAGCCACGCATAAGCAGACATTATTGCCCCCTTTTGCTATGCGAAAAGGAATGAGGTCACAGAGGCATAGCCAAGCCTTAACCCCATCACCAAAAACATCACCAATACCGCTTTTTTAAATATCGGTGCGCTTACATATTTACGGATATGCTCTCCAACCTTGAAGCCTATTAATGCTGTCACAGCACCAATACACCCGTCAAAGATAAGACCCGTATGAAAAACAGATGTTGTACTATAACCAATAAAGATAGGCACACACCCAAGCGTGATTAAAAACCCAGAAGCATCGACAAATTGCTTTGGGGTTGCGTTTTTCATCACAAGGTAAATCGTAACTGGCACGCCCCATGCAGATGTTAATCCGCCTAAAATGCCGGCCGCACCGCCAAGTCCATATTGTGCAACACCATCAAGATGTTTAGGCAAAATAAGGGCATGGCCGAAAAGCTGATTAATGGTAAAGGCAAGAATACTAATGGCGATCATCAATCGGATCACATTATTTCCAAAGCTCGCTGCCAACATCGAAAAAACAGCCATAAATACCAGCATCACCGCCGCAAAGCGCCAATATTTGACAAAAAGCTGAGGGATATTTTCTGCCTGTTTTAACTGATACGCATTGGTGACAATCATCGGAAGCAGATTAACCCCCAACGCAACAAGCGGACTAACATACAAGGTCAACAAACTTAGCGCTGTGGTCGGAAGCCCAATGCCAATAATACCTTTAATGATACCAGCAATAAAAAATACCGCCGCAACGATTAAGGTAAGAAATTGTTCTTCACCAATATTCACGAAATTTTGGCACCAAGCATCGCCGCCGCCTTATCCATTGCGCGCGCAAGGCTAATATCAAGACTGCTTACCCCGCCAACATCATGTGTGCTTAGACTAACCGACACCCTGTTATAGCTATTTGACCAGTCTGGATGATGGTTCATCCTATCCGCGATAATAGCCATCTGCATCATAAAACCCATTGCTGATGCAAAGGATGAAAAAGTAAAACAAATAGAAATAGATGCGCTATCATCCGCACAGTGCCAGTTCGGTATTGTATCAAGTTCTTTTATCAGCTCATCAGAGGTAAGCAGTGCCATGATATCCATTCCTTATGATTTTTATGCCCCCTTGAAATGAGGCTTTGATTTGCGATGTCTTAACGATAACATAAAAGCAAAATGATGTGGCAAGCCATCTTGCTTTCTTTAACTTAAATCAGGAAAGATAAAATTGAAAACCCTTCTTTTTATCGCCCATACCCCTTCGGATAACACCCAGAAACTTAGCCATCATGCGCGTCTGGCGATCGCTGAATATACCGAAAATCTTCGTCTGATTTATAAGTCACCTGAACAGGTTATGCCAGAGGATGGGTATGGGTGTGATGGGATAATTTTGGGTAGTTTGGAAAATATTGGCTATATGTCTGGCATGACCAAAGATATGTTTGATAGATGCTATAATCATTGGCTTGAGAAGCAAAATGGGCTTCCAGCTTTTATTTATATTCGTGCAGGGCTTGATGGCACCGCCACGAAACGCGCTTTAAGCCAAATTGCAACTGGCTTAAAATGGCGCATCAGCATACCGCCCCTTATCTTAAAAGGCAGATTTGATGAAGCGTTCATCCCGCAACTTGAAGAGCAAGTCGCTGGTTTTGCGGCTGGGCTGGAAACAGGTATTTTCTAAGCTGGCTTGAAGCTTGTTTATACAGCCCTAGCTTTAAGAGCTGATGGAGGTTGAAATATGCGTCTTTTATCGATGGCCAGTGAAATACTACCTCTCGCCGCATTTTTTGCTGGAAACCAGTTCGGCGATATTTTTGTAGCCGCTACCGCAGGCGTTGGAACCGCAACGATTGTGGTGCTGTTTACCAGATGGCAAGAACAACGCTGGGCTTATTTTGCATTGTTCTCGGTAGTAATACAGGCCATTTTCACAGCAACCGCATTAATGCTTTCAGATAGTTTATTTATCAAAATTCAGCCTACCCTATTTAACACCACCTTTGGCTTGGTGCTTATTGCAGGGCGGCTTAAAGGCATTGCTGTGATGAAGCTCTTCTTTGGCAGCCAATTTTCACTCACCCCACAAACCTGGCTAACCTTATCTTTGCGTTGGGGGGTATTTTTTATTTTCCTTGCAAGTTTAAATGAGTGGGCATGGCGGTATTTAACAGATGATGGTTGGGTGAATTTCAAAATATTCTTTATCGCCCCGCTCACCTTTGCCTTCATGCTTGCCCAACTTCCCATCACATTACGCGGCACAATTAAACCCACTGAAATTGGAAAATAGAGAAAGCATTTTTAAACAATTTCATCCAAGAAAACCAATCACTTTTAAAACAAGCTTCGTATCAGTTATGTCATATGCGATTTTACCTAGAGGTGATAACATGTCTATTCCCAGCACATTTTTGAGCAAAATTGCGCTTCTGTTATGTTTATCCCTTCCTTCAGCTGCATTAGCTGCAGGCAGTGATGATAGCGATAATTCTGCCACAAATAGTTCTAGTAGCTATTCTACAAAGGCCTCAGCATCTTATCTCATGAAGCAAGCACAGAGACAGCTAGGCGATGAAAATTATCAGCGTGCTTTAGAACTCCTGCAGAAAGAAGTTATCTTAAACCCAGATAATGCAGATGGATGGAATTTGCTTGGCTTTAGCGCGCGCAAATTAGGCGATTACAACAAGGCTAAAAATGCTTACACAACAGCATTACAGCTTGACCCAAAACATACCCGTGCGATGGAATATATGGGGGAGATGTATCTCCGCTTAAACCAGTTAGATGAGGCTGAAAAATTACTCACAAAGCTAAATGATTTATGCCAATTCAACTGCAAAGACAGGGATATGTTAAAAGCTGCAATCGCATCCTATAAGCAGGGAAATAGCTAGCATATACGCTACTAGCTTCAGCTAGTCTTTTGGCGCATATCTCGTAATTCAGCAACCGTGCGGGCGCCGAGCTGCATCATGGTATTTTCAAGTTCATCTTGAAAAATATTCACTACATGTTCAGCGCCTTTATGCCCCATTGCAGCCATGCCAAATAAGAAGGCACGACCAGACATCACAAAATCAGCGCCACATGCAAGCGCCCGTGCTACATCCAGCCCTGAGCGAACACCACTATCTAAGGCAAGTGGGAATTTATCCCCGATGGCACCTCGAATTATCTGAAGCATATCAATGGATGCTGGCACTGCATCTATTTGTCTGCCGCCATGATTAGAAATAATCAGCCCATCTACCCCAGCTTTCATTGCACGCTCAACATCTGCTAAATTTAACAGCCCTTTCACAAGCATTGGGCCCTTCCATTCTTTACGGATATCATCAAGATAATCCCAGGTGAGCGAACCGTTTAATTGGCTTCCAATAAAGTCGCTAATATTACGCAACTCAGATGCTTGTGCATATGGCTCTAGGTTACGGAATCTAAATTTACCGCCATGCGCTAACACCGAAAGCGCCCATCGCGGATGCAGCATTGACTGCCAGAACACCTTCGGAGTGATAGCCATCGGATTACGAGAGCCAATGGGCGCCCCTGCATATTGCATTTCCTCACGCCGTGAGGGGCCTGGTACATCTGCTGTCACAATTAGGGTTTTCATCCCTGACTTGCGCGCTCTAGCCAATAGATCAGACATAATATTAGGGTCTTTTGGTGCATAAAGCTGAAACCAGCTTGTGCTGTCATTGACCGCAGAAACCTGTTCAATGGAGGCACCCGCAACAGTGCTCAGCGCGTAAGGAATACCCGATTTTTTAGCCGCCTTTGCAAGCGCAACCTCAGAGCCTGGCCAGATTAAAGATTGCAAGCCAATCGGCGAAATTCCGAAAGGATAAGCATATTCTTGACCCATAAATTTTGTCGAGGTATCAGGGGATACCCGCCCACGCATCAATCTTGGGGTGAGGTGGATTTGTGACAATCGTTCTTCATTTCGCGACACTGCATATTGCTCGCCTGTGCCGCATGCCATATACGCATGCACAAATGGCGGCAAACGCCGCTTAGCCACCGGAACCATATCACACACACGCAACATTTTATGACGATTTGCCATATCTAAACCCAAAAAACCCTATTGGCTGAACTGTTTTAAATAAGCGATTACATTCGCGCGGTCATCTTCTTTTTTAAGACCTGCAAATGCCATGCGGGTACCCTTTACATATTTTTTTGGCGCTGCAAGATACGCATCTAACGTTTCTTCATTCCACACAATGCCTGATGCTTTCATCGCTTTTGAATATTTCTTATAACCATCTACTGACCCTGCTTCACGGCCAAATAGATTTACTAAATGCGGACCTGTTTTATGCTTTTCCTTATCTACCAGATGGCAGGATTTGCATTTTTTATATACTTTCTCGCCTTTAGCAGCATCGCCGGCAAGTGCTGCGGATGAGAAGCCAACCACCCAAGTTAAGCTAAGGATTGCCAAAAATTTTACCCGTCTATGCGCCATATCCACCTTCTTTGTACTCACCAAAATATAAAACATTCAACGCCTTTACAAAAGCAAGGTTTACCCCCGATAAGGCTAAAACAATCTGCACTGATGCGCCCCTATAAATCAAGAATACAATTCATTTGTTCTCCATCTTTTTCAAAATTTTTAAGCACGGCAAAATTATGCCACAATTTTAGGATGTGATACATCACAACAGCACGACCTTTACTAAAAACCTCAAATTAAGGATATATGGCTATGCACTTCTCCGCCCACGCCTCGCCCTTCAGAAAAACCCTTCACCACCCAAAGGTTTTGTCGTGGCTAGTTTTGCTTTTTGTTTTTTCTGCGCCGCCTACGCTCGCCCAAGAACAAATTGATTTGCGTGATGATTGCACGCCAATATCCCCAAATTTCCAGAAAACATGGCCTCAGACCGATTTCTCAAAATGTACTGTATCATTAGAAGAAGTGATGTCAGGTGGGCCTGGCAAGGATGGTATACCTGCCATTAATAGCCCACTTTTTCAATCTGTTCAGGATACTAGCCTATCCATGAATGAGCCTGTTATTTCGGTTTTCCATCAAGGCATCGCCAAAGCCTATCCGTTGAATATTCTTGTTTGGCATGAAATTGTGAATGACATAATCGCTGACAAACCAATTTCTGTGACCTATTGCCCATTATGCAATGCTTCAATCGTTTTTGACCGCAGGTTGGACGCAGAAGTGCTTGATTTCGGAACAACGGGCAATCTGCGTAATTCAGATTTAGTGATGTATGACAGGCAAACAGAAAGTTGGTTTCAACAATATACAGGAACTGGCTTATTTGGTGCATTAGCTGGAAAACAGCTTACTGTAATTGCATCACAGCTTGAGCCCTATTCTGCTTTTGTATCACGGCATCCAGATGGTATTGTCCTTCAACCGCCTCAACCAATTGTCCGTCCTTATGGCACAAATCCATATATTGGCTATGATAGTACGCGTTTTCCGATGTTATTTAACGGCACTGTCCCTGACGGGGTTAGGCCGATGGATTATGTCATTATTGCAGATGATAAAGCCTGGGCACTGGAAAAATTAAGGCAATCTGAAGAAATTATTGCAAGCGATATTAGGCTGAGCTGGAAACCAGGCCAAAATAGCGCCCTTGATACCCGCATTATCTCAGATGGAAGGGATATTGGCCATGTCACCGTAGAACGTAACACCGATAATGGCTATATCCCTGAACCGTTTAAGGTCAGTTTTGCTTTTGTGTGGCATGCGTTCCACCCTGATGCGGGTCATATCATCTATTAATAACAGCCTAATTTAATGGCCGGATTGGATTTCCGTCTAACCACGCTTGGAGCGATTCTACGGTCTGGCCATAGAAAATTTCCATGGTTTGTCTGGTAACATATCCAATATGGGGGCTTAACAATAAATTTGGTGCCCCTCGAAGCCTGTCATGTGCTGGCAGAGGTTCTGTATTATATACATCTGTTGCCGCGCCACCAATCTGGCCATTTTCAAGCGCATCTATCAGTGCATCTTCATCAATAATAGGCGCTCTTGATGTGTTAACAATAAATGCATCCTGTTTCATCCACGCAAATTCCTGCGCGCCAACAAGCCCCACAACCCTGTCAGATAATTTCAAATGGATAGTAATAAAATCAGATGTTTCAAAAAATGTCTGTTTTTCCGCATAAGAAACCCCTGCTTCTGCCGCCCGTTCTGCTGTTAAGTTTTGTGACCATGCTTGAACCTTCATATCATATGCTTGTGCGAGTTTAGCAACATACCCCCCCAAACGCCCCAGCCCCAAAATACCGAGTGTTGCACCTTTTAAATCACGACCTGTTGTGACTTGCCAGCCGCCCTGTTGCATAGAAATGGCAGATGGAACGATTTGGCGGGCTAACGCGCCGATTAAACTCATCGCTAGCTCACCTGTTGCATGCCCTGGCGATTCTGTCCCATAGACAGGAATGCCGCGTGCGCTAAAACATGCTAAATCTAGCGCCGCATTACGCATTCCTGATGTGAAGACTGCTTGTAGATTTGGAAGCTGTTCTATCACCTCAGCAGGAAACCCTGTCCGCTCCCGCATCACACACAATACCTCAAACGGCTTGAGCCGCTCAATAAGCTCAGGCCCAGAGCGTGTGTCATGGAAAAAATGCACCTCATGCTGTGCTTCAATAGCGCTAAAATCTGCGAAATCACGGGCATTTTCCTGCCAATCATCAAGAAAAGCTATTTTCATTCCTCATTTTCCTTTGGTGTAAATTCTTAAAGTGGTGGGGCTTCAAACACATGAATTAAAGCAATCGATTTAACTCAACGCAAAGCTATGTTATCACCCTAAAGAGTAAAATAAAACTAGACTGTTTTCGTGTGTGTTGAAGGGACAATAAATGATTAAAGCCATTATTTTTGATAAAGATGGAGTTTTATTGAACCTAGAGGGCACATGGCTTGATAGTGCTATTGCAATGACCCATTTTGTCTCGCAGCTTACCGCTGGAAAGCATCACGCATCAGCATTCCAGCAAATCATTGGTATTGATGAAGAAACGCGGCGCATTGACCCTGATGGCATGTTTGCGGCTGGCACAAGCAAAGCGCAATTAGACGCATTTATAGCCTTTGAGCCTGAACTAGCCCCTTTACTTCGTGATGATGCAGATACCCGCAAAAAACTGCGCGATGTCTTTCTTCAAACCAGAGAGAAAACATTAGGAAAATTGGGGTCTGTTTCAAATGGTGATGTCATCACCCCGATAACAGCTCTGAAAGATGCGGGGTATAAGCTTGCTGTGCTTACCAATGATGCAGAAGATTCTGCGAAAAGAGGGTGTTCAGACATTGGCGTGTTACATTTGATGGATGAGATTATCGGATTTGACAGCGGATTTGGGCATAAGCCTGAACCGCATGGCTTTTTAGAGATTTGCACTCGGTTCGAGATATCCGCATCAGAAGCTGTGATGGTAGGGGATACAGCAGCAGATAGAGATGTTGCACAAGCAGCAGGAGCCTATAGCTTTATTGGTGTGTCTGCGCATACCCAAAAGCCGTTAGCGCTGAAAAACACACAACATGTTATTGCTGATTTAACACCCCTGCCAGCGCTAATAGATACGCTAAATCAAACTCTGTAAAAGCATAGGATTAAAGACCTAGCCCACAAAGGCTTTTTCGACAACAAATTCACCTGGTGATGCGTTTGAGCCTTCGGTAAACCCTAACCCCTCACAGATTTGTTTCATATCGTGGTTCATTGCCATAGAACCGCAAATCATCACCCTATCTGTAGCCGCAGATAAAGGCGCGATATGTAATCTTTCCGCAAGTTTTCCAGAGGATAGTAATTCGGTTGACCTGCCCATCACCTCAGATGCCTCTTGGGTCGTTGTAGGCTGATAAATCAATTGTGCAGATGCTTGCTCGCCGACCAGCATATCAGCTTTTGTATCTTCAACCACAGCCCTGCCATACGCAAGCTCATCCTGCGTCCTGCAGGTATGCAACAATACCACATCCTTATATTGCTCATAGATTTCAGGGTCACGAATGAGCGATGCAAAAGGTGCTAGCCCTGTGCCTGTTGCCACAAGAAAAATGCGTTCAGCCGGGGTTAAAGCATCTAACACCAAAGTGCCAGTTGGCTTGCGTTTCATGATGATATAATCATCTGGCTGAATATGCTGAAGCCGCGAGGTGAGTGGGCCATCTTCCACTTTAATCGAATAAAAACCGATTTCCTCTTCCCAAAAAGCTGAGGTAATGGAATAAGCGCGCAGCAATGGCTTTCCTGAGCTGTTCAGCAAGCCAATCATCACAAACTCACCGGACCGGAAACGGAAGCTTTGAGGGCGCTCTACGGTGAACGAAAACAATCTATCTGTCCAATGTTTCACCGAAAGCACACGCACCGCATCTGCTGTTTCTGCGGTGACAATATGTTCTGGATTTTTCCCAATATTATGATTGGAAACAGTATTATCAGGGTTTTCGCCAGTCATTGGGGAGTGCATACCTTTTCATTACTTCTGCCTCTTCATAGTCAACTAAGCTGATTTTGTCTAGCAAATCAGCCGATTAACTCCTCTTACACTCATCCATCTGCGCTTAAAAAAGGTATAAACTTAGTATTGACTAACTTACTAAGTATTTTATATATTTATTGCACAGGACGAATAGGGTTAGATGCATGATATCTAGCGGCGCACAAAGCCCCCAACATAATACAAAGCCAAGCTTGACCTATCTAGGTCTTGTGGGGTTTTTGATCCTGTGTATTTTCATTGATTTTGACGCTGCCTCGGTTATTTTTGGTGCTGTTTCTGAAGCATATCTTGCGGTTTCCACCTTTGTGGCTGGAACGTTATTGCTGTTTTTCTCTATCGAAAAATATTTCAATATTGATTTAAGTGAAAAGCTGAGAGAAGCTGGCAAGTGGCAAGTGCTCATCGCTGCATTTTTGGGTGCGCTTCCTGGATGTGGCGGTGCGATTATCGTGATCACCAGATATGTTTCAGGCTCTTTAAGTTTTGGCTCCGTGCTTGCCACATTAACAGCAACGATGGGTGATGCTGCGTTTTTGCTGATTGCAAAAGAGCCTGATACTGGTCTTATGATCATTCTTCTCGGCTTTAGTGTTGGCAGTATTACCGGCTATATTGTGGATTGGGTGCACGGCAAAGACTTTATGCGTGACAGCCTTCCAGCCAATAACGCTGACACAGACATTCCTGTGGACCATGAACATGAAGATTTATCAAGCAAAACACTTGATAGATTATGGTTGTTCTTGATGCTTCCTGGGCTTGCTATTGGCTTGTTGCAAGCCTTTCAAATAGATGTTGATGAGGTGTTATTTTCATCACACAATTTTGCGATATCTGGAAGCTTAGGATTTATTGGGGGCTGTCTATGTTTCATGATGTATATATTGCCGCGCTTATTCCCATCATTGCCAAGGCGCACACCAGATCAAAATGGCGCACTCCATAGAACAATATCAGACACAAATTTTGTGACGAGCTGGGTCATTTTTGCATTTCTTGCCTTTGAGCTTACCGTGCATTTCACAGGGTTTGATCTCAGTGATGCGTTTGAAGGCATCGCTATCTTTACCCCAATCTTTGCTATATTGGTTGGCTTTTTGCCTGGCTGTGGCCCTCAAATCATTATAACCAGCCTGTATCTTTCAGGGTTAATTCCGCTATCTGCATTGGTTGGGAATGCGATAAGTAATGATGGTGATGCGTTATTTCCAGCGATCGCTATTGCGCCAAAAACAGCTATTGTTGCAACGCTATATTCGGCTGTGCCAGCAGTGCTAATCAGCTATATTTGGTTCTTTTTAGAGCGCTAGCGGATTTCAATAACACCCGCTTTGACCAGCCTGTTCATCTGCGCATCATCATAGCCAAGCACCCCTCGTAATACATCATTTGTATCCGCCCCAAGACGCGGTGCAGGACTTACGGGCTCAAGCGGGGTTTGTGACATTCTAATCGGGTTGGTGACCATAGGATGGCTAAACCCATCTTTTTCAGGGGTTTGACGTTTGAGATTGCGGTGGAGTGCTTGCGGCTCGTCAAACACACGCGCAAAATCATTAACAGGGCCTGCTGGCACACCGTTTTTTCCCAAAATTTCAAGCCATTCATCGGTTGTTTTCTGCGCCATGATTGGTTCAAGCCACTCAAGGGTTTCTTGGCGGTGGCGCACCCGCATATCATTTGTTGCAAAGCGGCTATCTTGGGCTTTTTCTGGAACATCTGCAAGCGCGCAAAACCGGCTAAATTGTTGGTCATTACCAACTGCTAGAATAATATAGCCATCCTTGGTGCTGAACGCCTGATAGGGAACAATATTTGGATGGGCATTCCCCATCCGGCTTGGCGCAGTGCCAGTGGCAAGATAGTTCAAAGCCTGATTAGCCATGCTGGCAACCGCCACATCAAATAGGGCAAGGTCAATATGTTGACCCTGTCCAGTTTGCCGCCGGTGCTCCAACGCTGCCATCATCGCAATGGACGCATTAAGGCCAGTTAAGATATCCACTAACGCAACCCCAGCCTTCACCGGCATTCCGCCAGGCACGTCATCAGGAAAACCTGTCACAGACATCAACCCGCTCATTGCTTGGATCATAAAATCATACCCTGCCCGATGGGATTCAGGCCCAGACTGACCAAACCCAGTGAGTGAGCAATAGATTAAATGCGGGTTAGCATCTTTCAGCCCTGCATAATCAAGACCATATTTTTTAAGCCCGCCAACCTTGAAATTTTCAATTAGAATATCAGCCTCAGATGCCAACCCCCTAATAATATCAGCGCCCTGTTCCGTTGTGAAATCAATAGCGAGCGATTTTTTATTGCGGTTTGCGCTTGCAAAATAAGCTGAAATAGCAGGCTCACCTGGTTCTGGCGCACGCAAATATGGCGGTCCCCAGCCGCGGGTTTCATCCCCTGTAACAGGGCGTTCAACCTTCCAGATTTCGGCCCCCATATCCCCTAGCGTTTGGGTAGCCCAAGGCCCTGCAAGAACGCGGCTTAAATCAAGTACTTTCAGATGACCAAGTGCGGCTTTGGGATTGGCTGTCATAATCTCCTACTCCCTTTTATTGGTCATCTTTATTTCTTTGAAAATGTGTTTTGAAATGCAGCAAAGCTTAGAAAAACGCTTGAATACCTGTTTGTGCGCGTCCTAAAATTAAGGCATGCACATCATGCGTGCCCTCATAGGTATTTACCGTTTCCAAATTCATCATATGACGCATCACATGATATTCTTCAGCGATACCATTACCACCATGCATATCCCGTGCGTGGCGTGCAACTTGAAGCGCCTTGCCGCAATTATTGCGCTTGATTAGCGAAATAAGCTCAGGGGCACAGCTTTTCTCATCAAGCATTCTGCCAGCTCGTAAAGCCGCTTGAAGCCCGATTGCAATTTCTGTTTGCATATCTGCAAGTTTCAACTGGATAAGCTGTGTGCTTGCGAGCGGCTTGCCGAACTGCTTACGCTCCAAGGTGTATTCACGCGCTGCATGCCAGCAAAATTCAGCCGCACCAAGCGCCCCCCAACTAATGCCATAACGTGCTTTATTCAAACAGCTAAATGGACCTTTCAGACCCGCTACATCTGGCAGGATAGCCTCTTCAGAAACTTCCACCTCATCTAGTGAAATAGACCCTGTCAACGATGCACGCAGTGATAATTTACCCTTGATAGGATCAGCAGACAGCCCCTTCATTCCTTTTTCAAGGATAAAGCCTTTAATCTGCCCATCATGCGCATCTGATTTTGCCCAAATCACAAATATGTCTGCGATTGGCGCGTTGGAAATCCACATTTTCGAGCCTGAAATACGGTACCCATTTGCAGTTTTTTCAGCCCGTGTACGCATGCTTGCAGGGTCTGAACCTGCATCAGCTTCGGTAAGACCAAAACACCCTATCAGCTCACCTGTCGCTAATTTTGGCAGATATTTTTGCTTTTGCGCTTCTGAGCCAAACGCCTCAATAGGGTACATCACCAATGAAGATTGAACCGACAACATTGAACGATAGCCTGAATCGATGCGTTCTATCGCCTGTGCAACAAGACCATAACTCACATGATTTGCACCAGCACCGCCATATTCTGAGCTTACCGTTACGCCAAGCAAGCCACGCTCACCCATTTCACGGAAAATCTGGATATCTGTCTTTTCTTCACGAAAGGCTTCAACAATGCGGTTTGCTAAAAACTTATCCGCATATTGCCTAGCCACATCAGCGATAAGCCTTTCTTCCTCGGTTAATTGTGCGGAAAGACCAAACGGGTCAGCCCAATCAAACACAGCTTTCGCTTGTTGTGAATTGGTGTGCGGAGTAACGCTATCCATAGTTAAATTCCCTATCTGGTTTCAACGCTTTTTTGAAAAAAAAGCTAAATTCACCATCATTATGTAAAGATAATATCATCCTGACTATAAAACGAATCCCGAAAACTATAAAAGTCAAAAAATCTCCTCTTTTGCGATATGATAAAACACCGCGGCGTAGAGGGGTTTTTGCGATCATTGATTGCGCGTGACACTTTTCTCAGACTGGCGGTTTCTTTGCCATAGATATAGCCCTGAAATCACAATGAGAACAGCGCCTCCTAGTGTGAAAATAGAGGGGGTTTCACCAAAAAACACAAAACCAAAGCCCATCGCAAAGACCATTGATAAATAATTTAATGGTGCTAATTCACTTGCCTCTGCCCGCATTAAGGCTTGAATGACGCAATAATGCCCAAGCCCGCCAAATAAAGACATACTCATCATCAAGATTATTTCAAACCAGCTTTGCGGCGTCTGCCAGATAAAAGGCATCATCGCCGTTGTTAATAGCGCGCCAAATGCTGCGGTATAAAATAAGGTTGTATCGGACGATTCTCCTGATTTCACCAGCCGCGTCATTACTGAATATGCAGCATAACAGGTTGCAGCGCATACGGGCAAAAAGGCTGCAAGAGAAAACATATCTTGAGGCAATAGGTTTTCCTGAAAAAGATGTTTTTGAGGCTGGATAATCACCAACGCGCCTGCAAAACCAACTATCAAGCTTAGAATTCGCCGAATGCCAATCCGCTCTCCCAAAAACAACACTGCCATCACGGTGATAATAACAGGTGCGACTTGAAAAATCGCAGCCACTTTTCCAATTTCCATAAATTTAAGAGAGGAGAAAAAGAAAAACGTACCGCCAAACAAAGCAACAGATCGCGCCAATTGTAACCCAGGCTGTGAGGTATGCAACACCGTGTTCAGCCGGGGTAGAAATATCAGCAGAATAAGAATGAACTGGCCTGTGTAACGCGCCCACACAACCTGAAGCAATGGCAATGTCTCTGAGAGCTGTTTTGCCATTGTATCCATTAGCGGAAAGCTAATAACGGCAATCACCATGAGCAAAATTGCTGACTTGCGTGCGGCAAAATTGCGGTCAAATAGCTTCACAAAAAACATTCATACTCTTTTCTAAACCTGACTTTCCATAGCCTATGCGCGAGAAGATCATAAGGCACGTCTTATTTTAGGGCTCGTCATTTTCACCTAGCTGATGTAAAATTTGCCATAGGGCTAAGGCAGTATGCACCAATTCTGCCATTTCGGGGACAAAATAATAGAGCGGCATTATGGTAGATGATACGCATAGGCAAATGAAAAAATGGCAGGATATGGCGCAGCATGAATTGCGTTCCATCCCACTTTCAGAGCATGTAACACAGACCCTAGAAGGCATTGATATAAAGCCATTATATACCGCTCAAGATATTGCAGATATCACTCATTTGGACAGCCTGCCCGGTGCAGCACCTTTTATTCGGGGGCCACGCGCCACCATGTATACACACCGGCCATGGACCATCCGGCAATATGCAGGCTTCTCGACAGCCAAAGAAACAAATCAGTTTTTCAGAAATGCACTTGCCGCTGGCCAAAAAGGGCTTTCGGTTGCTTTTGATTTAGCCACCCATAGAGGGTATGATTCAGACCATTCAAGGGTTGAGGGAGATGTTGGCAAGGCAGGTGTGGCAATAGATAGCGTTGAAGATATGCGCCAGCTTTTTGAGGGCATACCGCTTGATAAAATGTCTGTATCCATGACCATGAACGGTGCTGTACTGCCTGTCTTAGCAGCGTTCATTGTAGCAGGTGAAGAACAAGGCGTGCCGCAAGAACAGCTTTCAGGCACCATTCAAAACGATATTTTAAAAGAATTTATGGTACGCAACACCTATATCTACCCCCCTGAACCCTCGTTACGGATTGTATCTGATATTATTGGTTACACAGCCCAGCATATGCCAAAATTCAATTCTATTTCTATCTCTGGCTATCACATGCAGGAAGCTGGTGCTAATTTAGTGCAGGAACTTGCATATACGCTTGCAGATGGGTTGGAATATGTAAAAGCGGCGGCGGATGCCGGGCTTGATGTGGATAAATTCGCACCGCGCTTATCCTTTTTCTTTTGTATTGGCATGAATATGTTTATGGAAGCTGCTAAATTGCGTGCCGCCCGATATTTATGGTCCCATTGGATGGAAAAACTGTTTTCACCATCTGACCCTAAATCGCTTATGTTGCGCACACATTGCCAAACTTCGGGCGCAAGCCTTACCGAACAAGATCCCTATAATAATATCATCCGCACCACCATTGAAGCGATGGCGGCAACCTTGGGCGGCACCCAATCCTTACATACAAATTCGTTTGATGAAGCAATTGCACTGCCAACCCCCTTCTCGTCACGCATTGCGCGCAACACACAGCTTATTTTGCAGCATGAGGCAGGGATTACCGACACAATTGACCCGCTAGCAGGCTCTTACTATGTAGAACATTTAACTGCTGAGATGATTCAAAAAGCAGATGAGATGATCGCTGAAATTCAGGATATGGGCGGCATGGTAAAGGCGGTTCAAAATGGCTTACCCAAACGTGAAATTGAAAAGATGGCAACGATCAGGCAAGCCCATATTGATGCAGGGGAAACCGTTATTGTTGGGGTGAATAAATACCAACCTGAAAATCCAGAACAGCTAGATATTCTAGAAATCGACAATCAGGCTGTCCGCCAAGAACAAATCAAAAAGCTTGACGCTATCCGCGCATCACGAGATGAGCAAGCAGTTGGATTAGCGCTAGCAGCAATAAAAGCAGGCGCTAAGAACGCTAGTAACTTGCTTGGTCTATGTGTGGATGCGATGCGTGTTCGTGCAACGGTGGGGGAAGTATCAGAAGCCCTTGCTGAAATTTTTAGCCGCTATAGTGCAACTCCAGAAGTGGTCTCAGGGGTATATGAAAGTCAGTTCAAAGATGAGGCTGAGCTTGCAAAGCTTAATCTTGCGATGCAGGGGTTCAAACAGCAAACAGATGAAACCCCGATATTATATCTTGCCAAGCTTGGCCAAGATGGACATGACAGGGGCGCGAAGGTTATCGCAAGTGCGTTTCAAGATTTCGGAGTTAAAGTAGTTGTTGGTGATCTATTTGAAACCCCTGGGGAAGCCGCAAAATCAGCATTAGCTGTGGGGGCACATATTGTGGGGGTTTCTTCCCTCGCCGCAGGTCACAAAACCTTACTTCCTGAATTAATTTCAGCCCTCAAAGCCCATGAAGCTGAAGATATTATGGTGATTTGTGGCGGCATTATTCCGCAGCAAGATTATGACTTTTTATATGAAGCAGGTGTTGCCGCTATTTTTGGCCCTGGCACTGCTATCCCGCAAGCAGCATCCCTCACCCTCACCAAAGCTACCGAACATCTTCAACGCATGCATAATTACCGCTTATCACGGCTAAAGACCAAAACCGCAAGCTAGGTAATGCCCTTACAGATCAGCCCTTAAAGATCAGATAGCTTTTTGGTAGGGCTAATGGCTTGAACATCAATATCCAGCTCAATGATGCCGCCATTGGGTGCTTTGGCAATTTTCTCAAATGCTGATGGAAAATCATCCGCACTAGATACCGCTACACCTTCAAGCCCATAGGCTTTAGCGACCTCAACAAAATTCGGGTTTTGCAGGTTGGTACCAGAAATACGGCCAGGGTAATCACGTTCCTGATGCATTCTAATGGTCCCGTAAGAGCCATTATTTAACACTAAAATAATCACATGCGCGCCAGATTGCACAATGCTGCCAAGCTCAGCAATACCCATCTGGATATCGCCATCCCCTGCAAAACACACAACCTGTCTTTTTGGATAGGCAAGGCTTGACGCAAGCGCGGCTGGCAAGCCATATCCCATCGCCCCTGATTGCGGGGCGATAAGACGCTGGTTCTCAGCATAGCAAAACACCTTATTCGGCCAGAGTGCAAAATTCCCTGCACCATTCGTCAAAATAGCATCGTCATCTAGATTTTTCTGAAGCCAATGCATCACCGCAGTCATATCAACAGGGCTATTTTGTGGGGGCGGCAGTAATGATGTTTCATAATCTGCACGCGCTTGATCAAGCCACGCTTTTTTTGCATCAATATGAATTGGCTCTAACCTGATATCACGCAGTGCGCTTGCAAGGTTATTTGGCCCTGCATGTAGACTTACTTCTGGCTGATAAATCTTACCAATCTCATCCACAGAAGCATGCGCATGAATAAGGGTTTGCTGGGCGTAAGGCACGTCTAGCAAACTCCATGCTTTTGTTGCCGCTTCGCCAAATCGTGCATTGATACAGAAGATGACATCCGCTTCGCGTATCCGTTTTTCAACACCTGCTGCCATTCCAACACCCGCATCCCCAATATAATTTGGATGGGTGTTATCAAACACATCATGATATCTGAAAATAGCAGAAACAGGCAGATGATTTTGTTCAGCAAACTGGCGTAAATTCCGTTTTGCTTGATCTGTCCATTGGCTTCCGCCTGCTAAGATAAGAGGCCTTTTTGCTTGTGCGAGCAGGTGCATTGCCTGTTGCAATGCAGCGTTATCAACGCCTGCTTCTGGAACAGTAAATGGCTTTACAGCAGGTGTGCTAGTAGCAGCTGTTAGCATATCTTCAGGCAACGCAATAACCACAGGTCCAGGTCGGCCGCTTAACGCAACATGCCATGCTCTTGCGATAAATTCAGACACTCTGTTCGCATCATCAATATCAATGACCCATTTTGCAACAGAACCGAACATGGCTTGATAATCAATTTCTTGAAAAGCCTCGCGATGCTTATCCCCAACCGCGACTTGCCCAACAAACAACACCATAGGTGAGCTATCTTGCATGGCTGTATGCACCCCAATAGACGCATTTGTTGCCCCAGGCCCTCTGGTCACAAAACACACACCTGGCTCTCTTGTCAGCTTCCCCCATGCAGCGGCTGCGAAGCTAGCGGCGCTCTCATGACGGCATAGATTAAAGGTAATATTGGCATCATATAAGGCGTCAAGCACGGCAAGATAGGATTCGCCCGGCACCCCAAAACAGGAATGAACACCCAAATTCTGTAACGATTGAACGAGCTGTTGCCCACCTGTTCTTACTGTCTTCTCAGACATGCCTGCGCTCTCCTCATTTTTAGATTAGCCCCTATCACTTTAATTCCAAATTCTATGATTAGACAATGCTACTCACATAAATTCTTATTATTTTTTGCAGATGGTTTAGCATGCTGTTTTGGTATCAATCGCTTTAATTCAAATTAGCATTGTCGCAAACTTGAAAATCATCTGGATACCTCTTACCTAAACACTATGCGGGCAGAGAAATATTGCGCTGATATTCAGGCTTTTCCTCTCTGTTCAGGCAATAACAGGTGCTGATTTTAAGGCCTGTTTTCTGTTGCAATACCCCTATTTGCTCCAGAAACCCTTTGTGACCATAGCGCATTGCCATGCTGACACATGCAGGTGGCATGACATAGCTCAGGAGCCAAAACGATGAATAGTGAAAATCTTACCGCTTCAGTTAGACATATTGTATCTGCTGCACAACAGCTTGCCTTATCCTTGCAACATCAACGCTTGCTAGATGTGCATCTACTGAAATCCTTGATGGATGATGACGCTCAGGCTGCCCCTCGCCTGCTTGCGCGCGGCGGTGTTAACCTTGAAGCCCTGCATGATGATATTGACAAAGCAATTACGAAAATCCCACAAGTTTCGGGAGATATATCTGCAGATTTGCAGGTAGACCAACCTGTTATAAAAATTCTAACAGACGCAGAAAAATGGTCAAAAAAACGAAATGACAGCTTTATTTCAACAGATGCGCTGTTGATAGGACTTACCAAAAGCACATCAAAAGCAGGCGCTATATTAAAACAGGCTGGGCTTGAGTTAAAAAACCTTGAAACAGCGATAGATGATTTGCGCAAAGGCAGAACCATTGATAGCGACAATGGTGAAGAATTGATGGATAGTCTGGCAAAATTTGCAACAGACTTAACCTCAGAGGCGATGCGCGGCAAACTTGACCCTGTCATTGGCAGAGATGAAGAAGTGCGTCGCACCATCCAAATTCTGGCCAGAAGAACAAAGAACAACCCAGTGCTAATCGGTGCGCCAGGTGTAGGTAAAACCGCCATTGCAGAAGGGCTTGCCCAACGTATTGTGAATAAGGATGTGCCAGAAGCCTTGCATAATAAACGGCTGCTAAGCCTAGATTTGGGCGCACTTGTTGCAGGGGCAAAATATCGCGGTGAGTTTGAAGAACGCCTAAAGGCGATTTTAGATGAAATTGACCAAGCAGATGGCGAAATAATCCTATTTGTTGATGAGATGCATCAGCTTGTTGGTGCTGGTAAAACAGAAGGCGCAATGGATGCTTCCAACTTATTGAAACCTGCACTTGCTCGGGGTCAGCTTCATTGTATTGGTGCAACCACCTTGGATGAATATCGAAAACATGTCGAAAAAGATGCCGCATTAACCAGACGTTTCCAACCTGTTTTTGTTGGTGAGCCAACGGTTGAAGACACAGTGTTTATCTTGCGCGGCTTAAAAGAAAAATATGAATTGCATCACGGCATAAGAATTACAGATGAGGCGCTGGTTTCTGCAGCACAATTATCTCATCGCTATATTAATGAGCGGTTTTTGCCTGATAAAGCGATTGATGTGGTCGATGAAGCTGCAAGCCATATCAGAATAAGAACAGACAGCAAACCTGAGCATCTTGATAAAATTGACAGACAATTAATGCAGCTAAAAATCGAGCAAACTGCGTTAAATCGTGAAAATAGCAATGATGCAAATAGCACTAGGTTAGCACAAATTGAAATCGAAATTGCAGAGGCTGAACAAGAAGCTGAGAAGCTTACAGCACAATGGGATTCTGTCAAAAATCTGATGATAGAAGTAAAACAGCTTCAGCAACGCATTGAAGATGCCCGCCATCAATTAGAAGTCTCTCAACGTGAGGGGGATTTAGGCAGGGCTGCCGAATTGACCTATGCCATTCTGCCAGAACTGAACATATCCCTTGAGAAGGCCAAAAAGGAGTTATCAGGCTCAGACTTGGTAGATGAGCAAGTTGCCTCACGGCATATCGCACAGGTTATCAGCCAATGGACAGGTATTCCGGTCGATAAAATGTTAACAGGTGAGCAAGAAAAATTGCTTGAAATGGAAAAAGAAATTGGCGCAAGAGTAATCGGTCAATTGCAAGCGATCTCAGCCATTTCCAATGCAGTAAGACGTGCACGCGCAGGCTTAAACGACCCGCAGCAACCGCTTGGCAGTTTTTTGTTTTTGGGACCAACAGGGGTTGGCAAAACCGAACTTGCAAAAGCCCTAGCCGCTTATCTGTTTGACAATGATGAAGCCATTTTACGGCTAGATATGTCTGAATATATGGAAAAACATTCAGTCTCTCGGCTTATCGGTGCGCCCCCTGGCTATGTGGGCTATGATGAAGGCGGCGCCTTAACTGAGGCTATTCGCCGCCGCCCTTATCAGGTTGTGCTGTTTGATGAAATTGAAAAAGCACATCCAGATATTTTTAATGTCATGCTGCAATTGCTTGATGATGGGCACCTTACAGACGGCCAAGGCAGGCGCGTTGATTTCAGAAATACTATTATCCTGATGACCTCTAATTTAGGAGCTGAACACCTCCTTGAGCTTGAAGATGATGCTGATGTTGAAACCGCAAGAGATGCGGTTATGGAACAGGTTCAAAATGCGTTCAGACCTGAATTTTTGAACCGCCTAGATGGTCAGCTACTATTCAAACGCTTATCAAAAGAACATATGACCTCGATAGTTGACTTACAAATCAAGCGCCTTGAAAAACGGCTTTCAGAAAGAGGGTTGAGCCTTGATTTATCTGATGAGGCAAGAGAATGGTTAGCTGAAAAAGGCTATGATCCACATTTTGGTGCACGTCCGTTAAAGCGTGTGATACAAACTGAATTGCAGGATAAGCTCGCAACTGCCATACTCAATAATAGCTTGTCCGGTTTAGACTGTGTAAAAGTTGAAAAATCGGATGTACCTGAAGGGCTATTTATCGTCACTTCGCCACAACACACCTAACATAAAAGGTCTTGTCATGCCGTATCACAGCATCTCTAACGCGCTTCATCATAATGCCGCACCGCATGACAAGACATTCACTAAACACCTGATGATGCAGGGTTTTATGGCGCTTGCTATATTGTTCTGCACCTTCTGGGGGCTATCAGCCCAAGCCCAAGTTACCTATAGTTTAAACCAAGATACCACTATCACCTTTGACAGTGGTGAGATAAATGAAAGTCAGGGCTTTATTCATGTTTTTAATGCCCGGCTTATTTATCAGGGTGAGACAATACTTACCGCAGTAGAACTTAAAGCACAAATGCGGAGCTCACTTGATGCAGAAACCCAAATCATTGAAAACCTTTTTGCGCGCCGCATAAGACTTCTTGACCCAGATGATAAAGCAGATATCACAATCCAGAGCATTACAGGCAAAAATCTAGTGCTGCAGAACGCAACCATCACTGCTGCTGCGAGTGATGCTGAAATTGTACGCTTCATGACATCAGAAAGCCCTGCGTCTATAGAAATTAAAAATATCACAGGAATATTGCCAGAAGACGGCATTCAAATAGACATCAAAGAAATCGTTGCCAATGGTGCACAAAATATTTCAGATGACGCAACTGCTGCCCAAATATCACAGCAATTAGCGATTAAGGATTTTATCCTATCAGCCTATGGCAATAGCCGCGAAGCACAAGAATTCAGCGCGCTGTTAGACGAGCTAAGGAGGGATGAGATAAGGCTAAATTTAGATGGCTTAAGCACCCTTGCTTTCGATGATGGCCAGTTTGAAACAGGCTTAGCCTTTACCTTAAATGTTGCCAACCTGTCAGATATCGCATTCAGCATCACAGGTCAGGCTGGAAAATCAGTATTAGCGTTTGCAGATGCGCTTGCCACCCTTGAAGACAACCCTGAAAATGAAACCGAAATTCTAGGTTTGTTAATGGCAAATACAGGAGATATTGAACTCACCTCAGCACAGCTTGTCCTGCACGATAGGGGTGCATTATCTCTGGTAGATACAAACCAAGCGAATGGGTTTATTCAAAATATGCTACAAGATACATCAAGCCAGCTTAGCCAGGTGGCATCACAGCCTATCGCTTCATTCTTAGAACAAGGGGGCAAGTTAGAAATAACAATAGCGCCGCCTCGGCCAGCTAATCTAGTGCAATTAGTATCGGTATTTTTTGCACCAGACGCTGCTGTATTTATGCTTGGGCTAGGGGTTAATCATCTCCCCTAACCCACGCCAAGATTTATTTCTGATTTAAACGCCAAGGCCTTTTTGCATCAACCGTGTCATACGTTGCGCAAAATCAGTCAAGCTTTCAGGGCTTTTACCTTCGATAATTTGTGCTTGATCAAACAGCATCAAACACGCATCTTGAACCAGTTCTGGGTCAGCATTATTATCTATTTTATCTTGAATAGCTTTAATCAGTGTATGATCTTTATTTAATTCAAGAATACGCGGCATCCCTACAAAATCCTGATTATGGGCTTTCATCAGCCTTTCCATTTGGATATCCATACCTTGTTCATCCGCAACCAGACAAACAGGGCTATCGACAAGTGTTTTTGATAAGCGAACATCAGCAACGCGGCTATCAAGCACAGTTTTCAATTTTGATACAAGCGGTGCGAAGGCCTCATTATCACCCCTTTCATCTGCATCTTTATTCTCATCCTTATCTTTGGCTTTTGAGATATCATCTAAATCCTGCGCCCCCCTGCTGACAGAGGTGAAGGTTTTTTCCTGATAGCTTCCAACAGCTTGCACCCAAAACTCATCCACCGGGTCAGTGAGTAGTAGCACATCAATATCTCGCGCCCTAAAGCCTTCTAGATGCGGGCTAGTGCTTGCCTGCTCAATATTTTCAGCAGATAAAAAGAAAATCTTATCCTGATTTTCAGCCATTTTCTTACAATAATCTGCAAGTGAAATCAGCTCGCCCGTGCGTGCAGAAGTGAATAGACATAAATCCAAAATCTTCTCACGATTATCTATATCTTCATACAAGCCTTCTTTGAGTACGATACCGAATTGCTGCCAAAATTCAGTATAGGCTTCTACATCCTTCTTTTTCTTCTTCCCAAGCTCACTTAAAACCCGCTTCACCACTGATTTTCCAATTTTCAGGACAGCAGGATTATGCTGAAGCATTTCACGGCTGACATTCAAATCAAGCTCAGGGGTGTCAATCACGCCGCGCACAAAACGAAGCCATGGCGGCACAAAATCTTCACATTCATCTGTGATAAACACTTTGTTGATATAAAGCTGCATGCGTGATTTGCGGTCTGGATTAAACATATCCATCGGACGCTGCGTTGGCACAAACAGCAGGCTTGTATAATTAAGCGTGCCTTCGGTTTTATTATGCAAGGTCATAAAGGGCTCGTCATAGCCTGCACCAATTTGACGGTAAAATTCTGTGTATTCTTCATCCGATACATCAGATTTCTGGCGTGTCCAAATCGCAGAACCTGTATTCAATTGGCGCCCATCATCGACATTTTCGGGTTGCCACATCACCGCATAGCCAAGATGGTCAGAATATTTCTTTACTAGATAGCTTATGCGCGGCTCATCTAAAAATTCCTTACAGTCTTTTTTCAGATATAGCGTGATGTCGGTACCTGCTTCAGTTTTTTCAGCATCGCTAATTTCATATCCTGTTTTGCCATCTGATGACCATTTATGGGCTTTTTCCTCACCTGCTTTTCGGCTTATCACATCCACCTTATCAGCCACCATAAACGCAGAATAAAATCCAACGCCAAACTGACCAATCAAAGATAGCGTCTCTGAGCTATCCTTATCATCTGTTTTTTCTGCCTTATCAGAAGCTTTGGCTATTTGTTCAACAAATGCTTTTGAGCCTGAACGCGCAATGGTTCCCAATGCGGATACAAGCTCATCATAAGAAAGACCAATGCCATTATCACTAATTGTTAGCGTTTTAGCCTTATCATTCGTGCGCAATGTAATTTGCGGGTCTTTATCATGAAGTAGCTTTGCATCTGTAGCGCCTAGATACTGCCTTTTATCTAGCGCGTCTGACGCATTAGAGATCAGCTCTCTTAGGAAAATTTCCCGATTTGAATACAGGGAATTGATAACAATATCTAGAATTTTGCCGGTATCGGCTTCAAACTGATGTGTTGTCGCAGACATATGATACTACTCTATAAATTATGTGTTTAACCTAATGTATGTTTAACCTGGGCGCATAATTAGCGCAGTGCATATACACACCAACAGCTATCATGCGTCCGTTTTGGCGTGTTATGTATGTGGGGGTGTGGATTGATGGTTTCAAGGTTTTAATGACTAGTTTTTGGCTATCTTTCTAGCTATATAAACAGAAAGAGAATTTTACGATTTTTGAGTGATAGAGGCCTGCCCTGACCATTTTAGATCATAGCCCTAAAAAGCAACATGCTGTCATTATTCATCCCGAATTGACATCCCCAAACCACAAAAAAGCAGGGCGTGATGCAGGTGATAAGCTGGTTGAAGCAATTGGTCTTGCCCAAGCCATTGACCTAGATGTCATTCATCAAGAAATTATAACGGTGAATAAACCGCGATCTGCGACCATTATAGGCCCTGGAGTGTTAGACAGGCTCGCCCAATTAGCAGAAGAAGAAGATCACCCGCTATTTTTAATCAATATCGGGCTTACCCCTGTACAGCATCGCAATTTGGAACAGCATCTAAAATGTAAGGTGATTGACCGCACCGCCCTTATTTTAGAGATTTTTGGGGCACGGGCGAAAACCCATGCAGGCCGCCTTCAGGTAGAACTTGCCTCGCTTAGCTTTCAGCGTTCAAGGCTGGTGCGTTCATGGACGCATCTTGAACGGCAAAGGGGCGGCGGCGGCTTCTTAGGCGGGCCTGGGGAAAGACAGATTGAACTTGATAGGCGGATGCTAACAGACCAAGTAAAACAGATTAAGTCTGAGCTTGCTGATGTAACCCGCACAAGACAGCTTCAACGCCAAAACAGGGAACGCTCAGATATTCCGACTATCGCGCTTGTTGGATATACAAATGCAGGCAAATCGACCTTATTTAATTTGCTTACTCACGCTAATGTGCTGTCTCAAGACATGCTTTTTGCAACGCTTGACCCAACCATGCGCCAGCTTAATTTGCCTTCATCGCGCCAAGTTGTGCTTGCAGATACGGTAGGGTTCATCTCTGATTTGCCTACAGAATTGGTCGAAGCCTTTAAATCAACGTTGGATGAGGTTGTGCTCGCAGATTTAATTTTGCATGTGCAGGATATCTCATCTCCCCTTCAAGAAGAAGAAGCTGAAGATGTGAATGCAGTATTAGCAGCTTTAGGGCTTGATGATGAACAAGCTAAGGAGCGGGTTATCAACGTCTATAATAAAGCAGACAGGCTTTCAGCAACCGCGCGAGAGGCTATTACCTTAGATGATACAGCATTAATTATATCTGCAATTGATGGCGAGAATATATCTCAGCTTTATGATCGTATTGAAGGTTTTTTTGGCCGCGAAGAGAAAATCGTAACCGTGGTGATAGAGCCTGCTAAGTCAGAAGTGTCAGCTTGGCTTCACCGCCATGGCCAAGTACTCACATCACATTATGATGATGCTGGCCTCCATACGTTAACCGTTAAATTGGATAATGCGTGGGCAGCACGCCTTGAAAAATACTGGCCTGATATTAATTTGACGACCAGCTAATTACCGCTTCTTCAATCCCTGCTTTTGCAATTACTTCTTGCACAAGGCTATTGACGAGCACTTCGCCAAAACTGTTCTCTTCAATTAAAATTGCGAATTTATCACTGCCATAATCCGCAACGTTCATACTCGCAAAAATAAGCTGATGCGGTGGGGTGCAAAGCTGTTCTGCTACCTCGCGCACCGCTTCTTCATTATCTTTTGACCAGTTCAACGCAACACATACGAGATATTTCTCAAGCCCCCTTGTCTTTACATCAACTTCAATCGGCCAGTTGATTAGAATATCGTCATCAGGATGCGCTAACTTGGCTTGCATTAACGGCATTGGCGCGTCATCCATCATCTCATCTAAGCCAAGTAAAAAAATTCCATCTTGCTTTTCTGTCATTATATTCTCTTTTCGGCCTGCGCGGCCTTATATTTAGCGTGCATCTGTTTTGCGATATAATAGCGCTAATAATGCAGATAAAAACGCAAAAAATGCGCTTACCCGTAATATATCTTTTACAGAATCTGCAAATAAGGATTTCACTAGCCCACGCACTTGTTCTTGTACCGCATCTGGCCAGCTTTCTTGGATAGGGATTGCCGCAAGCATTTCCCGCATCGAAATCAAATAATCAGAAACGGCTGCGGGTAGTGGATTTGCCTGAAGCTCTGTTTGCAAAGCGCTGGTAAAATCACCCCCAATATAATAGCCAAACGCTGCAATGCCCAATAATGGACCAATTCTAGACACCGCGTTATTTACACCGCTCGCCAGCCCATCTTTGCCAGGACCTGCCGCTGCCATTGCTACTGTGGTCAATGGGGCTGCAAATAACCCAACCGCTAGCCCCATAATCACCATGCCTGGGAAAACAGATTGCCAGTAATTACCATCTGTCATACTTAGCCAGAACAACGATACCGCCATCAAACCAGAGGAGGTAAATAGAATTATTTTAGGCCCATACCGTGTTGCCAATCTGCCGACACGCCTTGAGATGAGCGCAACAATAATTGAGATAGGCAAGGTGGCCGCCCCAGCCTCAAGTGCGGTATAATTATAAGACTGAATATATAAAAAGCTTAAATAATACATTGCAGACTGAAAACCTGCAAACAACACTAAGGTCTGTAATGTGACCAAAACAAAGCGCCTATCTTTTAGCAGATACGGCGGCAGCATTGGTGATTGCTGGCGGTGCTCAACCACAAAAAACAACCCTAGCAGGATAATGCCCACCATCAAAAAACCAAGATGCAGGGCTGTAAATGCGCCAGTTCGGCCAGCTTCTAGAAGGCTATAGGTCATCGCCCCAAGCGCTAAGGTAATCACAAGCGACCCTGTTTTATCAAGAGGTTGGCGCTGTTCAGGTTCAAACGGTGGGCGCGGCAAAAGCCCAATTAAAATAAGCATAATAATCGATATTGGGATATTCAGCACAAACACCATATGCCAAGACAGAAAATCAACAGCTAAACCCCCAACTAGCGGTCCTAGCGGGATTGTCAACGCAACAATAGCAGACCATTTGCCGATTGCCTCCCCCCGCTTGGTAGGCGGAAAACTTGCATTAATCAAAGCTAATGTTGCAGGGATCATCAAGGCAGCAGAGATGCCTTGAAACGCACGGAACAAAATCAGCATTTCAGCTGAAGTTGATACAGCGCACCCTGCCGAAGTAATGCCAAACGCAATTACACCCCACCGCAATGGCCTGCGCCTGCCCATGGTATCCCCCAAGGCGCCGCCTGCCATCATCAAGGCTGCCAAAAATAATAGGTAAATTTCCAACACCCAATGAATGTCGGTTGCAGAAGCATTTAGGCTGTGCTGGATAAATGGCAGGGCTACATTAAGTGCGGTTGCATCAATAAACCCCATCGCTGTACCAAGTGATGCAATGATAAGGGTGATAAGCCGATGCCTGTCATTAAATTCAGCCATTAAACAGTCTTTTTAAGCATTTCAAGCCAGTCATGCTCACCCTATTAATTCTGCAATGGCCTTGCCACAGCTTTGTGTATTTGCAGTGCCGCCAAGATCAGCTGTCCGAAGCGCAGCACTTTTAAGGCTAGTACTTATCGCCTCTACAATTGCATCTGCAGCTTGCTGATGGCCAAAATGCTCAAGCATCATCGCACCAGCCCAAATCTGCCCCACAGGATTAGCAATATTTTGACCCGCAATATCAGGGGCTGAACCATGCACAGGCTCAAATAGGGATGGAAACTTCCCCTCTGGGTTAATATTGCCAGAGGGTGCAATACCGATAGTGCCCGTGCAGGCAGGCCCCAAATCAGATAAAATATCACCGAACAGATTTGAGCCTACTACCACATCAAATTTGTCAGGGTTAAGTACAAAATGGGCTGCCAAAATATCGATGTGATATTTATCAACATCAATATCTGGATAGTTTTTTGCCATTTCTTCAACCCGCTCATCCCAATAGGGCATCGATATCGAAATACCATTTGATTTTGTCGCTGATGTAAGGTGCTGTGCTGGACGCTTTGATGCAAGCTCAAACGCATATTTCAAAATACGGTCAACACCTGTTCTGGTCATCACTGTTTCCTGCACCACAAATTCACGGTCTGTTCCTTCAAACATTTTCCCGCCAATAGAGCTATATTCACCTTCGGTATTTTCACGCACGATCAGAAAATCAATCTCACCAGGCTTTCTGTTTGCAAGCGGTGCAGGCACGCCTTCCAAAAGCTTGACGGGGCGTAAATTCACATATTGATCAAAACTACGCCTGAATTGAAGTAACGAGCCCCATAGTGAGATATGGTCAGGTATTTGTTCAGGCCAGCCTACAGCGCCAAAATAAATTGCGTCATGTTTTTCAAGGGTTGCTTGCCAGTCATCAGGTAGCATTTGGCCGTGCTTGGCGTAATAATCGTATGAGGAAAATGGATATTCTGTAAAATCAAAATTAACCCCGAATTTCTGTCCTGCTGCTTGAAGACAGCGAAGCCCTTCAGGCATGACCTCTTTGCCGATTCCATCTCCTGCAATAACTGCAATTGAATATTGATTTTTTAGCATGAATTTAGCATGTTCCTGACGGTTAAAGATACCTGTGAACCATACAAACATCAGGTGCGCTGTGCAATCTAAATAGATGAGCAGTTTTATGAAGTAAGGTATGGTAGATAAAATAGCAAAGGAGCCATTATGGTTGATAAACTCATTTCAGGTTTTGCACATTTCAAAGAAGAATTCTTTGTGAATGATACCAGCTTTTTTGAACAGCTTGTCGCAAAAGGCCAAGCACCAGAAACAATGGTCATTTCGTGTTCTGATTCTAGGGTTGACCCTGCGTTGCTATTTAATACCCGGCCAGGGGACATTTTTATAGCTCGAAATGTCGCAAATTTAGTGCCGCCATATGCGCCAGATGACGGCTTGCATGGGGTAGGTGCTGCCATCGAATATGCGGTTATGGATTTAAAAGTGCGTAATATTGTTATTTTAGGGCATGCCCATTGCGGCGGCATCACCGCATTATGTAAACATTGCTATGGGGAGCAATTACCTGAACGGCATTTTATTGGCCCGTGGATTAAAATTGCAGAACCTGCAATTACAGAAGCAAAACATGTAAGCACAGCAGCAGAAGCGCAGCATATTGTAGAACATGCCGCCATTAAAAACTCATTACAAAATCTGCAGCATTATCCGTTCATCGCTGAAAGGCTTCAGAAAAATAAAATATCGCTTCATGGCTGGTGGTTTGACATGGATGAGGGAAGTCTATTTGCCTATGATCAGGAAAATGACCATTTTAACGCACTGACCACATCTTAAAACGCACGCCCACCTGCTGCTTGAATTTTAGCGCTAAACATGATGTGCTAATAGTATTAAAAGATTTGGGTAAAAAAAGGGAATTGATATGCAAAATAAAATGGATAGCACAAATCAAGGATTTATGGACCGGCGTCCTGCAAATCATGTTCCTTTAACACCGCTATCTTTTATCGCACGTATTGCTGCGATTTATCCTGATCATGAAGCAGTTGTGTATCACGCTAGGCGATATAGCTGGTCACAGACCTATGCGAGATGCGTTCAGCTGGCTGATGCGTTGAAAAAAGCTGGCCTTCAGCATGGTGAAGTCGTCACGATTATGGCACCAAATATTCCAGAGATGGTCGAAGCACATTTTGGCGTTGCAATGGCTGGCGGTGTTTTGAACACGATGAACACACGTCTTGATACCGATACGATTGCCTATATCCTTGAACATGCAGAAACGCGTTTTTTAATGACCGATGCTGCTTTCTCAACGCAAATGTCACAAGCGCTTGAAAAAACAGAAAATAAAAACATCACCATCATTGATATCATTGACAGCCAGGACCCAGATTCTGCCAATGGCACGCCGCTTGGCACATGTGATTATGAAGCCTTCATTGCCACTGGAAGCCCTGATTATGCATGGGAAATGCCGCAAGATGAATGGGATGCAATGGCGCTAAATTACACTTCTGGTACATCTGGAAAGCCTAAGGGTGTTGTATACCACCATAGGGGTGCATACCTTATGGCGATGGGCACTATTCCTGTGTGGAGCTTGCCAGCACATCCGCGCTATCTATACACTGTTCCGCTTTTCCATTGTAATGGATGGGGGCATGCATGGATGATGGCGATTGTTGGCGGCACCATTGTGTGTTGCCGAAAAGTCGCAGCAGATGTGATTTTCGGATTGATTAAAGAACATAAGGTCACCCATTTTGGCGGCGCGCCCATTGTCCTATCCATGCTGGTGAATGCAGAAGACGATATTAAATTTTCGCCAGACTGGAATGTTCAAGTGATGACAGCAGGTGCACCGCCACCCGCAGCCATTTTAGAAAAGGTCGAAGCACTTGGCTTTACCGTTACCCAAGTATATGGGCTAACAGAGACCTATGGGCATGTCACCCATTGCGCATGGAACAGCGATTGGGACGAATATGATTTTGGCAAAAAGGCTGAAATTAAAGCGCGCCAGGGTGTGAATTTTTCACACACTGAAGCTATTCAGGTGCTTGACCAAGAAACCGGCAAAGCCGTTCAAGCTAATGGTGAGGAGATGGGAGAAGTCGTCTTCAGATCGAACTGTATTATGAAGGGCTATCATAAAAACCCTGACGCCACACAAGAAGCACTTGGGGAAGGGTATTTTAAATCGGGCGATTTAGCTGTCGTCTATCCGAACGGCTATATTGAAATTAAAGACCGTTTAAAAGACATCATCATCTCTGGTGGGGAGAACATCTCATCAGTAGAGGTAGAGGGTGTTTTATACCGAATGCCAGGGGTAGCCTTTGCAGCAGTGGTTGCTAAAAAGGATGAAAAATGGGGTGAAACACCGTGCGCATTTGTTGAGATGAAAGCTGGTCATTCTAGCACGGAGGAGGAAGTTATCGCCTTTTGCCGCCAGCATCTCGCAGGCTTTAAGTGCCCAAAGACAGTGATTTTCACAGAAATACCGAAAACATCTACAGGTAAATTACAAAAATTCAAATTGAGAGCTCAAATCGATACATGATATCCCTCATGCATTTTAGCTCAATTTAGAACAGGCTTCTTTATGGAAAATTTTCATATTGCTTCACTCCCCGGCGATGGTATCGGGGTAGAGGTAACACAATCCACATTTGCGATTTTAGATGCCGTGCAGAAAAAAACCGGCGGCTTTTCGCTTAACACTGAAACCATCCATGCTGGGGCTGGCTATTATCAGCAGACAGAACAAGATATTGAACAGGGTGGTGAAGAACGCGCAGGCAAAGCAGATGCCATTTTCCTAGGCGCTATTGGACTGCCAGCTATTCGGGCTAAGGATGGCACAGAAATCTCGCCGCATTTAAGACTTCGGGAATGATTTGAATTATATGCAGGTGTCCGCCCTGTAAAGGCCTATGAAGGCGGGCCCATGATGCTTGCTGATGAACGCGCTAAAGCACTTGATATTGTTATCATCCGCGAATGCACAGAAGGGTTATTTTATACCGCAGCCGTGCATAATAGAAGCCCCAAGACCAATGCAGATGAAGCCAGAGAAACCTTGCGTATCACCCGTTCAGTGACAGAAAGATTAAGCCATTTTGCATTTAAACTTGCGCAAAGACGTGCGGAAAAATCAGGGGCTGCCAAGCTAACATGCGTTGATAAAGCAAATGTATTTCAGGCCTTTGCGTATTTTCGCAGTATTTTTGATGAGGTTGCACACACCTATCCAGAGATTGAAACAGCCTATTCCTATGTGGATGCCCAAGCGCTTGACCTTGTTAAAAAGCCTTGGGAATCTGATGTGCTTGTGATGGAAAATATGTTTGGGGATATTCTATCAGACCTTGCTGGCGGGCTTGTTGGCGGCATGGGCATGGCTGCGTCTGCTGAAATTGGCGATAATCATTGTTTATTTCAGCCCGCACATGGCAGCGCCCCTGATATTATGGGGCAAGATAAAGCTAACCCCCTTGCCGCTATTCTAAGCGGCGGGATGATGCTGGATTGGTTAGGGCATCAATCTGGCAATAGCCATATGCTAGATGCCGCAAATCTTATTGACGATGCAACCACAAAAGGCTTTGCAACAGGCCAGCTTCGCCCAATGGAATTTGGCGGGGATATGGGGCTAACAAGCATGACAAATGCTGTGCTTGATTTGCTTTAACATACTCTGGCGCTAGCCCGTTTTATCGCCTTTTTTATCTTGGAAAATCTGCCCATCCTAACGGCCCGCCTTTAAAGCGCGGAAAGCCAATGCCAAGAATACAGCCAATATCTGCATCATCTGCTGATGAGACGATATTTTCATCAACGGCTGAACGGCATTTATCAATTAATGGCGCTAGAATTTCCGAAGCAAGTTTTGACATTTCAGCTGGCGGGTACACGCCCCGCTCCCGGCTAGCTTTCTTACCCTCCCACGGATAAAAGCCCTGCTGGGTTTTGCGCCCCTTATGCCCTGCGTCAATAAGCTGTTTTAACCGTGATGCCGCAACCTCTGGCATGCCAAGCACCAGCCCAACATCATAACAGACATCTAGCCCTATCTGATCACATAGCTCAATCGGACCCATCGGCATTCCAAAATCAAGTAAGGCTTGGTCGATTAAATCAGCGTCAGTTCCTGCCTCACATATTTCAATCGCCTTGAATAGATAAGGCAGCAATGCCCGGTTCACTAAAAACCCTTTAGTTGAAGCTACCGCCACTGGCATTTTGCCTAGCTGACCTGAAAAATACATCGCCCTTTTTAAAAATTCAGCATTGCTCTGCTTGCCAGAAATCACCTCAACCAACGGCATGACCGGAACAGGGTTGAAAAAATGCAGCCCGATAAGCCTGTCCCCGTTATTCAAACAGGTTGCGATATCCTCAATCATGATAGAAGAAGTGTTGGTGGCTAGAATAGCATTTGGCTTTGCTTTTGCCTCAACATCTTTAAACACTGCATGCTTTATGTCTAGATTTTCAGCAACAGCTTCAATAATAATATCGGCATCGGCAATTCCCTCACCTGCAGGGTCTGCTTTTAGCCGTGATAAGGCTTGTTCAGGGGATGGGGATTTCTTCTCAAACAAGGCGCTAGCGCGTTTTATCGCTGCCTCGATGGCTTGCGCATTCATATCGCTTAAGGTGACGTTAAAGCCGCGCAACGCTGCCACAGCGGCAATATCACCGCCCATCGTTCCTGCGCCAATAACATGCACATCCTGTATTTCAGAATCCCCTCTAGCTGATTTCTTGAGCATATCTGTCATCGCGAAAACACGCCTTAGATGATAGCTAGCCTCACTCATCATCATTCTAGGGAACAAAACACTCTCCCCCTTGGTCAAGGCTTCAGGTTCTGCTTTATAGGTTTCAAAATGCTCATAAATCCAGAAAAGTGCTGGCATATGCTCTTTTTTGGCATTTGATAAATAACGCTCTTTAGCCTGCGCTAATGCGTTCTGTAAGGCGGTCGCATCTGGCGCTGGATGGCGTTTCACCTCAAGGGTGAGACAATGCTGAATAGCGTCATCAAAATCATCTGCACTATCCACCATCATGCTTGCGAGCCCGGTTTCAAGTGCTTCCTGCGCTTTTAAGGGGCGGCCTGTAAACACCATCTCAAGCGTTTTTTCAAGCCCGATTCTTGCGACCGCCCTGCCAGTCCCGCCAAAGCCTGGCATTATTCCTAAATTCACCTCAGGAAAACCGAGCATCATCTTTTTAGACGAGGTGATAATGATATGATCGAACGCAAGTGGCACTTCTAAACCACCGCCAACACCAACACCGTCAATACAGCAGATTGTTGGAAAGTCCATCTGCTGGATTTGCCATAATACCCGATGCGCAGGCGCCATCATTTCACGCACTTCATCTTCAGTTTTCAGCAAACCAAATTCATGAATATCTGCGCCATAGACAAAACCGCCTGGCTTTCCAGAACGCAACACCAACCCCTTAAGCCCAGATTGGGAGGCAATTTCTGCAATTACCTCTTCCATCTCTGCGATAACTTCGCGGGTGAGAATATTGACAGAATGCCCTTCAACATTCAGCTCCAACTGTGCCAATTTCGTTGTTTCGATATTAAGAGACCAATGTTTTAATGGCTTCATGGCTATACAGCTTCCTTTCATTAAGGCAAAATGAAATACCGGTTAGGTTAAGAATATGGTGACATATTATGTGAACAACTTCCAAACCTATCTGTTGTAAAAGTCATATCACTGGAAATAATATGTCATCTTCTGCATCTTTACGCGATCCAAAATCTGCGCCTGAGCAAAATGTTCCGCTTGCGGTGATATTGCTGTTTGTTCAAATCATCCTTTCAGTTGGCATTGGTGCAGGGGTGAAGTCCATTTCTGCTGAAACTGCATTCATTATCATCATGTTTTGCCGCTATCTATTTAGCTTGCCGCTTTTAGGCCTGTATGGGTTTTATCAGCGCGGCAGGATGCTGCTTGATGTTAGTCAGAAAAAAATATTGCTTGCCCGCACCTGCGCAGGACTGGCAGGGCTTGCAAGCTATATGTATGCCGTCATTCATCTGACCCTGTCACTTGCCACGGTAATGGGGCAAACGATGAGCTTATTCATTACCATGCTTGCGCCTTTAATCTTGGGCGAAAAAGTTGGCATTAGACGGATGCTTAGTGTGGTAGCTGGATTTTGCGGGGTTCTTATCGTGCTTCAGCCTGGGGGCGGTATGTTTTCAGAATATTCAAATTTAGGCCTTCTAGCAGGATTGCTTGCGCCATTCTGCGGCGCCATGATGTATATTTTTTTGCGTAAATTAGGTACTAGGGACTCTCCTATTTCAACCGCAATTTGGTATAATCTCGCGGGCACAGTGTTATTTACAGCTTTGCTTTTGCATTCTGGCAATGAATTTCCAGAAATGCAGATGGATAATGCTGGTTTGTGGTTCATGCTTATTGGGATTGGCGTTGCCTCTAGTCTGCAGCAATTTATGATGGCGCGAAGCCATCAACTTGCAGATGCGTCTACCTTAGCCCCTGTGCATTATGCCTCTGTTCCGGTTTCGATTTTCTTTGGCATAATTTTATTTGCTGACCCTATTGGCTTAAATTTCATTGCTGGAACAGGGGTCATTATTGGTGCGAGCTGGTATATTTTTAAACGAGAGCAATATCTCAAAAAGATGGGCAGATTATAGCGCCCTGCCCGTGTTAGACATTAGCGTGCCGCCTCGCCCCATCCTTTGGCAGGGCTAAATGCGACTTCAGCACCTTCTTCAGGATGCCGCGGTACATTCAAGCTTAGAAGTAGGGAAATCCCGGCCATTGCCGCGCCAGATAAAAACACTGCCGCAGGGGAAATCAGCCATAATAACCCAAAGCTTATCGGCACCACAACCGCTGCAATATGATTAATGGTAAAAGCAACACTTGCAGTGCTTGCCATATCAGCAGGGTCAGCAATTTTTTGGAAATAGGTTTTTATCGCAATTGCAAAGGCAAAGAAAAGATGGTCAATCACATATAGGCTCGCAGCAAAATAAGCGTTTTCAACAAAGGCATAAGCGATAAACACGCCAATCAAGCCGATATATTCAAAGCTTAATGCTGCGCGTTCCCCAACCCAAGTGATAAGCCGCCCCACAATTGGCGCAAGCCAGATGTTAAACGCAGCATTCACCAAAAATAGCATGGTAATTTGCACAAGCGAAAAGCCGAATTTTTCGACCATCAAAAAGCTCGCAAAAACTAAAAATATCTGCCTTCTAGCGCCAGCGATAAATGTAAGTGCATAATATAACCAATATCTTTTGCGCAGAATAATTTTCTTATTTTGCTGAAACTTCTGCTTAAATTGCGGAAAATAGAAATAGGCAAATACGGCTAAAAAGGTGGTTGCTAGCCCTGTGATCAAATAGGTTATTTGATAATCTGCAATATCAGTTGCAAGCGTATGTGATGTCGCAATGGCTTGCCAATTTATCTCAGGCAGTGCAAGCAGATACACCGCAAGCAACGCACCGATGGTCAAAAGCTGTGCCGCCGCCCCTACCCCATAAATTCTTCCCATTACAGTCGGGGCAGTTTTCTTATCCAACCATTGCAAGGTCAAAGACTGATTACAGGCTTCATAATAGTGAAAGCCGATGGAGGAGATAATCGTTGTGATATACAAGCCCAAAGCAAAAGGAAAATAGCCTGTTAGGGCAACACCTGCACCAAGCAATCCCAAAGCAAGAAGCGCTAAACGTTGCTCAGCAATAATGAATAATAGATAGACCACAAGGAAAGATAAAAACCCTGGTACCTCACGCAAAGACTGCAAAATACCAATCTCACGCCCTGTGAAATTGGCCATTTCAACGGTGAAATTATTGAGCATAACTGTCCATGCCCAAAAAGATAGCGGCATTGCCGCCGCCATCACCATCAACAAAATTTGTGGGTTATGACGATTTTTGGCAAAGGTTTGAAACATCTGTGACTTTCAAAATGCTGGTGCAGAATTTGAGCATAATTAACACTTGTGGCATGTCAAGGAAAGCTGAACTAATCCTTTTCAAATGATTGAGGCCAAGCTAGGTTAAATACCTATCTTATAGAGCCCTTTCAATATTCAAAGCGAGTGCAACAGTGCAAGCAGATAGCCAGAAAAAAACCCTGACTGGGATTATGTTAATGTGCGGTTTCTGTGTATTTGGTCCTGCCATTGATATGTTTGCAAAGCTTGCGGCTGACAGCCTGCCTTTAATGCAAATCACAGCTGCTAGATTTGTGCTCCAGCTAGTCTTTTTGCTTCCGCTAACATTGTTTATGGGAAAGCCTTTATTGCCCCCAAAGGCAGATTTAGGGCTGCATTTTTTACGCGGCGGTTTGATATTATTGGCAACCACTTTATTCTTCATGGCGGTGAGCTATTTGCCGCTTGCTGATGCATTGGCGATATTTTTCATTGAGCCTTTCTTTTTAACCTTTTTAGCTGTTTTATTTTTGTCAGAACGCATTGGATGGCGCAGGGTTATTGCATGTATCATCGGCTTTTTAGGCGCTTTGCTAGTGATACAGCCCCAATATGCAATTGTGGGCTGGCCTGCCTTTCTGCCTATTGGCACTGCTTTATGTTTTGCGTTTTTTCTGCTGTTAACAAGAAAGATGAGCCAGAATATCGACCCTGTTTCTATTCAGCTTCATACCAGCATCGCCGCCACCGCCATTCTGATTGCCGCCTTTGCCATTATGCAATCACAGGATAATGAAGCGTTCACCATTGTAATGCCGGATAGCTATCAGCTATTTTTGCTTGTTGGTGTTGGGCTTTCTGCAACGATTGCACATTTATTTCTTACAGCAGCCTTTGCACGTGCTTCGGTCGGAATATTAGCGCCCTTGCAATATCTTGAGATTGTAACTGCGACACTTTTGGGGATTATGATTTTCGGGGACATCCCAAATGCTATGACCGTTTTAGGCGTAGCTGTGATTATATCTGCTGGTCTATATGTTGTTTTCAGAGAACAAAAACTGCAGAGATCAGCTATTGATGAAAATTGATAATCTGAGCGCTTTGCGGATATTGAATAAGCGTGTTTAATCGTCTTTAATAAGACTGCAAAAAGAAAAGCTAAAATAAGGGAAGCTATCCATGAGGGATAAAAAGAAAAATTGGGATTATGAAAAATCAAGAAGTGCAAGATGGTTTGCACCAGATGATCTACGTTCATTCGGTCATCGGTCACGCGCCATGCAGATGGGCTATGCAAAAGAAGATTGGCATGGCAAACCTATCATCGCGATTATCAATAGCTGGTCAGACATTAATCAATGCCATTCGCACTTCAAAGCCAGAGCAGAGGATATCAGAAGAGGTATTCTGCAAGCTGGCGGTTTTCCACTTGAATTGCCATGTCTGTCCTTATCCGAGCAGTTTGTTAAACCAACCACAATGCTCTATCGCAATATGATGGCGATGGAGGTTGAAGAATTAATCCGTTCTCACCCTGTTGATGGTGCTGTTTTGATGGGTGGATGTGATAAGACAACCCCTGCCTTGCTGATGGGCGCTATTAGTGCGAATGTGCCAGCTATTTTCATGCCTGCGGGCCCCATGTTACGGGGAAATTGGCGCGGCAATACCTTAGGCTCTGGCTCTGATGCGTGGAAATATTGGGACGAAAGACGTGCGGGCAATATCTCCGATACGCAATGGGCTGAATTAGAAGCTGGTATTGCGCGTTCCTACGGGGTCTGTATGACCATGGGAACAGCCAGCACCATGACAGCCATTGCCGAAGCGCTTGGGGTGTGTTTATCTGGCTCATCCTCTATTCCTGCACCTGACTCAAATCATAAAAGAATGGCTGCAATGTGCGGTAGAAGGGCAGTTGAATTGGTGTATGAAAACACCACTTTGAATGACATTATCACCCCAGAAATTGTAGAAAATGCAGTTAAAGTTGCGATGGCCTCTGGCTGTTCAACAAATGCCATCATCCATCTTATTGCGATTGCAAGACGCGCTAATGTCAATCTTGGTCTCGATGATTTTGACAGATTAAGCAAAGATATCCCTGTGCTCGCCAATATCAGACCAACAGGCGATACCTATTTGATGGAAGATTTCTATTATGCTGGCGGCTTGCCTGCGATGATGCGGCACATGCAAGAAAAGCTAGATTTAGGTGTGACGACCATTGATGGCACTACCCTAGCTGAGAATATCAGCGATGCGGATTGTTTTAATGATGATGTTATTCGCCCCTTATCTAATCCTGTATATCACCAAGGCTCACTTGCCGTACTACGCGGAAATTTAGCGCCAAACGGTGCTGTGATGAAGCCTGCTGCTGCTGAAGAGAAGCTTCATGTACATACAGGGCCTGCGCTTGTCTTTGACAGCTATCCTGAAATGAAGGAAGCAATAGATGACGAGGATCTAGATGTGACAGCAGACCATGTTCTGATTTTGCGCAATGCAGGGCCAGTTGGCGGCCCTGGCATGCCGGAATGGGGCATGTTGCCGATCCCAAGGAAACTTGTAAAGCAAGGCGTCAGGGATATGCTGCGGATTTCAGATGCACGGATGAGCGGTACGAGCTATGGCGCTTGTATTCTGCATGCATCTCCTGAAGCTTTCATTGGCGGCCCGCTTGCGCTGGTGCAAACAGGGGATATGATTTCTGTCAATATTCCTGAGCGCAGCTTGAACATGCTTGTCGATGATGCAGAACTTGCGGCACGCAAAGCAAAATGGGTAGCACCAGAACCACAAGCTACACGAGGCTGGAACTGGATTTCAACCCAACATATTAAACAAGCAGATGCAGGGTGTGATTTCGACTTCCTAGAGACAAGCTTTGGAAGAACCGCAAAAGAGCCAGATATTTTTTAAACCCCAAAATAGACCAGATGAAAGAGGATATGACATGATTTCAAAAATTGTGCTGACCGGTGCTGCTGGGCGCCTTGCCACGCATTTACGCGCGCCGTTAGCTGGCATGTGTAAAATATTAATCTCAACCGATTTGTCTGACTTACAATCCCCCGCATTGGACAATGAAACCTTTGTGAAGGCCGATTTAGGAGATTATAAGGCTATTGAAGCGTTGATGGAAGGTGCTGAAATTGTGGTTCATTTTGGCGGCCATCCAGATGAAAAACCGTTTGATGAAATTCTACATGCTAATATTATTGGATGTTATAATGTATGGGATACCGCCTATCATGCGGGGGCAAGGCGAATTGTCTATGCAAGCTCAATCCATGCTGTAGGATTACAGCCTAAAACCCTTGCTATTGATAGTGACACACCGCATCGCCCAGACAGCTATTACGGCTTGGCCAAATGTTTTGCAGAAGACATGGCTAAATTATATTGGGACAAAAAAGGAGTTGAGGCAGTGTGCCTTAGGATTCTGTCGTGTGCTGATGTTGGCAATGCGCGCGCAGTTGGAAGCTGGCTATCCTATCCAGATTTAATCCATCTTGTAGAACGTGCAGTGGATACCCCTGTTGCAGGCTATAGTGTGATTTATGGTGTGTCTAATAATGACCGCTCACCAGTTGATAACAGCAAGGCTAAATTCTTAGGGTATCATCCAAAAGATAATGCGGAGCAATTTGCTGCTGAAATGTTTGCAAAAGACGGAGTGCTTGACCCAACAGACCCTGATAATATGTGTCATGGTGGGCCATTTGCGACCACTGATTTAGGTGAAAGTGGTGTCGCTAAACTTGGCTTGAAAGAAACCAAGGGCTAATTGTGTATTAGCAACACCAAAAACCGCTAAGCTCAGCTTTGCATTTGTTTCATGGCTGAGCTTATACCTGCATTAAATAATCTAATATCACTGGCGAGGGTTGCGAAATCAAAACCACGCTCAAAGGCGGATTTTGCATAATCAGCTGAACCACAATGAATGCCTGCTTTAATGCCGTTTGCCTTGCAACTTTCTAAAATTGCGCCAAACATATCATCCATTTCTTGCTCTGAGCGGTCTAGCCCAGGCTTATAACCCATAGAAACAGATAAATCAGACGGCCCAACATAAATGCCAGTTAGCCCTTCAGTAGCGGCGATAGCATCCTTATTTTCATATGCTTGCTTGGTTTCAATCATCGCAAAGCTTACCACTGTATCATCAGCTTCAAAATGATAGTTTGAGCCATGCACAATGGCCGCACGTGTTGGCCCTGAGCTGCGATAGCCTTTCGGTGCATAACGCATCGCACCAACAAAAGCAGCTGCATCTTCTGCTGTATTGACCATTGGGCAAATAATCCCCAACGCCCCGCCATCAAGCATTTTCATAATGATACCAGGCTCATTCCATGGCACTCTAACCATCGGTGTGATATCACTTCCCCCCATTGCTTGCATCATGGACAAAGCGGTTTGATAATCCACCAGACCATGTTGCAAATCAATCGTGAGACTATCATACCCCGCATAGGACATAATCTCAGCAGTGACCGTACTTGGAATTGAACACCAGCCATTTAACGCTTTTTCATCTGCTGCCCATTTATCCTGTAATTTTGTATATTTCATCGCCATTGCCTTTATCGTGATGCCTTTTGTGGGTTAAGTTTTCACTAGGGTTTAAACTTACACTGAACCATAATCTTGTCTAATAAAAATATCACTGCCTTTCAATATCTCTTGGTTTTTCTATATCCATCTTTTGGCAGTTCAGCTATATAAGGTGCAAGCTTTTAATGGCACGTGACTAGCGTTGCTGAATACTTCTGTATTTTGGACTGTTTATGAGTGTTTTTGACCCGCATATTATCCACCCCTTCTCGCCTAATCATTTAGGACATGGCGGACTAAACCGAGAAGATGAGGCAAGGTCAAATACAGATTTAATCGATACGCTACGAACGCATCAGCACACAAGAATAATCTTACTTTGGCACTCCAAAAATTTCTTCACCCATCCTGAAACCCCGCAAGCGCCGCCAAAAATGTGTTGGCTGAGCATTGCAGAAGCAAAAGACTGGCTGAATGCGGCACAATTTTTGGTCTATCTTGGCAGAGATGACCAAGACATCCCCTATATTGCTGCTGATATTTCTGCGATTGAGGAAACACAGCTTACACCGTTAGATGTGCTTGGTTATTTTGCTGATTTGCGTGAAGCAAGCCCGTTAATTTCTGGTATAGATGGCTCCATTTTAGCCTATGCACGCGCATTGTGTTTTTGGCATCACAGACACCTTTTTTGCGGTGTTTGCGGGGCTACTACCCGAATTGAAAATGCAGGCCATGTTCGCAAATGCACCTCAGATAGCTGTAATAGCCCGCATTTTCCGCGCACAGATGCGGCTATCATCGTAAAAGTCGTATATCAGGATAAAATTCTGCTTGGGCGGCAAGCTGTTTGGCCTGAAGGGATGATGTCGGTATTAGCTGGCTTTATTGAACCGGGGGAGACGCTTGAACATGCCGTCGCCCGCGAAGTGTTTGAAGAAGCAGGGGTGCGGGTTAAGAATGTCCGATACCAACATTCACAACCTTGGCCTTTCCCTGCGTCTTTGATGCTTGGTTTTGAAGCTGAAGCTATTGATGATGCACTTGATATTGACCATCACGAGATTGAGCATGCAGGCTGGTATAGCCGTGAAGATATTGCAAAATTTGACAATAAAGGGATGTTTCTGCCGCGCAAACTTTCTATCTCAAGACGCTTAATTGAAGAATGGCTTGCTGAAGGATAAAACCACTCTCTGCATCAGGGCTGGAAACAGAATATCAGGTTACACAGATAATCTTGTTTTAATTACAGCACTGTCCCAACCTGCCTTCAAGCTTCGTCTTTGCGATGCATTCATCTCAGGACTAAACCGGCGTTCAAGCTGCCAGCTTTGTGCAACATCCTCTAACTCTGCAAATGCGCCATCTGCAAGTGCTGCGAGCATTGCCGCACCGAACGCTGTTGTTTCTGTGACGACAGGGCGCTCTACATCAAGGTCTAGAAAATCTGCTAAACGTTGGACAAACCAATCATTTGCCACCATACCGCCATCTACTTTTACAGATGTCGGCCTTACCCCGTCGCGTGCCATCGCATCAAATAAATCCGTTGTTTGATAGGCGACCGAATCTAAAGCGGCACGCACAAAATCGTCCACACCTGTATCTCTGGTAATGCCGTAAATAGCGCCTCTTGCATCAGCAGACCACCATGGCGCGCCAAGGCCAGTAAACGCTGGCACCATATATAGCCCTGAATCAGATACCGCTTGCGCCCGTTGCTGGGTTTCTGAAGCTGAGGAGATTAGCCCCATACCATCGCGTAGCCACTGCACAACAGCACCTGCAATGAAAATCGAGCCTTCAAGCGCGTACATTCTTCTTCCTGATGTTTGCAGACCAATAGTAGTTAGCAACCGGTTTGATGAGCGCACTAAATTCTCACCCGTGTTTAAAATAACAAAACAGCCTGTCCCATAAGTGGATTTAATAGCGCCAGGGTGAAAACACGCCTGACCCACAGCAGCACTTTGCTGATCCCCAATTGAGGACAGAATTTTAATCTGCTTATCCGCTAGAACAGTGGTATCGACATTGATGTCTGTGCAGTCCCTGACTTCAGGCAACATTGCTTCTGGAACACCAAACAGGTTACATAAATCAAAATCCCACTGCCCAGAACGAATATCAAGAAGTGAGGTACGCGCTGCGTTTGTTGCATCGGTGAGGTGATGACGCCCTTCTGTTAAGCGCCAAATAAGGAATGTTTCAACAGTTCCGCAAATCAAATCCCCTGCTTCTGCTGCTTTGCGTGCACCATCAACATTATCTAAAATCCAGCCAATTTTGCTGGCACTGAAATACGGGTCAATGACAAGGCCTGCACGTTCAGAAACAAGCGCTTCATGGCCTGCTTGCACAAGCCTGTTACACAGCTCTGATGTGCGTCTGTCTTGCCACACGATAGCGTTATATACTGTCTTTCCAGTATGCCTATTCCAGACTAACGTGGTCTCTCTTTGATTGGTGATGCCCATCGCCTTAATAATATGACCATGGCTTTGTGCGGTTTGCATGGCTTGATTAAGGACATCAAGGCTTGTCTGCCAAATCTCTTCAGGGTCATGTTCTACCCAGCCATCTTGCGGAAAAATTTGGCGGAATTCTTGTTGTGATGTGCAGATAATCTGCCCATCAATATCAAACACAATAGCCCGTGTGCTTGTCGTGCCTTGGTCAAGTGAAAGATATGCTGCTTTCATCTGTTTAATCCCATACGTTGAATTCTGATTTTTTTGTGAATAGGACGCGCTATTTTTTCTTGCTCCAGCGGCGTTTCATCATCCGATACACAGCAATACACCCAATACCGACCAGCAAATAAATGAATGGCTTTAAATCCATGATGCTTCACTCCTGCCCTAAAAGCTTAGTTATTTCCTGGGCACAGAGTGGCAAAATAATTCACCTTTCGCAAGTTAACACGCAGAAAACTTATCTATGGCGCTTTTCTCAAACGCAGAAGAAGGGTATATATCATCACCGTCACAGGCGACATCCTCCGATAGCGCTTAAAAATATTGTTTCGAGGTGGAGTGCACCCCACATGCCCCAAAAACAGAATTCAGATATCAGCAATACACTCACCTGTGATGTGCTGGTCATTGGCGGCGGTGTCAATGGATGCGGCATTGCCAGAGAATTATCAGGCCGAGGGCTTTCAGTTTGTCTTGCTGAAATGGGGGATTTAGCAAGTGGAACATCTAGCTGGTCAAGTAAGCTGGTTCATGGCGGATTGCGCTATCTTGAACATTATGCGTTTAAACTGGTCAGAGAATCCTTAGCAGAACGGCAAACCTTGATGGATATGGCACCGCATCTGGTGCATCCAAAACGTTTCATCTTGCCGCACACACCACAAATGCGCCCAAAATGGTTATTACGTGCAGGACTATTTCTGTATGACCATCTGGATATATTCGCGCATAAGAACACTTCAAAAAAGCTTAAAGGCGCGCGGCAAATATCGCTGAATGGCACCCAAGCAGGTAAGCCACTAAAACCAGAATTCACCTCAGGCTTTGAATATGGTGATTGTTTTGTAGATGATACCCGGATTACCATTTTGAATGCGATGGCAGCCGCTCAGCATGGCGCTAATATTCTTACGCGGCAAAAAATAACCAGCTGTATGAGGTCAGAAGATAGCTGGCATGCCAAAACCGACGATTTTGATATCCACGCAAAAGCGGTTGTAAATGCAACAGGGCCTTGGGCAGATATGCTGCTTAGCCAGACTAAACTTGCCACTAATCGGCAAAATATTCGTCTTGTTCAAGGCAGTCATATTCTAGTGCCTAAAATATATGAACATGACCAGCCTTATATTCTGCAACATCACGATAACAGGATCATCTTCGCCATCCCCTATTTGGATGAATATACGTTACTTGGCACAACAGATAAGGATTTTGATGGCGACCCAGCAAATGCAAAAATTACAGCAGCAGAAATGCTCTATATTTTGGAAATAGCCAATAGCTATTTTGAAAAACAACTTACTGCAGATGATGTTGTTGCAAGTTTCTCAGGGGTGCGCCCGCTTTATGATGAAGGGCAATCATCTGCCCAATCTGCTAGCAGGGATTACCATCTTGCATGGCACCAATCACAGAAGCATTTTTTGAATATTTTCGGCGGCAAGCTTACAACATACCGCACCTTATCTATTGATGTTGCGCATATGGTCTGCACCGAATTAGGGTTTGATACTACAAAAAACTGGAAATCTGATAGCCCTTTGCCAGGTGGTGATTTTGCCGGTAGTAACTGTGATGGCAGCTTAGAGGAATGGAAACAGCATCTTGCCAGCGCCTACCCAAAATTCGATAAAAAATTGCTGAACAGACTAGCAAATGCCTATGGCAAAAAGGCCACACAAATTCTGGGCACGGCAACATCAGCAAAAGATTTGGGCATCGATTTTGGGTATGGGCTATCCGCAGCTGAAGTGGATTATCTGATGCAAGAGGAATGGGCAAAAACAGCTTCAGATGTGCTGTGGCGGCGTTCTAAATTAGGGTATCTTTTCGGCACTGCCCAGAAGAAAAAACTGCAGAATTATATGCGTTGTATGCAAGATTAAGAAAGCACAATCATGCCAGATAAAATGACACAAATTTCAAAAATATATAAAATATGTGATGAAGCTTTGTGGAGGGAGGCAGAGAAAACAGGCCTGTTCAACGGCGCAGGGATTGATATCAAAGATGGCTATATTCACTTCTCAACAGCATCACAAATTGCAAGCACGCTTGCCCTTCATTTCACATCTCAAACAGGGCTTCTGCTCATTGAAGTCGACACTTCAGACTTGGATATTGTGTATGAAGAAGCACGGGGCGGACAGCTTTTCCCGCATTTATATGACGCCCTTTCGATAAAACATGTCACAAGAACATGGCCGCTTGAACTTGATGCGCAAAATATACATATTTTGCCTAGTTTATAATTTCGGCCCTGCAAGACACTTAGCGTAAAGGTAGACCAGATGACTGACCCAAATCCTGACCAACTTTCTGACATGATTGAGGCTATTTTTGCGCGTTCTGACCAGCTTATTGCGCATCACCAGCTTGACAGACCCGCAGATAAGGTAGGGTTTATTGAATTGCTTAGACTTACCTTTGATGAAGATGAAGCAGGTAAGCAGATTTTTAGCACGATGGATGATGCTCTATTAGATATTTTATGGCAGATGTACCAAAAACGTGTTCTTAGCCAACATTGACCGTTGCTAATGCTAGATTTAACACAGCCCGAAATCCTAAGCTTTATCATCGCAGGTGCCTTTGTAGGCGGGTTCATTAATGGTCTAGCAAGCTTTGGTACTGCCCTTTTCACCTTAGGGTTTTGGCTCTATATCATGCCGCCTTTGCAAGCTGTTAGCATGATTATGATGGTCTCGATTACCACTGGACTTCAAGGGCTTTGGGTTGTGCGGAAAACAGCAATAGCCCGCAAAACCAGAATTGCACGCTATATTTTGCCAGGTCTATGTGGCATTCCGATTGGCATTTTCTGCTTAAACTTTATTGATGCAGAGTGGTTAAGAAATTTAGTGGGGGGTGTGCTTATTCTCTATGGGTTGTATGTGCTAACCAAAACCAAAATGCCTGAAATGAGGCAAGACTATCCTAAAATTGAAATGGCGGTAGGCTTTAGCGGCGGTGTTTTAGGCGGCTTAGCATCATTATCAGGCGCACTGCCTAGCATTTGGCTTTCCCTTCAAAATTGGCCAAAGGTTGAATTAAGAGCAGTGTTGCAATCCTACAACCTCACTATCCTATCTGTTTCTGCCATAGGTTTGTTTTTTGCAGGCGCCTATACCAAGCAAACCATACCTATTTTAACGATAGCCCTGCCTGTAAGTATCTTGGGCGCACAACTTGGAATTTTCTGTTTCAAGCAATTAAATGAAAAAACCTTCAAAACAACCTTAGTATTTTTGATGTTTATTTCAGGATTTCTCATTCTAGCGACGTAATTCACTAATATTTGAGAATTTAACAAATTTTTCTTGCGCATACACACGGAAACACATAACATTTAATTGTCTGATTCTGTTCATGGGAGAGACTGGCTTTAAGTGCCGGCACCGAAGGAGCAAATACCTCTTAATCTCTCAGGTTAAAGGACCATGAATTGAGGACAGTCTGGAGAGCGGCCATATGGCCCACCGAAGGGGCAGCATATGAATAAACGATATGCGAACTCTCAGGTAAAAGGACAGACGAGGCAAAAGTTCGCTGGCGTATATTCAAGATAAGGCCAGCCCTTAATGTTAGGTTTTGTCAGATGAGAGGGAATCATGGGAAATATAGCGATTATTGGTGCTGGCATCATTGGCGTAACAAGTGCGTGGGTGTTGCGCAGGCAAGGACATCAAGTAACATTATTTGACCGCAACCGTTATCCAGCAATGGAAACATCATTTGCAAATGGTGGCCAACTTTCTGCAAGCAATGCAGAGGTGTGGACAAATTTCTCTACCATTGCAAAAGGCATGAAATGGATGTTCAAAAAAGATGCTCCATTGTTGATGAACCTATCCCCTAGCTGGCACAAATATAGCTGGCTTGCTGAATTTATGTCGAATGCGCTGCATTATGAACAAAACACAGTAAAAACAGCTAAAATGGCGATTGAATCTCGTCAATTTATGGAAGAATTTGCCCAATCTGCAGGCCTAGAGTTTGACAGAAAAGATTGTGGTATCTTGCATATTTATAAAAAAGATAGCGAGTTTGAACATGCGCATCGGGTGAATAATTTACTTGCGCAGGCTGGCTTAGAACGCAAACGCTTAAGCGCTGATGAAGTGTATAAAATTGAGCCCACCCTTAAATCAAACATTATTGGCGGGTATTATACACCAAGCGATTTCACAGGCGATATTCATAAATTCACCACGCAACTCGCTGACAAATGTGCTGAAAATGGTGTCATTTTTGAAATGAATGCAGATGTAAAAAATGTTGACCATGATGGCGAGAAACCGATTGTTAAATGGGTCAATACAGAGGGGAAAAGCTGTGATGATGCTTTTGATAGTATCGTTATATCTGCTGGTGTATCCAGCCGTGAGCTTGCCTCACGCTTAGGCGATAATGTGAATATTTATCCTGTGAAAGGATATTCCATAACCGTAAATCTAGACGATGACATCTCAAGAAAAGCAGCCCCAGAAGCAAGCATTCTTGATGATGGTGCAAAGATTGTGTCCGCACGGCTTGGCGAAAATAGATTCAGGGTAGCAGGAACTGCTGAATTTAACGGCTTTAACAAAGATATTCGTGCAGACAGAGTAGCCCCGCTTACCCGTTGGGTTGAAGAAAACTTCCCCGATGTTTGCACTGAATATGTTGTACCTTGGGCTGGCTTACGCCCGATGCTTCCATCCATGATGCCAAAGATTGGTGCAGGGCGGAAGAAAGGTGTATATTACAATACAGGCCATGGCCATCTAGGGTGGACGTTAAGCTGTATCTCAGCCCATATGTTGGGCGATATGATGCTGCAAAAACATAACCAGCTTGCTTCATAATAGTGGGCATTAGAGCTGTTGATAAACAGCTCTTAGCCCTTTTATAACTGCAGTGTCAGAACATTTATGGCTTGCTTCTAGCCGATAATGTCTCAGGCTTCCCATATAGAGGTTTTTGGTTTTTTCTGGACAAACAAGGCTGATATGACCGCCATATTCAGCTATTCTGTTTGCCATTGCCTTTATCTCAGCCCCAATAATTAGCCCAGAGGCCATGGCATATCCCCAATGCCCCTCTTGGCGTCCCGATACAATTTCAGCCCGCACCGAAAATAGATGGTGCAATAGGCCTAAATCATCTTCTGAATGGGCAAGCCCTTCTTGAAAGGCATGATGATTAAAATCATCGCCTGTTTTAGGTTTAATGAGCACAGGTGCAAGCATTGAATGCAAGCTTGCCCATTCAAACATCTCCCCTGTCATAAAGCTTGCAAAAGCTGTAATCACGCCCTTTTCTGCGTGTATCCATTTGCTGTGCGTGCCAGGCAGACAGTAATAATGGCTTTCAGAAGACGCCCCGTCAGCAGCGCCTACATAGATGGTTTCCTCACCCCGCATCACATCTGCTTTTCCAGCAAAACTGTTCAAACATAAACCAGGAATAATAAAGACAGGATGTGTTTGATAGGTAAAAGAAAAACACGCTTTGGCAAGATTAGATACAGATACATCAGCTTTCAAGTAAGCAGCTTCATGCCAGCCTTGCGCACTACCGATCATCCCGCACATCACAATAGGCATATTATCTGGAAGTTTTGAGAACTGGGATAGTACCTGCGCTAAAATGGCGGCAAAATCACCCCCTTCTATCCGCTTAATGCCGTTATCTGAATGATGCTGTGATAGCACACTGCCATCCTCATCGATTAAGAATGCACGCAATGAAGATGTTCCCCAATCAATACCCAGAAATGCCATTTTAACCTCTTTATGAAAAGTGCAGTGTTAACCTGTAAAAAACAGCATCCTGACAGCACAATGCGCAGATCGCAATAGTCTGTGACGTGAACAGAAAAAGATAGACGTTTAAAACCCTTTACATCAGTTATGAATTCAAATAAGTGAACTGTGAGCGTATTAGCAAAATGGGGATTGGCATGGACGTTAAATCTGATATCGAAATTGCAAGAGAAGCAACCAAACAACCTATCCAACAGGTCGGTGAAAAATTAGGTATTTCAGCGCAAGACATGCTTCCATTTGGGCATGATAAAGCGAAAATATCTGGTTCGTTTTTAAACAGCCTTTCCGGTAAAGCTGATGGTAAGCTAATCTTAGTGACCGCGATAAACCCGACCCCCGCAGGTGAAGGTAAAACCACAACAACGGTTGGTCTGGGTGATGGGCTAAATGCGATTGGCAAAAAAGCTGTTGTGTGTATCCGTGAAGCAAGCTTAGGTCCTTGCTTTGGGATGAAGGGCGGTGCGGCAGGCGGCGGCTATGCGCAAGTGGTTCCGATGGAAGATATGAACCTGCATTTCACAGGTGATTTTCACGCGATTACCTCAGCCCACAATCTGCTTTCTGCGATGATTGATAACCATATTTATTGGGGAAATGAGCAAGATATCGACCAGCGCAGAGTAACATGGCGCAGAGTGGTTGATATGAATGATAGAGCGTTGCGTGATATTGTAACCTCATTGGGGGGTGTATCCAACGGCTTCCCGCGCCAAGCAGGCTTTGACATTACTGTTGCGTCCGAAGTGATGGCCATCTTATGCCTGTCAACAAATCTAGAGGATTTACGGAAGCGTTTAGGGGATATCATCATCGGCTATAAACGCGATAGAAGCCCTGTTTATTGCCGCGATATCAAGGCTGATGGGGCAATGACTGTGCTGTTGCAACAAGCATTACAGCCTAATTTAGTGCAAACACTTGAAAACAACCCTGCCTTTGTGCATGGCGGGCCATTTGCGAATATTGCCCATGGGTGTAACTCTGTCATTGCAACACAAGCAGCCTTAAAGCTTGGTGATTATGTGGTAACAGAAGCAGGTTTTGGCGCTGATTTGGGTGCAGAAAAATTCCTAAACATCAAATGCCGTAAAGCAGGGCTAACACCATCTGCCGTGGTTATTGTTGCTACAGTCAGAGCGATGAAAATGAATGGCGGGGTTCAAAAAGCTGACCTAGATGCTGAAAATCTAGACGCTGTTAGTGCAGGATGCGCCAATCTTGGAAGGCATATCGAAAACATCAAATCTTTTGGACTGCCTGTTGTTGTTGCGATTAACCATTTCATCAAAGACACAGATGCTGAAATCGATGTGATTAAGCAATATGTGCAGCAACAAGGCTCAGAAGCTATTGTCTCGCGGCATTGGGCAGATGGCTCAAAAGGCGCGATAGAACTTGCCACACGTGTTGCTGAAATTGCAGATGCGGAAATGGCTAATTTCTCGCCAATCTACCCTGACGATATGCCTTTATTTGAAAAAATTGAAACGATTGCAAAACGTATCTATCGGGCAGATGAAGTGCTTGCAGATAAAAAGATCAGAGACCAGCTCCGGGCGTGGGAAGAACAGGGCTATGGTAACTTACCTGTGTGTATGGCAAAAACCCAATATAGCTTTAGCACAGACCCAAATCTGCGCGGGGCACCAACAGGTCATTCTGTGCCAGTGCGCGAGGTGCGGCTTTCTGCAGGTGCTGGTTTCATTGTGGTCATTTGCGGCGAGATCATGACTATGCCGGGGCTACCACGTGTGCCTTCGGCTGAAATGATCAAACTGAATGAAGATGGTCAAATAGAAGGTTTGTTCTAAAGATAAATATAGCACATATAGCTAAGGGCTTGATAACGCTAAGGGGTGAAAGCAATGTCAGCACAGATAATAGATGGTAAGGCATTTGCCGCTGAATTGCGGGCGAAACTAGCAACCTATGTAGCCGATTTAAAATCCAATCATGGCATTACCCCAGGTCTTGCGGTGGTATTGGTGGGCGAGGATCCTGCATCACACGTTTATGTCCGCTCAAAGGCTAAGCAGACTATCGAAGCTGGAATGAAGTCAGTTGAACATCGGCTTGATGAAAACATTTCACAAGACACTTTGCTTGCCCTTATCGACGCGCTTAATAATGATGAGAGCATTCATGGTATTTTAGTGCAATTACCCCTGCCAGCACATTTGAATGAAACTGATGTCATCAATGCGATTAGCCCTGCAAAGGATGTTGATGGCTTTAACATCTCAAACGTTGGGCTGTTGGGTACTGGGCAGAAATCAATGGTTCCATGCACCCCGCTAGGATGCTTAATGCTGCTGAAAAATCACTTTGGGGATTTAAGCGCGCTTCATGCTGTTGTGGTTGGCAGAAGCAATATTGTGGGCAAGCCTATGGCACAACTCCTGCTGAACAATAATTGTACTGTATCGATTGTGCATTCGCGCACCGCTGATATTAAAACAATTGTGCGGCAAGCTGATATTGTTGTGGCGGCTGTTGGGCGGGCTGAGATGATAGATGCAGATTGGCTGAAATCAGGTGCAGTGGTGATTGATGTTGGGATAAACCGCATTGGCCTAGAAGACGGCAAAACCAAATTAGTAGGTGATGTTGATTTCAACAGTGCAGCAGATATTGCTGGCGCAATTACCCCTGTGCCGGGCGGTGTTGGCCCGATGACCATTGCATGCTTGCTGTCAAACACGGTTACAGCCTGTTGCCGCATCCATCAGATCGAAGAGCCAAAAGACCTAACCGTCTAAATCTATTTGCGATGTGTTCTTGTCATTAGCGCTCATTGCAGCGTACAGTTTAGCAAATATCTAGATGAGGGCGATGATGAGCAAAGCTGTTGTCATTTTAGGAATCTTTGTTGCTGATACTACCTATCGGGCCAGCAGAATGCCCGTAATGGGTGAAACACTTATTGGGGAGCATTTTCATCTCACCCCCGGCGGCAAAGGCTCTAACCAAGCTGTCGCGGCTGCAAGGGTTGGCGCACCCACCCATTTCATCACCAAATTGGGAAAAGATGATTTTGCGCAAATGGCGCTACAAATTTGGCAAGATGCAGGCGTTATCCCTGAGGTGGCGATGGATGAGACAAGCTATACAGGCGCTGCTTTTGTGTTTATTGATAGCCATTCTGGCAATAACGCCATCATTGTAAGCCCCGGTGTTGCAGGTACAATCAGCGCTGCAGATATCGAAAAACATGAAGCGCTTATTCGTGATGCAAGCGTGTTTCTTACCCAATTAGAACAGCCGATTGAAGCTGCTTTTAAGGGGCTGTCTATCGCAAGGACAGCAGGTGTTACCACGATTTTAAACCCCGCCCCTGCAGCTGAAATACCGCCAGAGATGCTAGCGCTGTGTGATTATCTAACCCCAAATGAGACAGAAACATCTGCCCTAACAGGAATTGAGGTAACAGATATTGCTTCTGCAAAAATTGCTTCTCAGAAGTTGCTTGAGATGGGGGTGAAAAATGCCCTTATCACTCTTGGGGAACAGGGCGTCTTGCTGCACAACGCTGATACATCCATCCACATCCCAGCTATTAAAGCAGGCGAAATTGCGGAGACGACAGGTGCAGGTGATGCCTTTAATGGCGGCTTTGCAACAGGGCTAAGCCAAGGTATGGACGCTGAACAGGCCGCATGGTTTGGCACGGCAACAGCTGCCATTGCCGTGACCCGCGCAGGCACAGCCGCCGCGATGCCCTCAAAAGATGAAGTGCTAGCATTACTTGCCCGGCACCGCAGCTGAATTTTGCCTTAGCCGCAAAGCTTGCTCTTTTGCAGCATCAAATGCGCGCTTCCGTTTTGCGATTTCTGCTTCATCCAATTTTGCTGGGTTTGAATAATCTTGTTTCCAGCTTGCATCATCAGACCATATTTGCAGTGATATAAAGGTTGTTCTTGGTGCTGTTGCGCTCTCTAGCAAGCTGAGCGTATCACATAATGTTTGATATTGCGCTTCTCGCTGATGTGGTAAGCCTGCGCTATTGCCAAGCGGAAAGTCAGAAAAATGAAAGCGCGGCACACCAACATGTTCAACAATATCTTTAGCGCACCCCATAATGACTGTTGGTATGCCTATCTCTTCAAGCTTTCGCATTACAAGAGAGACAGATTGATGGCAAATCGGACAATTAGGCACAGCGATAATTGCATCAGGCTTATCCTGTTCTGCCCATTGCATCAGCATTTTAGCATCTTTTTCAGTAGTTGTTTTTTGACTTCGATTCGTGGGCAAACCATAAAAATAGGGTAAAACAGAACCAATAAAACCTTCATCAGCTGCACGCTGTAACGCTTTTAGCGGAAAATAGCTTGCACTGTCTGATGCTGTTGTATGATCCCTATCAATGGCGATATGCGATATTCGCAAGTCAGGAAAAGGGTCAATAGCCATCCGGTAAGGGGTGTAGAATTTTGCCTCAGCATTATATGCCGCACCGGGCCCCTGCTCCCCCTTATCAGGCTGATAGGGCGCTGCAGTGGTAACAATCGCAATATTAAGGCGGCTAAGAGGCTTTTTTGGTACTGCAAAAGGCACATGCTCATACTGTGCCCATTGGTAGGGATTATCATACCCAAGCGCGAGATAATATTCGCGTGTTCTTTGCATATATGGAAGCGGGGCGTTCATAAAAACATTCGATCATTTAATAAGGGTCATTTAAGAAGGGATGCGAGACGCTTTCAAGATGGTGAATTAGCGTTTATCCGCCATCTCCACCGCTCCGCCTGCATCAACCCACCCTGAAAACCCTTCTGTGATATGTGCAACTTCAAAGCCCATATCTAGCAATTGTGCGGCCGCTAAGGCTGAACGCCAGCCAGAAGCACAATGCAAGATAAACTGTTTATCTTGTGCAAAAACCTCTTTGTGATAGGGGCTTTGCGGGTCAACCCAAAATTCAAGCATACCGCGCGGTGCATGAAAACTATTGGGGATGTAGCCTAGCTTTTGCCGCTCGCGAACATCCCTAATATCAACGATTACCACAGTATCAGATGCAGCCATTTTAATTGCTTGTGCGGCAGGGATTTCCGTTATTCTTTCTTTCGCTTCTGCAACAAGCTGTCTTACAGGTATAATTTCCCGTTTCATGATTTATCCTATTCTTTTTACGCACACGCAGGTGCATCAGAACGCCAGCGATGAATATCAATATGAGGTCCGCCTGAAAGCTCGGTGCGCGCATCCTCCCATAACTGGCGCCAAACCTGCCAATCCCTTAGTTCTAGATGAGGCTGTGCTTCGCTTTTAGCCACAAAAGATGGAAAGTGCGACCTGCCTGTTGGTTGCCCTGTCTTGTTAAAGCGAATATCAAAAGACCATCTGAATTTATCAGTGTTATTTTCAAGCGATGCATGCGGGGTAAGCGGATGAAACAGCACAATCCCGCCAGCCTTTACAGGAAGGGGTGTAGCGCGGCGTGTATCCACCACACCATCAGCAAGCGCTGTTTGTGATTTTGGACAATGCGGCAAAAGCTTCTCAACACCCTGTTTAGGGATAACTTGCAAACATCCATTCTCAGGCGTGGCATCAGTAATTGCACACCATACTGTTACCATATCTGTATTATCAGCTTCAGCATGGGCAACCCCTCTATCCTGATGCCAATCCGTTGAGGTGATATGCGCCCGCACCTCGCTATCATTTAATTTGCGTGCGGGGGGCTTTAGGCGCACATGCTGAATAGGGTTTGAGGTGATTTCAGGTCCGATAAGCTGTTCAACAATGTTCAATAATGGCGGTGCAGTAAGAAGATTAAACACTGCTGGGCCAAAATGCATTGGCGTATCGTGTGTGATTTTGTCTGCAGGAAGCGATATATCCATCGGCTGAAACCAATCACATCCATTGGCATAGCAATAATTGAGCTTTTCAAAAAAATCAGCATCATGTGATGGTGGCTCAATTTGCCCATCATCTACCCATTGCTTAATCAGCGCATCAAGTAAGTGACGATATTCTTCACGAATAGGTTTTAACACCGCCTCTTCATCAAATACATTCTCAACAACCAAAAACCCGTCATTAAAAAATTGTTCTATCTGTTGATATGAAAGCATTAAAATTCACTCCCCTGCATCGTATTTTATCACACAAACCCTAGCAAAAGCGTGAACCCATCTTTGTGAGATGTCAGCAAAAAAATTCACTAACTTTAAAAAAAATGGTTTTTATTTTCAAAGATGATTGACCACCATGTGAAAATAGCTTTAGCATATGGTCATTCGTGACCTGTGATCGGGTCACTTACTTTTTGTAAAATCAAAATTTTTTTCTGGGAGGAATAAATGAAATTCGGACGCAAACTTGGGCTGATGACAGCAACTGCTGCGCTAACAGCTGGTCTTGCATTCTCTGCTATGGCAGATGGCCATGGTCAAACTAAGCTGAGAATCCAGACACACTTCTCACAAGAGACACTTTCAGGCCAAATGGCAATGAAATACATCGACGACGTTACAATGATGTCAAACGGTGGTATCGAAATCGAAATGTTCTACGCATCATCCGTTGTTAAGTCAGCTGAAACATTTGATGCTGCTGCAACAGGCATTCTTGATTGTGATATGACAGGTGGTGCTTACCAAACTGGTAAAAACCCTGCATTCCAGTTTACTGGTGACTTGATGGGTGGTTATTCAAACCCTTACCAGCAGATGTCATGGTTGTTACATGGTGGCGGCCGTACTGCGATTAATGATTTATACAACCAGCACAACATGGAATTTGTTGGTTGGTGGATCCCTGGTCCTGAATCACTATCATCAACACGCCCAATCCGCGGCGTTGAAGATTTCAAAAACTGGAAGTTCCGTTCACCTCCAGGTCTAGCAACAAAAGTTTTCGCAAACTTAGGCGCATCACCTATCGTGATGGACTTTAACGAAATCTTTACAGCACTAGAAACAGGCATCATTGATGGTGCAGACGCAGCAAACCTAACAAACAATATTGGTTTGGGTCTATATGACATTGCTGAGCACACAAACTTCCCTGGTTTCCACTCAATGCCAGCTGACCACCTTGCATGCCGCAAGGATGTATGGGATGCAATGCCAGACCATCATAAGCGCATTATGATCGTTGCAATGGATTCACTTGCACTTCATAACGCAACAATCAACGAAGTGAAGAACGCACAAAATGCGAAGGTACTTCGTGCAAAAGGTATCAACCTATATGAATGGTCACCTGAAGAGTTGAACAAGTTCCGTGCTGCTGTGAAGAAGGGAACTTGTTCAACTGTTCAGGTGAACAAGTTCCGTGCTGCTGTGAAGAAGGGCTGGACAGAATTTGCAACAACACCAGAAGCTAAGGCACTATTACAGAGCCATGTTGACTTCCTTGTTGACCTAGGTGCGATGGAAAGATAAATCCTGCCTAAAGCAAAGATATTTTATATCGGAACAGAGCCCTCCGGGGCTCTGTTTTTTTATTTGATAGATATAATTTCTTTTCCAATTTATTTAAAATTGTGTTCTTATAAACAAAACAAAAACACTTCATAAATGCTGGAATATAGGTAGGCGAAGTGAAGGGGGGAAAATGCAAGAAAATCAATCAGAAATAAGCACGGGAAGTTTTATTGAATGGTTTTATCCATTCATGTTTTTCGTGTGCGCAGGCTGGATAGTTTGGCATATGCCAAACTATATTTTGGACTTCATACCACCTGCGAGTGAAAGCCTTGTCGACCAGATGAGCCAGCTGGCCATCCGCAAAGATGTCGTTACTTGGCCGGGGTTATTTGGCGGTTTCACCGACTTAATCGATTGGACTGCTTTGCTTGCACTTCCTGTGTTTGCTGTGCTTGGCATAAAGACCATTAAATGCGCACCCATGGAATTTCAGGAATGGAGAAGCTTTGATAAGCTAGCGATTTTCATCGGCAGAGTGACCATGCTGATGATTATTTCCATGACCTGCGTGATGCTATATGAGGTTTTTCTGCGTTATGTGGTTGAAGCCCCAACATTATGGGCGAACGAGCTAACGTTATGGATTGGCGGTTTCGTGTTTTTATGTTCTGGCTTTTATGCGATGCAACAGCGCTGTCATATTCGTATCTTTATCCTGTATGAAATTATGCCAAGATGGGCGCAGAAAGCATGTGATGTCATTTCTGTTGGCCTGTTAGTTGTGTTTTCATTTTTCATGGTTTACGGCAGCTACAAACAAGTTTTCATTGTGAAGTTTTATAAGTGGGAAATGTTTGGAACAGCCTTCGACCCTCCAATCCCCGCAACCATCCAGCCGATGATTCTGATCATCATCCCATTGGTGACGCTTCAAGCTGTGCTCAACCTGATCGCTGATTGGAATAAAGAGCCTGTTAGCTTCTCTGCTGACACAATTGACGAGCTAGAAATTGAAGCCTTGAAGAAAAGCGTGGAGACAAAATAATGGATGTAGGTACTATTTCAATTGTCCTAGTTTTAGGGCTGTTATTTTTGCTTGGGATTGGGATGCCTTTGGGCTTCGCTTCTGCTGTATTGGCGCTTGTCGTAATGGTGATGAAGTTTGAGCCTAGCTTGTTATTTGATCCGCTAAGCTTTGGCGATGGGTTACTTACCGGCAGACCTGGAACAGGACCATTATATATTCTAACCCAAAAGATTTTTGATCTGATGACCGAATATGTCCTGATATCCGTGCCGCTATTTATCTTTATGGCGGCATTGTTGGAACGGTCTGGTATCGCAAAACAAATGTATGATTCGCTTGATTACTGGCTAAGTCGTGTCAGGGGTGGAATTGCCATTGTGACCTCGATTATGGCGGTTATTATGGCGGCGATGTCAGGCATCATTGGTGGTGAAGTGGTATTGCTTGGGCTTATCGCATTGCCGCAGATGCTCCGCCTCGGCTATAACCAAAATTTGGCCATTGGCACTATTTGTGCGTCAGGCTCACTGGGAACAATGATCCCACCATCAATCGTGTTGATTATTTTCGGCCTTATTACCGAAACCTCAATTAAAGCCTTGTTCACAGGTGCCTTTATTCCAGGTGCAATGTTGGCAAGCTTTATCATTATCTATATCATCATTCGCACGCAGATTAATCCTTCGCTTGCCCCATTGCCAGAACCGCAGGCTGATGACCCGCAAGGCAATGAAAAAGGGCTTATGTTTACCAGCTTCTTGTTCCTATTAGTGGGCGGCGCCTCAGGGCTTCTGCTTATCCGTGCTATTTTCTATACCCTAACAGGCAGAAATGTGGATAGTGGTGAGGATTTTGAGCCTATCTTCTTAGGTATGCCGCACCATATCATCACCCTTGCAGTGGTGTTGGTGGCCGCATTTGCAATTGCACGTTATGGCTTTGGCAAAGAAAGAATGCTTGAAGGATGGAGACGCGGTAAAGGTCTTGTACCGCCCCTTACTGTTGTTGGGGTTGTGCTAGGCTCTATTTACGGCGGCATCACAGGCATTACCGAAGCTGCAGGTATGGGCGCATTAGCCGTGTTCATCATTGCTGCCTTCCGCGGTGAAGCATCAGTTGAATTGCTATGGGATAGCTTAATGCGTACCTTGCGTTCTACGGGTACTATTATCTGGGTGACTGTTGGTGCTGCTGCACTATCTGGTGCATATACACTTGCTGGCGGCCCTTCTTATATTGCTGAGTTGATTGTTGGTGCAGATATGCCAACCATGTTGGTCTTGCTGACGATGATGCTGATATTACTATTTATGGGCGCCTTTATGGATTGGGTTGGTATTGTGTTGCTGATTATCCCCGTATTCCTGCCAATCGTAAAACGTCTTCCAATTGAGGAAATCGGCTTTATTGGCCAGCTAGAACCGCAATATGTTGCTGTATGGTTTGGGGTATTGTTCTGTATGAATATGCAGGTCAGCTTCCTATCACCACCATTTGGCCCAGCTGCGTTCTATCTGAAATCAGTGGCACCACCACATATCTCATTAACAGATATTTTCAGAGGGTTCCTCCCTTTCATCATGGTTCAGCTCGTTGCACTTTCTGTGTTGTTGATATGGCCTAATATCGTAACATTATTGTTGTAATAGCTTCACCATAACCAAAGATTAAGGGCAGAAGGGATATCCCCTCCTGCCCTTTTTTAATTGTTGATTTGCAATAATGCGAATGAGCTAAACCCTAGCCAAACAACGATTTAAACAGGCCTATATTCTGTCTAAACCCCTCTTCAAAATTGCCATTTCCAGGGTGATAAACACTTTCAAACGAGACAACCCCATCATAATTATCCTCACGAAGGGCATTTGCCATAGGCGCAAACATATCCGCTAATTGCCCCTCCCCCATTGGGCGAACCTCCAACGTGGCGCGCGGTGTATCTACCTGCACATCTTTGATATGAACATGGCCAAGATATCCATCCTTCACCTGATCATATCCATCTGGATAGGCTATCTCATGGCACCAGCAATTATTGGCAGGGTCCCATAACACTTTCAGCACATCTTTTGCATCTAACGCTTCAATCAGTTTCACAGCCGTATAATTTGAATTGACCATTGTGCCATTTCCAGTTTCAACAACAAGCGTGACGCCTTCTTTCCGTGCCAGCTCAACCGCAGGTGCAATTAAAGGCGGCAATGTATCCCACGCCCCTTTTGCAACATTCCATTGCTCTGCCCCATGAAGCCCCCACAATATCTGCTCTTTCTTTGAGGTCATGATGCGCACTAAGGGACAATCGAGTTGATGCGCCATATCTATTACGCGCTTCAGCGCTTCCATATGTTTCGTATGCTCTGCATCGCCAGCAACATTTTTGGTGGTAAGCCCTGCAAATATATGGCGTGATAGGCAAGATACAGGCTTTTGATGCGCCTCAAGCAGGTTTTTTATTTCCCTAATTTGCTCAGGGCTATGGTCACCAACTTCTGCATCCCATACAAATTGCAATTCTGCATATTCAAGGTCAAATTCATCCATCACAGCAAGCGTATGGGCTAAATCACGGCTAATACCGTCACAAATTACACCTAATTTCATCTCAAAAACTCCTCTTAAATTATATTTGCTTAACGGTGCAATTCTGCGCCTGTAATTTCTTCCAGCACCTTCGTAACAACCCAATTGTCACCATCAGGGTATTTGCTCTTACCGGCATGGAAAAGCTGCATTGCTGTTGACGCTGTATGCAGCGGTACCCCAAGCTGTTCTGCAAAATTAAGGGCAATAGTTAAATCCTTATGCATGGTCGAGATTTGGCTTCCTGTGCCATAGAATTTTCTGTCAATGATATTCTCAAGCGCGGTGTTTGATATCCCGCACCCTGCACCTGAAGTTGAGAAAACCTTGAAAAGATTCTCACCAGAAATACCCGCTTTAGCCGCAAGTGTTGCCGCTTCAAATGTTGCAGAAAAGATAGAGCCAATAAGCGATTGCAGACAGGCTTTCATCATCTGCCCTTGTCCTGCCTCTTCACCAACATGATGGATATTTGCAGACACCGCCTCTAAGATTGGGCGTTTCTCATTGAGTAATTTTTCAGGGGCGGAAAGCATCATTGTCAACGTGCCATTTTGTGCACCAGGGAAGCCACCGCTTACCGGACTATCAATTATCTGTAATCCACGCTGAGATAGTTTTTGCCCAACCACCACCGCTTCAGACGGCTTGATAGTTGCTGTGAGGATAATAGCTGATTGAGGTTGCAAAGTATCACATACCCCCTCATTGCCAAATAATACCTGCTCAACTTGTGCGCCATTCATGACCATCACAAACACAGCATCTGCATTTTCAGCAACTTCAGCAGGGGTTTGTGCGGCCACCCCGCCCATCTCTGCAAACTCAGCCATTCGTTTTTCTGATAAATCTAGCCCTTTGACCGTAAATCCTGCTTGAATAAGATTCTTTGCCAAACCTGAGCCCATATCGCCGAGTCCAATAACACCGACACTCGTCATCTCGTTCTCCTTTATCCTCGCAATAAACTGTTTTGTCTCTATTGCGGTTTTGGCAAGATATTCACCGCGTCAGGCGCGTTTAGGTGTCCTGTTTCACCCCATAGAAATTAGATTAGTCACGAATTTCCTCTGCTCTCAAGCCTTTTATTGCAACCCGCAAAAACAGTGCTAATGATAGAGAATAAGCTTTTTTATGTGGAAGGTTAATGCCATGAAAATTCGAAATATTTCAGCACATGTCTTGCAAGCACCGATTGACCCTGTTTTTGCTTTTTCGCAAGGGTGGGTGAGAACAAGAAATGCAACATTGATAGAAATTGAAACAGAATGTGGCTTAACTGGCTGGGGGGAAGCATTTTGCCAAGGCCTTGAAACACCAGAAATTGCGTGTGCTGCGATTGAGAATAGTTTTGCCCCAATGCTGGTCGGCAAGAACCCCCTTGATATCGAAAAACATTGGTTTGACATGTATCATCGCTCGCGTGATTTTGGCCGCAAAGGTGCAGTAATGGCGGCTATTAGCGGTCTTGATATCGCTTTATGGGATATTGCGGCTCAAGCCTATAATGTCCCGCTTTATCAGCTGTTAGGCGGGGCTTTCCGAGATGAAATTGAGCCCTATGCAACAGGGTTTTACCGCATCTCAGGGCAAGGCGAGCACGATAGGCTCGCAGAAGAAGCTATTCGGCATTTTGAAAATGGCTTTAAACATATGAAGGTAAAGCTTGGCTTTGGTGTGGATGATGATCTTCGCGTGATGCATGCGGTTGCCGCCGCATTGCAAGGAAAAGATGCGGTGCTGATGGTCGATACTAATCATGCTTATGGATTGAATGAAGCGGCAAATCTTGGGCGCGGCATGGCTGACTATAATTTGCGATGGTATGAAGAGCCTGTAGCACCAGAACATCTAAATGCCTATTCGCAATTACGGCAAATACTGCCAATGGCGATTGCTGGCGGTGAGAATGAACATAGTCTATACGGCTTCAGAGATTTATTTACAGCAGAAGCTGTTGATATTGCCCAGCCTGATACAGGTTCTTGCGGCGGCATTACTGCGATACGCCATATTACAGCATTAGCACAAGCGAACGGGGTCGAGGTTAATCCGCATATATGGGGTAGTGCAGTGGTACAGATGGCATCCTTGCATGTGATTGCAAGTCTGCCGCAAACTCATCATTCGCTGTTTGCCCGCCATCCTATTTTTGAATATGACCAATCCACCCATCCCTTCAGAACAGAGCTCGTTGAAACACCGCTTGCCCTCGAAAAGGGGAAATTGAAGCTACCGACTGCATCTGGAATTGGCATAAAGATACGCAAAGACACGCTTCAGAAATATAAGATTAATTAGCCTGCTTGACTTTGCCGTTGCGCTTGCAACTCTCTTAACCAGATGATTAGCCCTGAGATGATTATAATCACTGCGCCTGTGATGGTGTACCTATCTGGGATATGATCGAAAACCAACACACTCCACAGGGTCAGGAAAAGAATGAAAGAATAGCCGAATGGCATCAATAAATTCGAAGGCGCAAAACGATGTGCTGAAGTTAAAAATTGATGCCCTAACCAGCCAAATATGCCTAAAGAAATCATCACCATTACATCAAAGCCATTTTGCGGGTTAACCCAAGAAGTAAACGCAAAAGGCGATAGACCAACAACACCCACAAAGCCTGTATGAAATTGCATGATATCCACATCCATTTCACCTGCAAGCTTGCGAGTCATAATTGAATATAACGCGAAACAGCTAGCTGCCCCTAATGAGAGTATACTGGCAATATGAAATTCAGCATTAAAGGGGCGCATTGCAATAATAATACCTACAAAACCAAGTAAAATTGCCCCCCAACGCCATGGTCCTACCCGCTCTGATAATAAAGGCCCTGCCAGCAAACAGGTGATAATCGGTGCTGAAAATAATATTGTTGAGGTAAGGGTAAGCGGTAAATATCGCAACGCAATAAAATTCAAGGAGGTAGACGCCATCAATAGCGCGCCTCTGAACAGCATTGCACCGCATTTTTCGGCTCGAAATAAGAGCGGAAATTTTTTCTTTGTGGTCAAAATCCCTATCGATACACATAGGTGCGGCAGATACCGCATAAAGGCTAGTTGCAAAGATGACAACCCTGCAACAGCTAACCATTTCGCCCCAAGATCGATAAAGGAGAACACCAGATAAGCTATCAGCATTAAGCCTATGCCGAATAATGCTCTATCTTGAATGCCAGAATGCGGGCTCACGAGGATAAAGTTTCAAAAGAGGCATTAGAGATATTTTTCTGCACCTCATAAATTGACCGATTAAGTTGTGGTTGTGGCAGTGGCACCCGCACCGGCACAGGGCTTAGCCTTGGGGTGATGGTTGTGTTACCACACAGCATCTTTTCATCAAACTCTTCCAAAGTTTCAAATTTTGTCATACTGCCCATAATCGGAAAAGCATCAGCAGCACAGATTTCATAAAACAGCAAACGCCTATCTGTGTCTGAACGGTTTAAAGCAGAGCCATGAACAATACGCGCATGATGAATGGAAATTGACCCTGCAGGCCCTAATAAAGAAACCGCATCCTCCATCTTCAGCCCTGACTTGGCCATATCAATTCCGCCTGCAAACACGCCATTTGCATGATGGTTATAAATCTCGTGCTTATGGCTTTTAGGAAAGACTTTTAGAGGACCATTTTTCTCATGCATATCATCAATGATGATAGCTACAGCCAGCACATCATCATTCGTATGCGGGTAAAAAGCAAAATCTTGATGCCATTCAATCGCAGCACCATATTCAGCTGATTTCATATTTAGCTTGCTGGTATGAAGCCTCAAATCCTTGCCGATTAAATCTCGTACCGGACCAAGAATACTGTCTGAGACCATTAAATCATGCAGCAATTTTGATTGGGTATGCGGCAGTTTAATCCGTCTGATGCGCGGGTCTTCAGGGGTGTGACTATCCTCTAAATCAAGTCTCTCATCTGATATCGTCATCTGTGATGCAGGGGCGGAAAGCCGTGTAATCTCATCCCGAATAGACTGCACAACATCATCAGCCAGCCATTTTTCAAGCAGTAAATATCCTTCTTGATGATAGAATTCGACCTGTTCTGGCGTTAAAACTTCACGTTGCATGCTCACCCCCCTCTCTTTAGCTTTTGGCTACATTGTCGCGCCAATCTGCCATGGCACAAATTCATAATCCCCTAAGCCCTGAGCTTCTGATTTTGATTGTTTTCCAGAGGCTACGTCAAGCAATAGCTGATAAATCTCTCTTCCCTTATCTTCAAGCGATATGTTTTGCGTTAACATTGCACCTGCATCCACATCCATATCTTCATGCAGCCGTGAATACATCTCAGAGTTCGTTGCAATTTTAATACAAGGCGCTGGTTTTGAGCCAAACGCAGACCCCCTGCCCGTGGTAAAAGCCACCAGATTACATCCGCTAGCAATTTGCCCTGTCACAGATGCAGGGTCATATCCAGGCGAATCCATAAAAGTAAAGCCAGCGCAATTTACCGGCTCACCATATTTAAAAACACCTGTAAGCGGGGTTGTGCCGCCCTTTGCAGCAGCACCTAACGATTTTTCTAAAATAGTGGTTAATCCGCCCTTTTTATTGCCAGGGCTTGGATTATTGTCCATTGAGCCTTTATTGCGTTCTGTATAATCTTCCCACCACCGGATCAAATCTATTAATTTTTTACCTGTTGCTTCATCCACTGCACGTTTGGTTAAAAGATGTTCTGCGCCATAAATTTCTGGGGTTTCTGCAAGCACGCCCGTGCCGCCTTGGGCGACCAGCAAATCACACGCATATCCCAAAGCAGGGTTCGCTGTCACCCCTGATAGGGCGTCAGAACCGCCGCATTGCAATGCCACCATTAACTCAGATGCAGGGCATTGAGTGCGCACAGATTGATTAGCAAGCGGCAACATTTCACGCACCCTTGCTATGCCTTCTGCAACGGTTTGCCGAAGCCCTCTTGTTTCCTGACTATTCATAGTTTGAAAAAGCGGGCTATGTTTTAGGCCATAGGCTTCTAATAGCCAGTCAATCTGGTTCATCTCGCACCCCAGACCAACCATCAAAATCCCAGCATGATTAGGATGTTTTGCAAAGCCCCACATCACCCGTTGCAATGCCTCAAACCCATCGCCTTGCCCTGCCATACCGCAGCCTGTACCATGTACAAATGCGACCACGCCATCCACATTTGGATATGCCGCAAGCTCATCAGGACCAAAGGCTTCTGCAATCATTCTAGCGGCAGTTGCTGAACAATTCACCGATGTTAAGATACCGATATAATTTCGGGTGCCGACACGCCCACTTTCACGTCTATACCCCATAAAACTATCTGTTTGAGAGGCTGGCAAGGCAGGTCTTAATTCTGTTCCAAACTCATACTCTCCTGTTACATTCCGAAAGCTTACATTATGCGTATGCACATGGCTTCCTGCCGCAATATCCTCGCTTGCATAGCCAATAATTTGAGCATATTTACGAATAGCCTCACCCTTCTTTATCGCCTCTGTTGCGCATTTATGTGCATTTGGAATAAGGGATTGGGTGACTGCATTTTCAATTGTCACACCAGCCTCGCACGATGAGGTTAAGGTGACCACATTATCGGTTGCATCAAGTCTTATATATCGTGTCATTTTCTACGCCGCATTTTCAAATAATCCATGGTGAAACCCATGATGGGTGAATTTTCTAGCCTTGCCAAGTTTAAAACAGGGCTATTTACACATGATTATCCAAACATATCTTTAACGCATTGAAAAATTGTGCTTTGATAGCCAACATTACGCGTTCATATTTAAAATTTTGGGGAAAATTTCATGTCAACTGTCACGTCTGAAACCATTAATCTGTTACGCTCTGTTTCTGTGGCGACCTTAGCAACAGCTTTATATAAAAGAGGGCTTCGCAATCAGGTTATTCAAGATGTTCGCCCGATACAGCCAAAGGGTAAAAACATGGTTGGACCTGCATTTACCCTGCGCTATATGCCTGCGCGTGAAGACAGAAACCAATTAAGCGAATTTTTGAACCCGCAGCACCCCCAACGCCAAGCGATAGAACAATGTCCACAGGGGCATGTGTTGGTAATGGATAGCCGTAAAGATGCGCGTGCTGCATCTGCTGGTGATATATTAATTTCACGCCTGATGATGCGCGGTGGTGAGGGCGTTATTACAGATGGCGGGTTCAGAGATGCTGCCACTATCGCTAATTTAGATATCCCTGCCTATCATAACCGGCCATCAAGCCCGACGAACCTTACAATCAATGAAGCAATTGATATTAACGTGCCAATTGGGTGTGGTGATGTTGCAGTATTCCCTGGCGATATCTGCGTGGGTGATGATGATAGTGTTATCGTTATTCCAGCTCATATTGCTGATGAAGTCGCAATCGAGGCGACAGAAATGACTGCTTATGAAGATTTTGTGGCAGAACAGGTTAAAAAAGGTGCTTCTATCATCGGGCTTTACCCATGCACCAAAGACGAGCATCGTGAAGCGTTTCAGAAATGGCGCACCGAAAATAACAGATAATCTGAAACACCAATTAGCCAGCAAGGAAATATATCAAAATGAGCTATTCGATAGAATGTGTGGTGCCAGGCGCTTCTCGCTTAGGCGAAGGGCTAGTCTGGGATACAGAAGACCAGCTTTTATGGTGGGTGGATATTTCTGGCGGGATTATTCACAGCTTAGATGCGGGCGACAATACCTTAAAGAATTATGATTTTGGGGAGCAGGTAGGCTGTATTGGGCGGCGCCAACAGGGCGGGCTTGTGGTTGCTGCACAATCTGGCTTTTGGTTTTTTGACCCAGAAACCGGCAAGAAAACACCCATTCATGACCCAGAAGCACATCTCCCTGAAAATCGTTTTAATGATGGCACAATTGACCCAGCAGGCCGGCTTTGGGCTGGCACAATGAAAGATGGCGGCACCCCTGCCCCGCAAGGCAGTTTTTATCTGCTTGATACAGATTTATCGGTTAGCAAATGGGACAAACCATTTTATACCACAAACGGGCTAGCCTTCTCACCAGATGGCAGTGTGATGTATTTCTCAGACAGCAACAGAGCGGTGAGAACAATTTGGAAATGCGCTTATGATGCTGAAACGGGACATGCGGGTGAGGCTGAGGTTTTTTTGGACACACATGGCATGCAAGGCAGACCAGATGGCGGCACAATAGATGCTGATGGATGCTATTGGATGGCAGGTGTGGGCGGATGGCAAATCTATCGCATCACCCCAGATGGCAAGATAGATATAACCATCGATATGCCTGTTGAAAAGCCAACCAAACCGATGTTTGGCGGTGCTAATTTAGATACTCTATATGTGACTTCTATCGGCTTTGGCCTATCTGAAGGCACGGAGGGGGAACAGCCGGAAGCAGGCGGGTTATTTGCTATCACCAATCTTGGTATTACGGGCTTACCACAACCTCGATTTGCTGGATAAGGATATTCCCCTTACGCCGATTCGGAAGCGGAATAAGCTGATTCTGGCCAATTTGGGAAATTGATATAGCACACAAAGCTGTATCTTTAGTTAAGATAAGGCTAAATTTGTGCGTAAAATCAGGGCAATATCTAAAAACAAAAACAAAATATGGTGTAACAACTGCATTTTGCCTACCAATTCTGGTAGTATCTGGACATCATCAAAATAGAGTGATCTTTGTAACAGACAGCTGGGCTGGCTGTTTGCAAATAATAAAAAGGAAAAAATCTATGAAGATTATCGCAAAACTGGCCGCTGCAACATTAGGGCTAGCACTATCTGTTGGTGTCGCACAAGCTGATGCTGTAAAAGTAGGATTTATCTATGTAGGTCCTATTGGGGATCATGGTTGGACATATCGTCATGATATTGGACGCCTTCAGGTTGAAGAAGCTTTCGGAAATAAGGTTGAAACAACATATGTTGAATCAGTGCCAGAAGGCCCTGATGCAATGCGTGTAATGCGTGAAATGGCATCATCAGGAACAGATATCATCTTTGCCACTTCCTTTGGTTACATGGATTCAATGTTAAAAGTAGCGAAAGAATTTCCAGAAGTGAAATTCGAGCATGCTACAGGCTTTAAAAGGGCTGACAATATGGCAACATATGGCCTAAGACTGTATCAAGCACGCCATGTACAAGGTGTTATTGCTGGCTTAATGACAAAAACAAACAAAATTTGTTATGTAGCCGCGTTTCCAATTCCAGAAGTTATCCGTGAAATTAACACCTATTATATGGGTGCAAAGTCTGTGAACCCAGATGTTGATATCGATATCGTGTGGGTGAACACATGGTATGACCCAACAAAAGAAGCACAAGCTGCTGAAGTGATGATGGCTGATGGATGCGATATGGTTGCGCAACACACCGATAGCCCTGCACCGCTACAGGCTGCACAAAAGGCAGGTAAGCTTGGTTTCGGTCAAGCAAGTGACCAGATTAAGTTTGCACCAAAAGCGCAGCTTACAGCAACAATTGACAATTGGGGTCCTTATTATATCAGACGTGTGCAAGAAGTGATGGACGGTACATGGGCATCTGCTGATTATTTTGGCCACATGAATGAAGAAGCTGTGCAAATGGCGCCATTCACCAATATGCCAGCTGACGTAGCTGCAAAAGCAGAAGCCATGAAGCAAGCTATTTCAAAAGGTGAATATTTCGCATTCACTGGCCCAATCAAAGATAATAAGGGCAATCTTCAGCTTAAAGATGGCGAAGTTGCAGATGATCTTCACCTCAATACAATGATGTATTATGTTGAAGGCATCGATGCGACTGTACCTGGTACCTGATAACAAAAACCAACAAAAAAGGGCGTGAGAGAATAATGATACCTGTAATTGATTTTAAATCGAGCGCTCTTCTTCAACACATTAACGAAGCCTACACAAGCGTAGGCTTCGCTGTTTTTGAAAATGTATTTGACGCTGAGCCACAAAAAATCATGTCTTCTTGGCATGACATGGCACAGCGTTTTTTTGATCTGCCGATTGAGGTAAAAAAGAAATATCCGTATAGCGGGGTGGATACGAATTTAGGATATACAGGGTGGGAGACTGAAAATGTTGACCCATCAGCCCCTGGCGATATGAAAGAAAGCTATAATTATAGCCACCCCTACCGGATGATCGAAAGCCTATGGCCTGATGAGGTAGACGGGTTTAAACATCTTGCCCAGCAATCAGTGATGCTTGCAGATAATTTAACCCTAACAATCCTCTCTCATTTTGAAAAAATTCTTGAAATACCAGAATATAGTTTAACCCATTGTCATATTCATAATCATTCAACCACGCGCATTATTCACTATCCCGCCTATGATGGTCCTATCAAACAGGGGCAAAAACGCATTGGTGAGCATTCAGATTATGGAACAATTACCTTGCTTTGGCAGTTAAATGACGTGCCAGGACTTGAGGTGTGTGACCTTGAAGGAAAGTGGCATGGGGTGCCATATGTGAAGGATGGTGTGGTGATTAATATCGGTGATTTACTGCAGCGCTGGACAAATGATTATTTTGTCTCCACCAAACATCGGGTGGTAAACTCGCATATTGATCAGCCGCGCTATTCCATGCCGCATTTTGTTGACCCTACACCGGGAACAATGATTACTAATCTACGCCCTGAGCCTGCAAAATATGAACCGATAGAAAGCCTTGCCTATTTGAAATGGCGTCTGTCGCAAAGCTATTAAGGGGCAGGGTAATGACAAATCAGCTAGATCATATTGCAATTGGCGCAACATCCCTGTCTGAGGGCTATCATTTCTTTCAATCTGCTTTTGGCGTTGATATTCCTTTGGGCGGAAAACATGCCATGATGGGAACGCATAATCGGCTGATGAAATTGCAAGGCGCCAGTTATTTTGAGCTTATCTCTATTGATGAGAATGCACACCCCCCGCAAAGACCAAGATGGTTTGGCTTAGATGAAGCTGAAACGCATGCCAAATTATCACGCAAGCCATCTGCATTATCTTGGATTGTGCAAACCACAGATTTAGACAGGGTGATAGCACATAGCCCGATAGAGCTTGGGGAAGTGCTGGAATTACAGCGTGATGATTTACGCTGGCGCCTAACAGTTCCAAAAGATGGTAAGCCAGTGATGGGCGGTCTTATCCCTGCCTTTATTGAATGGCCGAAAAATATGCACCCCAGCAGATCGCTCCCCGATTTAGCGGTTACGCTTGATGCGATAACCTTATCTCATCCAGACCCTTCAGCGCTAAACGAGGTATTGGATAAGCTTGAAATCAGCCAACTTGCCCAAGTTGCAAAGGGTGAAACTAATTTATCATTCACCTTTTCAAGCCCTGCAGGACGCATTACCATAGACTGAAAAGAATTGATGAAAAGCACATCATTTCGCGTCATTTCCTTGAGAGGCCGATATGTCACACCAGCCTAGTTTTGAGCCAGCCACCGAGCAACGCCCACAAGTGCACCCTTTTTTTGACAAGACAACAAATACCGTTAGCTATGTTGTTGTCGACCCAGATAGCACTGTCTGTGCTGTGCTAGATGCGGTGATGGAATTTGATTTTTCTGCTGGCAAACTCACTACCCTGCAAGCAGATGATATTATAAACTTTATTGAGAAAAGCGGATTACAGCTAGACTGGATTATCGAAACCCATGTGCATGCCGACCATCTGTCTGCCGCACCGTATATCCAAGAAAAACTCGGCGGGAAAATTGCCATTGGTGAGCATATCACCACCGTTCAAGATACATTTGGTAAAGTTTTCAACGAAGGTACTGAATTCCAAAGAGATGGTTCTCAATTTGACCGTCTGTTTAAAGATGGCGATACCTATTCGATTGGAAATTTATCGTGCGCAACCTATCACACGCCTGGTCATACACCGGCCTGTATGGCACATATCATTGGTGATGCTATCTTTGTAGGGGATACGCTTTTCATGCCAGATGGCGGGTCTGCGCGGTGCGATTTTCCAGGTGGCGATGCAGGTATCTTATATGATTCTATTCAACGCATCCTGTCTCTGCCTGAAAAAATGCGGCTATTTGTGTGCCACGATTATGGCCCTAACGGTCGCGAATTTGCATGGGAAACAACAGTCGCTGAACAAAAACGCAACAACATTCACGTTAAAGACGGTATTAGCAAAGAAGAATTTGTTGAAATGCGTTCAAACCGAGACAAGCAGCTTGCGATGCCAACCCTTATTATCCCATCCCTTCAGGTGAATATGCGGGCAGGTGAAGTGCCGCAAGACCAAGATGGGCATATGACCTTAAAAATTCCCGTAAATAAGCTGTAAACGGCATTTCATAGAGTGGCTTTTATGTTGCTTAGCGGGTAAGACGCGTCTCATTCGCCTTCACGCACCGCAAAGGAATGGAGGTATCTACCGATGCAACCTTTTCAATTGCCGTAAGCTCTTCTGTTAGAAAACGTTCAAAATCACGCACGTCTGATGTGGATAATTTGAGCAAGAAATCCTGTGAGCCTGTCATGAGCCAACATTCAACAACTTCTGGAAAACTTCTAATTTTTTCCTCAAAATAGGCAAAATTCGATGCGAGCTGGCGCTCTAGCCTAACCGATACAAACACAGGAAAGCCAAAACCAATTTTCTCTTCATTTACCCGTACCGTATAGCCTTCAATTATCCCAGATGCTTCCATTGCCTGCACCCGCCGCGCAACAGAACTAATGCTCAACCCAACAGATTTACCAATATCTTGATAAGATTTCCGCCCGTCAGCCTTTAGGCAGGATAATATCGCTTTATCAAACTCATCCATGACAATTTCTCTAATTAATTCCCGTTTTTATGCAAATTATTATCATATTTATCCTATTTTTTAATAAATAAGGCAAACACTATCACCTGGTTTCAGATAGGCTTTATCTAAATTTAACGTGAGGTGTTGTGATGAAACAAAATATTGCGGTTTTCGGTTTAGGCTCTATGGGGTTCGGCATTGCAGCTTCGTTAGTGAAGGCAGGTCATCAGGTCTGGGGGTTTGATCTCTCCGAAAGAGCTATTCAGGCATTTGAAGCGATTGGCGGCAAAATAGCTGAATTTGAGGTGGTAGCACCCAAGCTTGATGCGGTGGTGCTGGTCGTGCTCAATGCGCAACAGGCACATAGTTTACTTAGTGAAAAGCCTGCCATATGCGCATCATTAAAACCTCATTGTTTGGTGATGAATTGCACCACCATTTCACCGAAAAATGCTATCGATATGGCTAATATTTGCGGTGAACATCAGCTATATTATTTGGATGCGCCGATTTCAGGCGGGGCTGAAAAAGCACGGCAAGGGAAATTATCAATAATGGCTTCAGGCACTTCCCAAGCATTTGAAAAAGCCAACCACTTTATAGATGATATCGCGCAAACAGTATTTACAATCAGTGATGAAGCAGGGGCTGGAAGCGCCATGAAATCGGTGAATCAGATGCTTGCAGGTGTTCATATTGCAGCGATGGCAGAAGCAATGACATTTGCCATTTCTCAAGGCATTGATGCGCGTCAATGTGTTGAGGTTATCAGCCAATCCGCCGGCTCATCATGGATGTTTGAGAACAGGGCACCTCATATCGTCGATGGCGATTATACACCGAAAAGTGCGATTAATATTTGGCCAAAAGATTTAGGGATTGTAATGGATATCGCTAATGAGGCTAAATTCAAAACGCCCATGGCAGAATCAGCATTAGCACAATTTAAAGCTGCAGCGGAACAAGGATATGGCCATGAAGATGATGCTGCTTTAGCCAAGCTTTATGCCGCACAATATGACATTAAACTGCCGAACAGCGTTTAAATTACCCTGCCTATTTACAACGCAAATCGCGAAAAATTTCCCAGCAGGCTGTACGTTAATCTAAGCTGCATAAGGAATGCAGGAACACCCATAATTTAAGAAAAGTGAGCAATTCTAAGATGACTACATTTTTTGGCGCAATTGCAGATGATTTCACAGGCGCATCTGATTTAGCTGCCCTACTTGCACGTTCAGGGGTTGAGGTAAGGTTAAGATTTGGGGTTCCAAATAAACCGCCCCATGATAGCTCAGCCTTTGAAATCATTGCCTTGAAATCACGCACCTGCCCTCCCCAAGAAGCCGTAGATGAATCGCTAAAGGCGTTGAAATGGTTGCAAGCTGCAGGGGCGCAGAAATTCTTCTTCAAATATTGTTCTACTTTCGATAGCACATCACAAGGCAATATCGGCCCTGTCGCTGAAGCCTTATTACAGGCCTTAAATGCATCTCAGACGATTTATTGCCCTGCCTTCCCTGAAAATGGCAGGACTATTTTTATGGGCAATTTATTTGTAGGGGAGCAACTGCTTTCAGAAAGTCCTATGAAAGACCACCCTTTAAACCCTATGCGGGACAGTAATTTAGTTCGGCTTTTAGATGCACAGACACAAAAATCTGTATCTTTGGCAAACAGGTTAGATGTTGATAAAGGGGATGCGCATTTAAAATCGCATCTGCGGCAACTCGCAGAAACTGGCATCGCTCATGTAATCGTGGACGCTGTAGCAGATGCTGATTTAGAAATTATCGCCAAAGCGTGTTGGGGGTTTGAGCTTCTAACAGGTGGTTCTGCCCTTGCAATGCCGCTGCCTGACATTTATCGCGAGCATGGATTTATTCAGCCTTCAGGTGAGGCAAGGCCGCATCCAAAGCTCAATACGGCCTCGCTTATCCTGAGCGGCAGTTGCTCTGATATGACGCGCCAGCAGGTTGCACATTATCAAGGTCCATCCTTCAAACTAGACCCAATAGCCTTAGCTAGTGATGGAAATCAAAAAGCAATATCATGGCTAAGGGCGCAAAATCTGGAGGATGCCCCCCTACTCTATGCCACCACCACCCCTGAGGAAGTGAACCATATTCAAAAGGAACTTGGGGTGGAGCAGGCAGGAGCGCTAGTTGAAAATGCCCTTTCAGAATTAGCCATCATTGGATTTGAAAGTGGTGTACGCCGTTTTGTAATCGCAGGCGGCGAGACATCAGGTGCCGTATCCCAAGCCCTTGGTATTGATAATGTGCAAATTGGCGAAGAAATCGCTGTCGGTGTGCCATGGTGTTTTGCTAAAAAAGATTCAGAAGCATTTGCCATCGCTCTAAAATCTGGCAATTTTGGGGGAGCTGAATTTTTTAGCGAGGCGTTAGAAAGGCTGAATTAATGACAGATTCGCACCTGCGTGAGCTGATATGTGAGCTTGCCAAATCGCTATATGACAGAGGTCTAACCGCAGGCAGCACAGGGAATATTTCAGCGCATACTGCTGATGGTGGGCTATTGGTGACGCCTACAAATTCCAGCTTTGGAAGGCTAGACCCTGCTAAGCTTAGCCGTTTTGATGCGTCAGGAAAATTTATTTCAGGGGATGCGCCCACTAAAGAAATGGCACTGCATGCCGCATTTTACGATACCCGTTCTACAACAGGTGCTGTGGTGCACCTGCATAGCTGTCATGCAGTAGCGCTATCTTTGTGTGATGATGTGGATGAAGATAATTTCCTGCCGCCCCTTACCCCTTATTCCGTGATGAAATTGGGGCGTGTGAAATTATTGCCGTACTTTATGCCAGGCGATAGCGCTATGGGCGATGCGGTGCGTGGGCTAGCAGGCAAGCGCTCTGCTGTAATGCTTGCACATCACGGCCCTGTGGTTGCGGGGAAAGATGTTGAGGCTGCATGTTATGCGATTGAAGAATTAGAAGAAACTGCAAGGCTTGCCATGATGATGCGCGGGGTGAATGCAAAGACCTTACAGCCAGATGACATCACAGCATTGGTAAAAAAATTTGATATAGAGTGGGAAAATTAATGCTGTTTTCGGCTAATCTTGGATTTTTATGGACAGATAGGCCGCTTATTGATGCTGTCTATGCGGCAAAAAAAGCCGGCTTTGATGCGGTGGAATGCCACTGGCCCTATGACACAGACCCCAAGCACCTCGCGCAGGCGTTACAAGAAACAGAACTGCCAATGCTTGGGCTTAACACCATAAGAGGTGATGTGGATGCAGGCGAGAATGGTCTATCTGCATTGCCAGGACGAGAGGCAGAAGCCATCCAAGCGATTGACCAAGCGATTGCATATGCAAGCCAAATCGGGTGCAAAAACATTCATGTAATGGCAGGGTTTTCACAACAAGCCGAAGCCTTAACAACCTTTACCGAGAATTTGGAATATGCGTGCGAGGCGGCAAAACAACATCAATTGCAGGTCTTAATTGAACCCTTAAACCAGTATGATGCGCCAAATTATTTTTTAAATAGCCTGCCGCTAGCAAGACAGATTATTGAACAGCTTAACCAAGATAATTTGAAGCTGATGTTTGATTGCTATCATTTACAAATTCTTCACGGCGATATCACCCGCCAGCTCTCAGGGGCAATGGATATTATAGGACATATTCAATTTGCTTCAGTGCCAGATAGGTCTGAGCCTTCGGTAGGGGAGCTGAATTACCATCATATTTTTACAGCCATAAAAAATTTGGGATATAATGCGCCACTTGGTGCTGAATATAAACCATCAAGCGGCAATACAGATGCATCGCTTGACTGGCTAGCAGATTTCAAAGCATTGTAAATACTCCTCATTTCAAACAGGAGCATTTCATGTCTGCATCAAAATCATCAAACACAAATATATTTGGCCCACACAATCTTCAGCTTTCTGCTTTATGTTTCGGCACGATGCAATTTGGTGCTGGTGCAACGGAAAAAGATAGTGCCGCGCTATATGAAAGCTGCCGCGCTGCTGGGATAAATTTCTTTGATACAGCCTATGTCTATAATGAGGGACGCTCAGAAGAAATTCTAGGAAAGTTAATTGCATCAGAGCGCGAAGAATTAGTACTCGTAACAAAAGCTGGTGCTGTTGGTGGCTGTTCTGCAAAAACAATAACAGACCAGCTAAACACAAGCCTTAAAAGGCTAGGCCAAGATTATACAGATATCTTCTTTTTGCATATGTTCGATGCAGACACGCCGCTAGAAGAAAGTTTCGAAGCTTTAGCAAAATTAAAAGAGATGGGTAAATTCTTCCATCTTGGGGTTTCAAATTTTGCGGCATGGCAAATCATGAAAGCACAGGCTATTGCGCAGCGTTATGGATACCCAGAAATCGAATTTCTGCAACCCATGTATAATCTTGTGAAACGGCAAGTTGAGGTGGAAATCCTGCCAATGGCAGCAGATCAAAAAATGCAGGTGATAAGCTATTCACCGCTTGGCGGTGGATTACTTACCGGTAAATATTTAGACGCCCAAAACCAAGAAAATGCCCGTGGCCGGCTAGATTGGGACAAAAAATACGCCACCCGATATGGGGTAGATTGGATGCATGAGGCGGCTACAAAACTGCATCAACTTGCAAATGAATTAGGAACCTCACCAGCAACATTAGCGGTGGCGTGGGCAGCTAAACATAACAGCATTACTGCCCCGATAATCAGCGCAAGAAATAGCGCCCAATTAACCCCATCATTAGACGCCCTTCATTTTCAGCTATCTGATGCGATGTATGATACAATCTCGTCTTTCTCACCACGCCCAGCCCCTGCAACAGACAGGCTAGAAGAGCAGGTATAATCCGCTTAAACCTTCTTAATACTGATAGCCTTGAATTGCATGAAGACATTTTTGTGCTAGGATTGCTGCATCAAATCATGAGGGGACTGAAAATGCGGAATATCACAACTTTTTTAGCAGCGATAATTTGGCTTGCAGGTGCGAGCATGAACACAGTGCAAGCCGCTGAAGTGACGTTGCGGTTCCATCAATTTTTGCCATTACAATCTGCAATCCCTAAAAATGGGATCGAGCCATGGATTGAGAAAATTGAAGCAGAATCAAATGGGCGCATTAAAATTGAGCATTACCCATCTATGCAATTGGGTGGTGCCCCGCCTGCTTTATATTCGCAAGCCAGAGACGGGGTGGTGGATATCATCTGGACAGTCCTTGGGTATACACCCGGGCTTTTCCCTACAGCAGAAGCGTTTGAGTTGCCTTTCATGACAGGCGATGCAGAAAAAGGGTCTGTCGCGTTTCACAATTTCATGATGGATAATGGTCAAAAAGATTTCCGTGAAGTGCATCCACTTTGCTTCCATACGCACGGCCCGGGGGTTATTCATGTGAAGGGGGATGCTGTCACATCACTTGATGATTTAAAGGGTCTTAAATTGCGCGGGCCAACACGTGTCATCACAGGTATGCTTGCTGAATTAGGCGCAACACCTGTGGGAATGCCTGTACCTGCTGTTCCAGAAGCACTTTCAAAAGGGGTTATTGATGGCACTGTTATTCCGTATGAAGTATCTGTTCCCCTTAAAATTGCTGAGCTAACAAATGCGCATACCAGCTTTGCTGGCGATACCGGTTTATATACCGCAACCTTTGGCGTGTTAATGAATAAGGCTAAATATGAAAGCCTGCCTGATGATTTAAAGCAAATTATTGAACGCAATTCAGGTGCTGAAATGGCAAGACTTTTTGGCAAAGCAATGAATGACGCAGATAAGGTTGGCCTAGCTGTTGCGCAAAAATCTGGAAATGATGTGGTCTTTCTGGATGAAGGTGAGCGTGCGAAATGGCAACAAGCCGTTCAGCCTGTAATCGAAGGTTGGATAGCTGAAATGGACAGCAAAAATTTAGACGGTGCTAAGCTTGTTGAAGCTGCGAGAGCAGAGATTGCGAAACAGTAACTAAATTTATCAACCCACCCTCTATTATGCCGCCCTTTCGCTTAAGCGATATTATGACGAAGGGCGGCATTGTTTTTTGCCTTTATGCTGGTCATGCGCTAAAAATGAACAAGCATTCTTTTTGCGGATATATCATGTCATATGCAGCTCACTTTATTGATAGATTGACGCGCATCACAGCATTGCTGGGCGGCGGTGTGCTGTTGCTGCTCGTTGGAATGACTGTGCTTTCAGTGATTGGGCGAGCGATTAATAATTTTGGCATCGGCCCAATAGCCGGTGATTTTGAACTTGTAGAACATGGTATGGTAACGGTTATTTTCTGGGCACTACCATGGTGTCAAATGCGATTTGGTCATGTCAGTGTTGATGTATTAGCGCGCCATTTCCCCAAACAGATTGGCTGGTATATCGCCCTGCTTAGCCAAATGGGATTTATCCTGCTTTCTTTTCTGATAAGCCTTCAGCTATATTACGGCATGCTTGATAAAATAGCCTGGCTAGAAACCTCTATGATTCTGCAAATGCCAGTGTGGTGGGGCTATGCAGCTGCACTTCCAGCCTCTTTGCTATGGGTGGTCTCGTGCATCATAACAGCTTGGCAAGTTGGCACCAGACAAAGCCAAGAGGATATGTTGTGATGACCCCACTTGAGCTTGGCATATACTCCCTGCCTGTAATGCTGATACTAATATTATTGCGGGTGCCGATTATGCTTGCCATGCTTGGCGTTGGCGTTATTGGGCAATATCTGATTTTAGGGAGCTTTAGCCCGTTTCTAGCCCAACTTAAAAACATCACCTATTCTACTTTTTCGAGCTATTCGCTTTCTGTGATCCCGATGTTCTTGCTGATGGGACAATTTGCATCCAAGGGCGGGCTGTCCCAAGCATTATTTGCGGCCGCAAATCAGATGATGGGGCATAGACGGGGCGGTGTGGGCTTAGCTACAATCGCTGCTTGTGGCGGCTTTGGTGCGATTTGCGGGTCGTCCCTTGCAACTGCCGCTACCATGGGTCAAGTCGCGCTTCCTGAGTTGCGCAAATATGGATATTCAGACAGATTATCAACAGCAGTGCTTGCCGCTGGCGGCACGTTGGGCGTGCTTATTCCGCCCTCTGTGGTGTTAGTGATTTATGCGATTTTGACAGAACAGAATATTGCAAAATTATTCATTGCTGCGTTCATTCCAGGCTTTTTAGCTATCCTTGGCTATATGATTACGGTCTGGCTACTTGTTCGTTTTGGCAATGAGAAAAATATTCAAAAGCCATCTGCTAACACTGCTGATAAAATTGCAGCCTTGCGGTCGATTTGGCCTGTCATTGCGATTTTTCTACTTGTGATTGGCGGCATTTACCAAGGCTGGTTTACCCCCACAGAAGGAGCATCAGTTGGCGCATGTGCCACAGGTATTATAGCCTATTTGAATGGCGGATTAGACCGGCAGGGATTTTCAGAAGCGCTATTAGAAACAGTGCAAGCATCTGCGATGATTTTTGCTATTTTGTTTGGTGCGAGTGTTTTTAACAGCTTCCTAGCCTTTTCCCGCCTGCCCTTTGAAGCCGCAGAAATGACCGCAGCGCTAGATGCAAGCCCGTATCTTATTCTGTGTATTATATTATTCGCCTATCTTATTCTGGGTTGTTTTATGGATAGTCTTTCTATGATTATCCTGACTATTCCTGTCTTCTTCCCTATTTTCCAAATGCTTGATTTTGGGATGAGCCCTGAGCATTCTGCCCTATGGTTTGGGGTGTTGGTGTTAATCGTCGTTGAAGTTGGGCTGATTACACCGCCTGTGGGACTTAATCTTTTTGTGATCAATAAATTGGCAAAAGATGTCCCGCTAAATGAAAGTTTCATTGGCGTCATCCCATTTGTGATAAGTGATATTTTGCGCGTTATTTTGCTAGCGTTTTTTCCAGTTATCACACTATTTGCGGTCGATTTACTGTTCTAGTAATGCGCTGATGCGCTCTGGCATGCCAGATATTCACCTGCCCTTGCAGAAGTTTGTGCAAAAAGCATAAAAAGCGCATTTAATCAGGTCATATTCATTGCTTTAAACCCCTTAATTCTGGCAAGATAAAGCGTCATTAAAGGGAGAGGAATATGACCAATTTGGTGTTGCAAGATGTTGCAAAATCCTTTGGCGATGTTGACGTCATTCACAATGTAAATCTTAGCATTCAATCTGGTGAGTTTATCGTGTTTGTTGGACCTTCAGGATGCGGTAAATCCACCTTGTTGCGGATGATTGCAGGGCTTGAAGATGTCACCTCAGGGAACGTCATCATCGACAATGAAATTGTCAATGATGTCGTGCCTGCTGAACGCGGTGTTGCAATGGTCTTCCAATCTTATGCTTTATATCCGCATATGACCGTTTTTGATAATATGGCCTTTGGCCTACGGCAAGCTAAAATCCCCAAAGCTGATATCCAGAAAAGAGTGTCTGAAGCAGCAGAAAGCCTGCAAATTACGCCATTGCTAGAAAGGTTGCCAAAGCAGCTTTCAGGTGGTCAGCGCCAACGTGTTGCGATTGGCAGAGCGATTGTGCGTGACCCAAAAATATTCCTATTTGATGAGCCGCTATCAAATCTAGATGCGGCGTTGCGTGTGCAGACACGTATCGAAATCGCCAAATTACATTCACAGCTTGATGCCACGATGATTTATGTAACCCATGATCAGGTAGAAGCGATGACCCTAGCAGATAAAATAGTGGTTCTTAATGGCGGTTTTATTGAACAGGTTGGAAGCCCGCTTGATTTATATCATCAGCCTGAAAATCTGTTTGTTGCGCGCTTTATTGGTAGCCCGCAAATGAATATCCTAAAAGCTGAGAAGACAGAAAAATCGCATGCCATACTTGGCACAGGGGACAAAATTCCGCTACGCAATGAGGCTAAGCACGCAGCGCATATCGGCGTCCGTCCAGAGCATCTCACCATAATGCCAGAGAAGCAAGCATTCCTTAAGGGTGTTGTGAGCCATATTGAGCATTTGGGTGAATACACAATTGCTTATGTGAATCTGTCAGACGGTACTGAGATCACTGCCAAGCTAGAAGATGAACATGAAGCTGAAATTGGTCAGACCGTAATGCTAGGGGCTGAGGTAGGCAGGCTTCATTATTTCGACGCTGATGGCAAGGCAATTAGATAAACCGGCTATTATCCTGTGATGAATAGTGTTAAGGCGCAGCAATGAAACCTGCAATTGGTGTATGTTATTTCCCTGAACATTGGCCGGAGAAGATGTGGGCTAGTGATGCACAGGAAATGGTGAAGGCTGGCATTGAATGGGTGCGCATCGCTGAATTTTCATGGGCTATCACTGAACCTCACCCTGGGGTTTATCATTGGGACTGGCTTGATAAAGCGATTGATATTTTAAGCGATGCCGGGCTAAAGGTTATTTTATGCACCCCTACCGCAACGCCGCCAAAATGGCTTGTGGATCACATGCCTGATATGTTGGCTGTTGATAAAAATGGGCAGACGCGCGGGTTTGGCTCACGCCGTCATTATAGTTTTTCACACGCCCCCTTTCGTGCTGAAGCAAGGCGCATTGTAACCGCTTTTGCCGCACGTTATGGCCAGCATAAGGGGGTGCATGCCTGGCAGACAGACAATGAATATGGTTGCCATGATACAGCCATCAGCTATTGTGCTTCTGCCCTTTCAGGGTTCCGGGAATGGCTAAAACAAAGATACCAGCATATTGATAAGTTAAATGCGGCATGGGGCACACGTTTTTGGTCGCAAATCTATACTGATTTTGAGCAAATTGAACTCCCTACCCTTACTGTTACTGAAGCAAACCCATCACACCAGCTTGATTTTTTCCGCTATAGCAGTGAGATGGTGGCGCGCTTTAACAAAGAACAAACAGACATTATCAGACAGCACAGCCCAAACAGACCCATTGCCCATAATTTCATGGGCATGTTTAGCCAGTTTGACCATCGTGATGTGGCAAAAGATTTGGATATTGCGTCTTGGGATAGCTATCCGTTGGGCATGCTTCAAAATATGCACCACCAAGCGCGCCAAGATGATAGGCTAATGGATGAGTGTATGCGCACAGGCTGTCCTGATTTCCAAGCTTTTCATCATGATTTATATCGCGGTATGGGCAGGCTTTGGATTATGGAACAACAGCCTGGCCCTGTGAATTGGGCTAAGTTCAACCCCATTCCAGCAGATGGCGCTGTGCGGCTTTGGACATGGGAAGCCGCAGCCCATGGTGCAGAATTAATTAGCTATTTTAGATGGCGTCAACTTCCTTTCGGGCAAGAACAAATGCATGCAGGGCTGAAATCAGCCACCGATGAAGACACAGACGCACTTCATCAAGCACTCCAATTTAGCCAAGAATCTAGCGCACTCACTTGGCACGCACCACAGCAAAGCGAAATTGCCCTACTATATGATTATGAAGCAGATTGGATGGCAGAGCTTGACGGACAAAGTGAAGATTTTCATCACCTAAGATGTGTGCTTGATATATATCGTGCTGCACGGCAATGTGGCGGTTCTATTGATATTGTTGGACAAGATGCTGATTTATCAGGCTATAAGCTTATTCTTATTCCTGCACTTCTGCACCTATCAGATAGCGTGTTAAGTAAATTAGAACAGCTAGATGCCCAAATTCTCATTGGCCCGCGTTCTGCTGTAAAAACCAAAACAATGCATCTTCTAGATGAGCAGAAATTGGATAGAGTTGCTGCATTCACAGGCTTTAAGCCTACTCAAACAGATGCACTTGCGCGCAAGAGGCCGATGGCGGCACAGCTTGGGAATATCAATGGCGAGGTACATATTTGGCATGATAGGGGGCAAATTATTGGCATCGCTGAAGGTCAAACAGAAAATCAAGATGCGCTTCTTATCCACCAGAATAATGTCACTTGCCTGACAGGGTGGGCAGATGAGCGATTGCTAAACCGTATCATGTCTAGCCAATTTGAAAAAGCTGGACTGGATGTTTATGACATGCCTGAATTTATGCGCATGCGCAAACATGCTAACCTTATCATTTTCACAAATTACGGCACGCAGCTTGCGCATATCCCGCAAAATTTTGAAGCAGAATTAGTGCTTGGCAACAGGGCAGTCAAACCAGCTGACATCGCGGTGTTTAGGTGTGACGATTAATCCATCGCCGCAAACATATCACCTAACGCCATTAGCGAAGTTCTGGTATCCAGCCTTGATGCGCATCAAGCAGCTCATCAACCATTGACCAAATCTGGTCTAGGTTAAGCTCAGCCCCTGTATGCGGGTCAAGCATTGCAGCATGATATACATGTTCTTTTTTCCCCGTGAGGAGCGCTTCGACAACAAGCTGTTGCACAGAAACATTAGTCATCATCACCCCTGTAAGATGCACAGGTAATGTGCCCACAGCTTGTGGTGCCAAGCTATCTGAGGTGAGTTTACATGGCACTTCAACACATGCATTTTCAGGCAAATTACTAATCAAGCCTGTATTCAACACATTTCCATAAATTACATCTTCAGAACCTGTGACCATGCTGGTGATAATGCGTGCGGCATATTCCAAAGACTTTTCGCACACCATATCATTATCATCGAGCAATGCTTTTTCCTGCACATCCCAATCTTGGATATATTGCTCACATCTGCGGATATATTCATTGATAGGAATATCGAATTTTTCAAGTAATTCAGGCTGGCTATTTTTAATAAACCAAGGCGTATATTCAGCAAAATGTTCAGAAGATTCTGTCACAAAATACCCAAGGCGCTTTAGCATTTCAAAGCGAACATGGTTGCTACACCCATCATAATTTGTGCCATAATTACGGCTTTCAGCAAGCTGATGAAGGCGCGGATATAAATCTTCTACCCTCCCATCTGCATGCTTTTTCTCAAAACGAGTATAAAAAGCTATATGGTTAATACCAGCGCAATCATAATCGATGGTGCTCACATCCTCACCTAAATCACGGGCAAGATCAGCCGCTGTTCCCTGCACAGAATGACATAACCCAACATAACGCAATTCAGGCACAGCACGGGCGAGCGCTAGACAATTTATCGCCATCGGGTTTGCATATTGCAACATTACTGCACGCGGACAAAGCTCCATCATGTCTGAGGCAATATCTATCAGCACAGGTGCTGTTCTAAGCCCGCGCATAATCCCGCCAATGCCAACTGTATCCGCAATGGTTTGCTTTAATCCATATTTAGCCGGAATATCAAAATCGATTACCGTTGACGGGCGGTAGCCACCAACCTGTATCATCACAATTACAAAATCTGCATTTTCTAATATTTCACGCCGGTTTGTACTAGCCGTAATTTGTGGTGTCTGCTTCAGGGACTGAGCAAGTTTTTGTGCAACTTGTGTAGATAGATTTAGGCGCTTCTCGTCAATATCATGAAGTGCAATATGAACATCTGTAAGTGCTGGCTCCAGCAAGATATCTGTTACAATATTCTTCATAAACACGGTGCTTCCAGCACCAATCATTGCAATTTTCGTCATACCTATAATCCTGAAAATACTATCCTTTATTGGCGCCCAATGTAAGGCCGGCAATGAAGTGCTTCTGCATTAAAAAGAACATTAAAACAGGTGGAATCGCAGCCACAATTGAGCCTGCAGATATCAGGTGATATGCTGCAACCCACTGACCATTTAACGATTTTAATCCTGCTGTTACGGGCATTGCGTGCTGACCTTGGATGAGCACGGTAGCCCAGAAATAATCATTCCAAATAAAGGTAAAAATCAACACACATAAAGCAGCAATGGCAGGGCGGGTAAGAGGTAATACAATTTTCACAAAAATAGATATCTCAGACGCGCCATCGATACGTGCGGCTTCAAATAATTCATGCGGCAATGCTTTGATAAAATTGCGCATAAACAAAGTACAAAAACCTGTCTGGAAAGCTACATGGAACATCACCAACCCTGTGACCGTATCATATAGCCCAAGCTGGAAAGTCATATCCCGCACAGGTATCATCAAAATCTGAAAAGGAATAAAATTACCTGCAACAAAGGTAAAAAACAGAAATAAATTACCCTTGAAACGATAGGCGGCTAGTGCAAATCCGGTCATACAACTAATTGCAACTGCGCCTAGCATCGTTGGAATGGTAATTTTAAAACTATTAAGAATGAAATTTAACATCGGGGTGTTGGTGAAAACATCGGCCAGATTTTCAAGCAATCTGAAGTCAGTTGGAAGTCCCCACAAATTTCCTGCGGTAATATCCCCTGGCCCTCGAAGGGCTGTCATCATCACCCCTAATAGCGGGATAAGCCAGATCACCAAGCTAATAGGCACCGCAATTTTATAGCTAAACCGCGTGCTCCGTGATGTTTTTTCAATAGGCGTTGGAAACATGCTATATCCCCCGCTTCTCGTCTTTATACATCCGTACAATAAAGAACAGGATATAGATAAGCATAATACCAAATAGCACGGTAGCAATCGCAGAGCCATATCCCATCCGGTAGCCATATTCGCTCAACGCTTGTTCAAACATGAAATAGGCAAGCACATTTGTTGAACCCCAAGGACCGCCTTGGGTCATAATCGCAATCATATCAAAGCTGCGCAATGCCCCGATGATGGTGACCACCACCGCAATAAAGGTTGCGGGGCGTAATTGAGGAAGGATGATATTCCAAAATAGTGAAAACCCTTTTGCCCCATCCATGCGGCCAGCCTCAATCTGGTCAGGGGAGATGTTATTTAGCCCTGTTAGATATAAAATCATGCAATAGGCGATTTGCGGATATAACCCTGCAAAAATAATCCCATATGTTGCATAATCTTCATCTGCCAAAATGGCCCATCCATCCCAGCCTAACATCGATAAAATAGGGGCAATGACACCGTAATTTGGCTCATAAAACCAGGTGAAGATAAGCCCGATAACAGCTTGCGAGATAACAAAAGGAAAAAAGAATAAAGACTTGATAAGCCGAATACCAAAAATGGTTTGATTAAGAAATAGTGCCAACGCTAATCCAATGGGAACAGCAAGCATAAAACAAAGCAGCCACCGCACATTATTCCAGAGCGAGACATAAAATTCTTCGTCATCAACAAGCTCAACGTAATTGGCAAAACCAACATAGCTTGCAGGGGAAAGGCCATCCCATTCAAAAAGAGAAATATATAAAGATTGGAAAATAGGAATTATTACATAGACAATAAACAATAATAATCCAGGTGCCAAAAACAGCCATGGCGTAAGCTGAGCCTGATGGCGCTTCCACCATCCAGACTGCCGCTTTACTGGCATTAAAGGTATGTTATTTGTCTGTTCCATTTCCCCGCCCGAATTAGAAACATAACAGGAGGTAGCTGATGCCACCTCCTGCTATCACATGTATTGCGCTATTACTTATAGATACGCTTACGTGCTTTTTCCAAACGCTCTAGAATAGCATCACGGCGCTCAGGCTTAACCATATATTCTTGGAAGCCTTTCATACCAGCAGAAGCCATTTCAGCAGGTGCATCACGGTCATAGAACTGTGCCATTGCATAGGCGTTGTTCAGCATTTCGTTACCTGCCTTCAAGAATTTGTCATCTGCAACAGCTGCATTTGCGTTAATTGGAAGCTGTCCTAAGATTTTGTTCACTTCTTCTTGCACATCTGCGCGTGCCATGAAAATCAAGAAGCGCTTCGCGTCTTTCTTGTTCTTCGCCTTTGAAGGAATGTGAACTGTATCTGTCGGAGCTTCTTCAGCCATTGGAAGACCTGGTGTGATCTCAGGGAACTGGAAGAAACCAAGCTGATCATCTGTCAAGCCTGCTTCACGCAATGGTGCAACCGCAAAGTTACCCATTACATACATAGCAGCCTCACCCTTAACCATTGGTGTAAGTGCTTCCTGCCAGCTGTAAGCAGCGTGGTTTTCAATGAAATAACCAGGCTTTACAAGACGATCCCATGCATCAAATACAGCGTGAACACGTGGGTCTGTGTAAGGCACATTACCGTTGGTAAGGTCCATGTGGAATTCATATCCATTTACACGCAAGTCTAGATAGTCAAATACACCTGCTGTCGTCCATAGATATTTTGAGCCGATAGTAATCGGAGTAACACCGTTTTCTTTTAGCTTAGCGCATGCTGCTACAAACTCATCAAAAGTTTTTGGCACAGCAATACCTAGCTTCTCAAAAATATCTTTGCGGTAGTAAACACCCCACTGATAATAGGTATATGGAACACCCCACTGGCGGCCAGCAATTGTCATAGACTTCTTCGCATGTTCCATAGAGTTGCTTAACGCACCATCTTGCCAGCCTGTATCGTCCCAGATGTCAGATACATCTTCGAACAAACCAGCTTTAACAAATGGACGCATACGGTTACCCGCATACCAGTTCGCAACATCCGGTGGATTAGTGTTCAGGAAGTTACGGATAGACTGTTTGTACCCTTCATGGTCAAACAAGTTCCATTCAACAGTTACATCAGGATTTTCTGCTTCGAACTTTTTGATAATCATTTCGAAAGCTTTTTTTGGTGCTGCATCAGAAGTGTCAGTATTGATCACTAATGTGCCAGCAAAGCTTGTCGCAGATAAGCTGATACCAGCAGCTGCTACAAGTGCGGTTAGGGTCTTTTTCATCAGGTTCCTCCCTTTATACCCAAAACAAAAATGCGCTACGACGATACTGTTTCTTAACATCACCACCGCAACCCATATTCCTCACCATGACCAGATGAGAAGCATCTGTCTAGTGTGCTAAAGGTATTGTTACCTGTTTCATGTTCTATTGCTTCCGTAAAAAACCTAAAAACTTCCGATAAAGTCATAATTTTATTTTTTTCCTTCTGATAATCTTATATCATCTGGGTATGAACAGACCGATTATTGATAGAAGTGAGCTTTTCCCTGATAGCTTTTTTATGCAACGCCATCATCCTGAGGTGATGCTGAATACGCACACTCATAGCCATGTTGAAATTTTGCTGCCCATTGGGTGCGAGCTTACCTATGAGACAAAGGCAGGGGATGCGATTGCACCTGACGGTCATATTAGTGTGTTATGGGCGCAGATAAAACACAAACTCAACCATATTAACGGTGATGGCGAGATAATTATCGCTAATCTGCCGATGGCAGAATTATTATCATGGGGCATGCCAGATAGCTTTCTTGCCCGCCTATTTGCAGGGGAATTGATAACGGCCAATAAAACCTTATGGTTTGATGATGCGTTATTTGCGAATTGGTATCTTGATTTTTATGGTGAGGATGAGCGGCTTCGTCAGCTCAGCCTCACTGAATTGCAAGCTAGATTAAAGCGTCAATCCTTAATCGGATGGCAACAGGCTACAGGCGATCCTAAGGGTCAGGAAAACACATCAAAAGCGCCGCATCACCGCCTACAAAATATGATCAAATATATTGCAGATAACTATACCCAACCCATTGATGTTGAGGATATCGCACAAGCAGGCGGCATTAGCAAAGGCTATGCAATGGGGTTATTCAACGTCTATCTTGATACAACGATTACGAACTATCTAGCGCAATTACGCATTCATCACGCAAAAACAGCATTAACAGAAACCAGCAATAAGGTGCTTAATATTGCTTTTGATGCTGGCTTTAGCTCGCTGTCACGATTTTATGAAGTGTTTGGGCAGCATACAGGCATGTCCCCTCGCCAGTACCGCATTGCCCAACGCAGTTGACCTACCGATATCAGCTTTTCAGGTGTTGCCATCTTCTGCGGGGGCAGGCTAATTTATTTCAGCGTTTAATAGGGAAGAGGGTAGGATGAAAATTTGCATTGTTGGTGCTGGTGCCGTTGGCGCAGTGTTTGCTGCCCGCCTTGCACAGATGGAACATGACATCTCTGTGATTGCCCGTGGGAAGACCTATCAAGCGATTGTAAAAAACGGCATCGGGTTTGAAAGCCCAGATAGCCCGCGTTGTACCTTCCCTGTTCAGCTAGCTGAAAATGTTGCTCAATTGCCGCCGCAAGAGCTGATCATCATCGCGGTAAAGGAACCTTCATTTGTTGAAATTGCACACCAAATATCCCCCCATCTTGACGAACATACACAGATTTTAGTCGCAATGAACGGCTTGCCATGGTGGTTTTTAGATGGACTTGAAAATGCACCACCAGAAAATCTGCCAAAAAATAATATATTAGCAAATAATATATTGAAAAGCTTAGACCCGCAGGAAAATCTGCGCGAACTTCTTCCAACCGCAAACATTATTGGCGGGGTTGTGCATTTTTCTAGCTTTTCGCCTGAGCCGGGTGTTGGGCATTTGCGTGCAGGCAATAAAATTATTCTAGGCAGGCCAGACCACCGTCTTGATAGCTTTTTAAGCCAGCTCGCCGAGGCATTTAATGCTGCTGGGTTTGATGCTGTAAAAAGCGAAAACATCCATAGAGATATCTGGTTTAAATTATGGGGCAATATGACAATGAACCCGATATCTGCATTATGCCGCACTACGACCGATAAAATTTTAGATGATGTTTTGGTAAATGAATTTGTCTGTAATATTATGGTTGAGGCTAATGAGATTGGCACAAAGCTTGGAGTGCAAATTGATACATCGCCTGCAAAAAGAAATGCTGTGACACGTTCTTTGGGGGCGATGCGTACCTCCATGCTGCAAGATATTGAACACAACAGACAGCTTGAACATGAAGCCCTCATCGGCAGTGTGGCTGAGCTTGCTGCAAAAATAAATCACCCTGCCCCACATATTAATATTCTATATGGGCTGATAAGACTGCTTGCGAAATCATCAAAGCATTAGGCGACATCATGACAACATTAGATAGACCCGCCTGTTATTGGCATGAAGAAGCCCCGCCTCATGCCCTTCCCAAGGCCTCGCTAGATAAGGTTGAAGTTGCAATTATCGGGGCTGGGTTTGCTGGACTGTCTGCGGCACTTACCTTAGCGCGTGCAGGACGCACCGTCACACTCCTAGAGAAGGGCGACATTGGTTCAGGTGCAGCAAGCCGAAATGGCGGGATTACAAGTGGAAATCTGAGATATGATTTTCAGGCGCTTTCAAAAAAATATGGCACGCAAACAGCGCAAAAAATTGAAGATGAAAGTTTTGCTGCGCGTGCTGATTTATATGACTTTATTACCACGGAAAATATTGCGTGTGATTTCACGCCAGCAGGCCGCATCACAGGTCTATATCACAATCATAATCCCGATAAGATCAAATCTGAGATAGATAGAATTGCAGCCCGTCATCACATAGAGGGCAAGTTCCTTACGCAAGATGCGATGACAGATTATACCAGCACATCATCTTATGCGGCAGGGATTTACACCCCAGACATACACGGCATTCACCCTGCTAAATTACTGCGTGAATATACCCGTCTAGTGCGTGAGGCGGGCGTTCACATCCACACCCAAACAGCCGCTCTAAGAGTAAGCAGAAAACATACCCTTTTTGAAGTGGTCACCGCTAAAGGTGTTATCCAAGCAGAACATGTAATAGGCGCAACTAATGCGTATACAGATAAGGCATTACCATGGCTTCGGCGCAGAATTGTGCCTGTAATATCTGAAATTATCACCACCGAAAGACTTGGCGCTAATCAGGTTAAAGCGATGATGCCAAAATTGAATATGTTTGGTGAATCGCGTGCCCTTGGCTATTATTATCGCCCAACCCCTGATTTTGAGCGTATCTTGCTAGGCGGGCGGCGCATGCACACACAAGACCAGATGGCTAAAGCTGCGTTGCATGAGGGGCTTTCGGGTCTTTTTCCTGAATTAAAACAAGCTGAGATTACCCATTATTGGTCTGGCTTTGTTGGCTTTGCGTTTGATCAATTGCCAAAAATAGCGGTGCATGATGGGATTATCTATCCTTCTGGTTTTGCAGGCTCTGGCACCGTATGGGCAAGGTGGCTTGGGAAAAAAGCAGCACTTATGATATTGGGAGAAGATGGGGTTAGCCAGTTTGAAAAACTGCCTATGCGCACTCTGCCCTTTTATTCAGGTGAGCCGTGGTTTTTGCCGCTTGCTATGCGCTATTACAGGCTAAGGGATATGCTTGACAAACAGCGCTAACAGCTAATTTCACTGTCTTGTACGGCACGGAAACGAAGTGTAGCGATATTGCCGTTTTCAGTGGGCTGAAACTTTGCTTTTTCGGTAACCGCTGCAATTAATTTCAGGCCAAACCCGCCTTGATGGGGCAGCTTTCCATCCGTAGACCATTGTTGTGGGAAGCTCGGCGGGGCATCATCTATTAAGCGTATTTCAAGCCATTCAGCATCTGCTTTTATCTTCAGTACAATATGCCCCTTGCCATTCCCGCCCCCAAATCCATAGCGCAAGATATTTTGCACAACCTCTGATGTGGCGATTAGGATATCGGATATTCTGAAATGATAGCAACCAGCATTATACCATGCAGAAATATCTGCTCTGCACATCGAAAGTGCTTGTAGCTGGGCTTTATATACAAAACAAGCTTTTTGCATATCGCCCTAAATAGCACCGCATCCCCTAGCGTGCACTTCGCCGCAACGGATAGGGCACAGCACATTTTTGGCTAGCTAGCCGCCGATTAGACTTAATCACTTTGGTTAAGCGCGTCCATTGCAGGTATCTCTGTCTCGCGTCTGGCAATATACTCTAGCAAGGCTTCATTAATGCCCTCATCAAGAGGCGGCTGTTCATATTCAGCTAATAATTTCTTCGCCGCTAATAGCGCTCTATCGGTGCTGTCTAATTCACCTTCTGCCACCCATTGCTCATAGGCATTATTATCGAACAGTTTCGGCATAAAAAACGCTTTTTGAAAATTCTCTTGCGTGTGCTGATGACCAAGATAATGACCGCCAGGGCCAATATCGCGCACCGCCGCCAATGCTTCATCAAAATCTGTCCAGTTTAGCCCCTCACCCATCCGGTAAGCCATTGCACATTGTTCCGCATCCATCATAAATTTAGCCACGGAACAATGCATCCCTGCTTCGTTCCAGCCTGCTGAATGCCAAATATAATTAGCACCTGACATCATCACAGCCATCAAGGTAGTCGCACTTTCATAGCCCGATTGCGCATCCAGCTTTTTCGCGCCGCCTAAAGTGTTAGAGGTACGCCACGGCACCCCATAGAATCTAGCCATCTGCCCAATCATGAAATTCATCAAGGAAATTTCAGGTGTACCAGCCATTGGCGCACCAGACTGCATCGATACTGTAGATAAATAATGACCATATATTGCAGGACAGCCAGGGCGCACAATCTGTGTATATGCAAGTGCAGATAAAGCTTCCGCATTTAGCTGGGCTACGGTTGGCACGGTTGATGCTGGGGTGTTTGCACCACCTAACACAAATGGCGAGCATAGCACAGGCTGATTTCTGCGATTAAAGGCGCGCATCGCACTTAGCATCGTCTCATCCCATACTAAAGGCGAATTACCATTGCAATTCCCAACCACCACAGGGTGGGTTTCAAGATATTCCTCCCCAAACAAAATAGCACACATATCAAGTACATCTTCTGCATTACGCCCTGAGGTGGTCATCCCCATAAAGGTTTTATCTGAATGCAGGATGGAAGAATATGTAATCCGCAAATGACGATGAGAGATAGGATGATCCATCGGCTCAACAATATGATGGGCTGAAGAATGCAATGCTGGCAACATATGCGAAAGCTTATGAAACATTGCTAAATCATCTAATGTTGGGGCACGGCGCTCATCTTCTAAATCGCGCAGATAGGGCGCGCCTGTCATGGGCACAAAAATCGAATTCCTGCCGCCCAAATCAACTGACTTTTCAGGGGTGCGCGCATGTAAGGTAATCTCAGAAGGTATCGTTTTCATCAAGCTTCTAATAAGCTCTCTGTCTGGCTTTACCAAATCGCCTTGCACATCCGCACCCGCTGCCCGCCAATCTTCAAGCGCAATATCATCACGAAATACAACACCAACTTCCTCTAAAATAGATAAGGACGCATCATCAATGGCGCGCACCTGTTCATCATCCATCATCTCTGTGACAGGTAATTTTGATTTCAGGTGAGGATACATATCAAAGATAGGCCGCATCCGATGTGCGCGGCGTTCTGAACGGCCACCTCTTCTGGATACAGGTTTATTTGCTGTATTCATCGCCTCACCTCTCCATCAAAATAAATTTGAACACTTAAACTGCTTATGGTTAAGCTAGGGACAATGTCAACATAAATCCAAAACTAAGACTTAGCGTTGAGCACGGTTTTCAAAGGACAATATGCATATGGATTTTAGCGGAATTTATACACCTGTCATAACGCCTTATCATGATGATTTTAGCGTAGATGAACAGGCCTATGCAGCCATCATCGAACATTTAATAGCCTGTAAGGTGCATGGCATTATTATCGCTGGCACCACAGGGGAATATTACGCTCAAACCATGGAAGAGCGGCAGCACCTTATGTCTCTTGGCATTGAAATAATTGCTGGCAGAACCCCTGTGATTGGCGGCACAGGCGCAATGCGCACCGAAGATTCAATCCTGCTCGCACAATATGCTAAATCAGCAGGAGTAGATGCTATCTTAATCGCAACCCCGCCTTATGCGGTGCCAAATGGGCGTGAGAATTCTGATCATGCGTTGGCGATTGATAGGGCGGTAGATTTACCTATCCTACTATATAATTATCCTGGCCGAATGGCTGCAGAAATGGATGAAGCCTTTCTAGACAGAGTTGGCAAATCCCCTAATTTTAAAGCCATCAAAGAAAGTTCAGGCGATATTAACAGGCTTCATATGCTGGCGCGGCGTTATCCGCAAATCGCTGTGTCTTGCGGAATGGATGACCAGGCGCTTGAATTTTTTGCATGGGGCGCGCAAAGCTGGGTGTGTGCTGCAAGCAATTTTGCAGCCGCTGAACATATCGCCCTGTGGCGCAGTTGTATTGTTGAAAATAATTTTAATAAAGGCAGGCGCATTATGTCTGCGATGATGCCGCTTATGCAAGAGTTAGAGCAGGGCGGAAAATTCATTCAATCGATTAAATATGGGGTGGATTTATGCGGCATTCCTGCAGGCGTTCCGCGCCTGCCCCTAAAGCCACTAAACAAGGATGAGAAAAGAAGCCTTGAGCAAATCATCACAACCATGAAAACAACTATTGCACATATTGGATCGGAGGAAGGGTGATGAGCGAGATGCTTAGCCTAGACGAATATCAGAGCCTTGCCGCAACACTAAATATACCTAGTGCTGCTTTCATTGATGGCAGTTTTAAAGATTGTTCGGGCGCGCAGATGGACATCTATAACCCCGCAACAGGGGCAGTGCTGACACAGATAGCCATGGCAGATCAAAAGGATGTGGATTTTGCTGCCCAAAAAGCACGCGAAGCAGCTGATAATGGGGTGTTTTCTGCGATGAGCCCTGCAGAGCGCAAAGATATCCTTATCCGGCTTTGCAAGCTGATGACACGCAATCGCCATGAACTTGCTGTGCTTGAATCAATTGATAGCGGCAAACCCATTCAAGATTGCGCCAGCATCGATTTGCCCGAAGCGATTAACACGTTGAAATGGCACGCAGAAGCAATAGACAAAATCTATGACCGCACTGCACCTGTTGGTGAGGATGCGCTAGCGGTGATTGTGCGTGAGCCGATTGGCGTAGTGGGATGTGTGCTGCCATGGAATTTTCCCATGCTAATGCTCGCATGGAAGCTTGGCCCTGCCCTTGCTGCTGGTAATGCGGTGCTTGTTAAACCTGCTGAACAAACCAGCCTTACCGCCTTACGAATAGCAGAATTAGCCGCAGAAGCAGGCTTGCCAAGGGGGGTGTTACAAATACTGCCAGGTGATGGACCAGGCACAGGTGCCGCGCTTGGCAACCACCCCCTCATCGATATGATTAGCTTTACAGGTTCAACAGATACAGGCAGGCATTTCCTGCATTATGCAGCCTCAAGCAATTTGAAAGAAGTGACCTTGGAATGTGGCGGCAAAAATCCGGCAATCGTGCTAGATGATGCGGTGCATTTAGACAGTGTTGCTGAACATATCTGCACAGGTGCTTTTTGGAATATGGGGCAAAATTGTTCTGCTATCTCACGGTTGATTGTACAGGCTGGCATTAAAGATAAGCTGATGGAAAAAATAACTCATTTTGCATCACATTGGCGGCAAGGCAATCCGCTTGACCCATCAAACAGGCTTGGCGTTCTTGTAGAACAAAACCATTTCAGCAAAGTATCTGGATATATTACATCAGCCAAACAGCGCGGGATTAACCCTATATTCGGCGGCGATAGCACCGATGGCAAAGGCTTTGGACCAGTAATTTTTGACGGCATTGATCATCAAGACCCCTTAGCTACTGAGGAGATTTTTGGACCTGTTCTATCCGTGATTACAGCACATTCAGCTGATGAGGCACTTCATCTTGCAAATCAAAGCGCTTACGGACTAACAGCCAGTATTTTTAGTAATTCGACAAAAACAGCGCTTCGTGCGGCTCGCCAGATAAAAGCAGGTACCGTTACCGTTAATTGCTATGGTGAAGGCGATAGCACAACACCGTTTGGCGGGTACAAGCAATCTGGTTTTGGGGGTCGTGATAATGGGATTGATGCGCATGATCAGTTCACCCAAACAAAAACGATTTGGGTTGACCTCAGTGATGATGCGCCAAATCAAATTGGCTAAATAATGTCTAGCCAGCAATAAAACAGCTTAGGGTGCACCTAAATCTTATGAGCAAAGATAACAATATTCCGCAGAAAAATGTTGCAAAACTGCCTGTTGACCCAGGTATTGCAGCATGGAATGCATTGCTTGACAAACGCACCCCCAAAGCAGAGCTTGAGCAAGACATTACTGCAGACTGGCTGATTATTGGGGCTGGTTTTGCAGGCCTGTCTGCGGCACAGCGTCTTAAACAGCTTCGTAATCAAGACCACGTTGTGATGCTTGAAGCTACTGAAATTGCAACCGGTCCAGCAGGGCGTAATTCTGGCTTTATGATTGATTTACCACATGAGCTAGGAGCAGATAGCTACGCCGCTAGCCTTGATAAAGATAAGCTTCAGATCAAACTTAACAGACATGCATTGGGTTTTGCAGAAGAAGCAAGCCAAGAATATGACATGCCAGATGAAGCGTTTCAGAAAATCGGACGCATTAACGGGGCAGTTAATCCCAATGGCGAGAAGCATAATGCAGAATATGCTGCCCATCTTACCCATTTGGGCGAAGCATTCACACCGCTTGATGCTACAGAAATGCACCGTATCACAGGCTCTTCTTTCTACCAGTCTGGCTTATATATGCCAGGGGCAGCTTTATTACAGCCCGCTCTATATATCAGAAGCCTTGGCGATGGCCTTAGGGAAACATGGCAGAAATATTTCACCTTGTATGAAAATAGCCCTGCTATCAAATTTGAAAAAACCGCTGGGTGCTGGAAAGTGCATACCCCAAAAGGAAGTGTATCTGCACCAAAAATTATTCTCGCTGTAAATGGGCATGCAGAATCCTTTGGCTTCTTTAAAAACCGGTTAATGCATGTTTTCACCTATGCTTCGATGACACAAGCCTTGAGCAAAACCCAGTTACATCACCTTGGGGGTGAGCAGCAATGGGGTATTACACCGTCCGATCCGATGGGCTCAACAATCCGAAAAATTTCAGGAATTGGTGGAGATAGAATTGTCATTCGCAATAGATGGAGCTTTGAGCCTTCAATGGAAGTTCCCCTTGCAAAAATCAAACGATTTGGCAAAGACCAAGATAAAAGCTTCCTAAGACGTTTTCCACAACTCAAAGACGTTGAAATGGAATATCGTTGGTCAGGGCGATTATGCTTATCTAAAAACTCGTCCCCTGCATTTGGGGAAATAGAAGAAGGCTTATTCTCTGCCTGTTGTCAAAACGGGCTTGGCACCGCAAAAGGGACACTTTCAGGGATTGGTGCTGTTGATTTAGCCGTCAGCTCAAATTCAGAAATTACACATGATTTGCTCAGCTATCCTAAGCCTGAAAAACTGCCGCCGCCGCCTTTGGCAAAATGGGGTGCATCTGCAGTGATTGCATGGCGCGAATTTAAAGCTGGCACAGAACGTTAAAAGCGGTGCTTGTTTAAGGTGATGATTAGCACTAGCGCTATAAACCGCCATAGGATATCGTAGGGTACTATCTGGCCAGAGCGGAGGGGTTAAGTTGGTTGGAAAGCTGATGACATTAGCATTTGTAGGGCTGTTATTATGGACAGCTTTTGGAAAAATGCGTCAAAAATTAGGCTTTAAAGCTTCCCCACCACCAGCACCTTTTCTAACTTTTGGTGCGTTTAAAATCAGCAAAACAGGCACCATGATTGCGTGCTTTATCGCTGTATATCTGCTGATTGCGCTTATCAGCATTGGATAAAATCTTTTTTTATCCCGTGTGCTTTATGGCAGAAAAAGCTGAAAAAATGTCGCAATATTTATTGTAATCGCAATTTTCCAGTAGCACAGTTTTAGTATCAAGAAAAAACAATGTCTGAATGGGGAGTGTGGGGATGAAATCACATTACAGGGTAGTTGTTATTGGTGGCGGGGTTGTAGGCGCTTCTGTGTTGTATCATCTTGCGAAATTTGGCTGGAAGGATGTATGTATGCTGGAGCGCTCGGTGCTAACCGCAGGCTCGTCATGGCATGCAGCAGGCGGCATTCATGCCCTTAACGCTGACCCAAATATCGCAGCCCTTCAAGCCTATACGATTGACCTTCTGCAAGACATTGAAGAAGAAAGTGGTCAAAATATTGGCCTGCATATGACAGGCGGGCTTACTATGGCAGGCACTCCTGACAGGTGGGAATGGTTGCAAGCCGCTTACCGTGTGTTTCAGTCTATTGGCATTGATGATTGCAGACTTGTTACCCCAGAAGAGGCCAAAGCCTTAAACCCTATCATGTCAACAGACGGTTTTTTAGGCGGGATGTGGGCAGATAGAGAAGGCTATCTTGATACCACTGGCACTGTCCACGCCTATGCTGTGGCTGCAAAGAAACGTGGGGCTGAATATTTTGAACATACAAAGGTTGAAGCGCTAGAGCAAACATCTGAAGGCTGGCGTGTGATTACCGATAAGGGCAGTATTACCTGTGAGCATGTGGTAAATGCTGCTGGGTTATGGGCAAAACAGGTTGGCCGCATGGCAGGGATTGAATTACCTGTATCGCCATTAAAACACCATTACTTAATCTCAGACAGCATCCCACAGCTTGAACAGCTTGATTTTGAAGTTCCGATGACAGTTGATTTGGAAGGTTTCACCTATCTGCGGCAAGATCAAAATGGGGTGCTACTTGGCATTTATGAAATTGACCATGAACATTGGGCAATGGATGGCGCACCGTGGGATTACGGCATGGAATTGTTCCAAGAACAAACTGACCGCATCGAAAATGAACTAACTTTAGGTTTTGAGCGTTACCCTGTATTGCAGGAAGTTGGCGTTAAAACATGGGTGAATGGCGCCTTCACCTTCTCGCCTGACGGCAACCCCTTAGTAGGACCTGTGCCCGGCAAAAAAGGCTATTGGTGTGCGTGTGCAGTGATGGCTGGCTTTCTGCAAGGTGGCGGGGTTGGAAAATCCCTTGCAGAATGGATGATCCATGGTGAAGCAGAAGCAGATGTCTATGGTATGGATGTCGCAAGATACGGCGCATTCGCTGAGAATAAAGAATATATCAAACAGACAACAGGTCAGTTTTATTCACGCCGTTTTGTGATGACCTATCCGAATGAGCAGCTTCCGGCAGGCAGACCTCTTAAAATGGCGCCTGCACATGATGCGATGGATGCGGCTGGTGCGGTGTGGGGTAATAGCTGGGATTTAGAAGTGCCGCTTTACTTTGCCGCAGCTGATTTCTCTGAAACCCCTTCATTGAAACGCTCAAACGCTTTCGAGATTGTTGCTGAAGAATGTAAGGCTGTGCGCCGTGATGTTGGCTTGCTTGATATTTCAGGATTTTCAAGGTTTGAGGTGACAGGACCACATGCCGAAAAATGGCTTAATCGGATAATGGCCTCAAAACTGCCTAAACCGGGACGCGCTGCCCTTGCCCCAATGCTTAGCCCAGAGGGAAGAATGAAAGGCGATTTAACAGTCTTTAATTGGGGTGACGGACGGTGGTGGATAATGGGCTCTTACTACCTGCGCGCATGGCATATGCGTTGGTTTAATCAGTATTTAGAGGCAGGGGTTGAGGTCCGAGACTTAGGCGAGGAATGGACAGGTTTTTCACTTTCAGGCCCGCGCTCTAAAGAGGTGATGCAAAAGCTTACCGATGGCCAGATTGATAGCCTAAACTTTATGGGATGCGGCCAATTTGATATTGGGCTATTGCGCACTCAAATCGGCAGATTATCTGTTTCAGGCGAATTAGGTTATGAAATTAATTGTAGAATGGGGGATCATATTGCCCTTCGCCGTATTTTACTAAAAGCAGGTGCCGCCTCAAACATGCGGGAATATGGCTTTAACGCCATGCTATCGCTTCGCTTGGAAAAAAGCTTTGGTATTTGGTCTGCAGAATTCACTCAAAGCTATACCCCTGGCATGACGGGTATGGATAGATGGATTGATTGGAATAAGTCTGATTTTATCGGCCAAGAAGCAGCAATGGCTGAAAAACAAGGCAATGGCCCTGAAAAAAAGCTTGTTACCTTAGAGATTGATGCAAAAGATGCTGATGCGTCTGGCTATGAGCCTGTTTGGTCTGATGGCAAAAGGGTTGGATTTGTAACCTCGGGCGGCTATGGTCATACAATTGACCAGTCGCTTGCAATGGCACTTGTTGATGCAGATTACACAGCAGAGGGAAGCGCGCTATCGGTGCATGTGGTTGGAGTTGAACGCCCCGCTAAAGTGATTGCGCCCTCACCTTATGACCCTAATGGAATGGCTATGCGCGCATGACAACAGAACAGAAAAGACACCGTAAAGGCGGCAGAGCAGGCAAGCGCCAGCAAATTACCTCGGCTGCTTCTACACCCTCTTCATCTGTTCTTAAAAATCCTTTTCCGCTCATGTCCCTGTTCACAGAGGATTATATTGAGGCCATGCACCAAAAGGCACTGTATATTCTCGAAGAATTGGGAATTAAGGTGTTATTGCCAGAAGCACGACGCTTTTTCAAATCTGCGGGTGCACGATGTGATGATACAACTGAGATGGTGTTCATAGGGCGAGAACTTGTCGAGCAAGCGCTGTCAACAGCCCCGAAAACCATTCATTTATCCGCTGGCAAAATAGAGCGGGATGTTGAGTTAAAGCTTGGCAATATCGTGTTCCAACCTGGCGGCGGTGCGCCTTATGCCAGTGACAATATCAGAGGAAGAAGGCCTGCAACTGAAGCTGATTTTCGCGAACTTGTTCAGCTCACACAATATTTCGATGCGCTTCACATGGTGCCGCCCTTAGTAGAAATTCAAGATATATCGCCAGCATTGCGGCATTATGCAGGCCTTGAGGCGATGCTTACCCTTTCTGACAAGGTGCCACATATTTTTTCCCGCGGCACAGGGCAAGTTACGGAATGCTTTGAGCTGTTACAAAATTTCAGAGGGTTAAGTGATGATGATTTTGCTGCCAACCCATATTGCTATAGTATTATCAACACTAACTCACCCCGGCAGCTAGATATTCCGATGGCGCAAGGTCTTATTGATTTTGCAAAGGCACGCCAGCTTACCATTGTCACGCCCTTTACATTGATGGGGGCAATGGCGCCGATTACCGTGCAAGGGGCGATGATTTTAAGCCATGCAGAAGCATTAGCAGCAATTACCCTAACCCAGCTTGTAAACGCTGGAAGCCCTGTTTGTTATGGCACATTTACCTCGAATGTGGATATGAGGTCAGGTGCCCCTGCCTTTGGAACACCTGAACATTTCCAAGCCTCTATTGCGGCAGGCCAGTTAGCGCGAAAAATTGGTTTGCCTTGGCGATGTGCAACAGGCAGTGCTGCAAACCTGAATGATGCGCAAGCTGCCAATGAAACACAGATGGGTTTATGGGGGTGTTTGCTAGCAGGGGCAACTGTGACGATACATGTTGCAGGATGGCTGGAGGGTGGTCTTACCGTAGGGTTTGAAAAATTTATTACTGATATGGAAGTGGCTAATATGGTCGCTGAATTATGCAAAGCCCCGTTAGAAAATAGCGATGAGATGGGTATCTCTGCCTTGGAAGAAATTCAGCCTGGCGGTCATTTTTTTGGCTGTAATCATACCATGGAAAGATATAAGGATGCATTTTATCAACATCTGATTGGTGATTTATCTAACTATGGCACATGGAAAGCAGCAGGCAGCAAGGATGTTGACCAACGTGCAACCGCTATTTGGCAATCTATCGTGAACATCGAACAACAGCCCCTCGCAAACCCTGATAAAATAGAACAGCTTCACCGATCTATCGCAAAATATACAGAAGCTGGCGGAACCTACCCTGTAAGCTAAAAAAGGGTTTATCATCCAGCATGCAGAGAAAAATTACATAGCCCAAAAAGACGTGGAGGATTATATGTCGTCATCACCAGATATCATCATCATCGGCACGGGCGTTATCGGAACAGCTACAGCTTTTGAATTATCCAAGGCAGGCTATAAGACCTTATCGTTAGACAGAAACACCCAAATTGGCCATGGCTCAACTGCAGGCTCATGCGCCATTATTCGGATGCATTATTCCACCTTTGATGGGACTGCCTTTGCATGGGAGGGATATCACTATTGGCGGGATTGGCAAGATTATCTTGGGCTATCGTCGCGTGCAGATTTAGCACGCTTTGTTGAATGCGGATGCCTTGTTATGAAAACAGAAGAGAATGAATTTTTAGACAAGCATATCCAGCATAGTCTTACCCTAAATATTCCTATTGAAGAATGGGATGCCGCCCATATCACAGATAAGCTGCCTATCTATGTACTTGATTCCTATGCCCCTGCTAAAACAATGCAAGATGAACATTTTGGCAAGCCAAATGGCAGACAGATAAATGGCGGGGTTTATTGGCCATTGGCAGGATATGTGACTGACCCTGCATTATCCTCGCAGAATTTAGCCGCCGCAGCACAGCTACATGGCGCTCAATTCAGACTTGGGGTTGAGGTAACAGCCATCCATCAGGAAAATGGCAGAGTTAGCGGTGTTGAGCTAAAAGATGGGGAGGTTATTTCAGCCCCTATTGTGATTAATATCGCTGGCCCTGGTTCTGCATTTATTAACGAGATGGCAGGCGTAACAGACGAGATGAGCATTTCAACACGCCCCCTTCGCCAAGAAGTTGTGCATGTCCCTGCCCCATCTGGTTTTAATTTTGAAGAAAATGGAATGATTGTATCAGACAGTGATATCTCCCTTTATTGCCGGCCTGAACATGGCAATCACATTCTTATTGGCAGTGAAGACCCTGCTTGTGATATGCATCGGTGGACGAAAAGTGACACAGAATATGACCATAATTTTTCAGACCAATGGACAACACAAGCCTTGCGCTATGCACAGCGCGTACCCTCATTAGGCATCCCCTCTCAGATGCGCGGGGTGGTAGATTTATATGATGCCTCAACAGACTGGATACCGATTTACGATTGCAGTTCTATCAAAGGCTATTACATGGCGTGCGGGACAAGCGGAAATCAGTATAAAAATGCCCCGATAGCAGGTAAATTAATGGCAGGGCTAATTGAATATTGCGAAAATGGGCATGACCATGACAGCCAGCCTTTACACTTCACCCTGCCTTATATCGACAAGGTGATAGATGCAGGTTTTTATTCAAGAAAACGTCAGATCAATGCTGAATCAAGCTTCTCTGTCTTAGGATAGGCTAGATTTTTTTGTCTGAAATGCGAGCTTATTATTCAGGCAAAGCTGGCAGTCTTCCTTGCTGTTTTAATGCACGCATCGCATCGAACGTCGCTTGAATACCTTGCTGCATTGAAATTTTGGGATAAGCAGGCAGATGTTGATGCAACGGGGTTTCATCTAAATCAGGCGGAAAGGGGAAAGGTGCGCCACTGCACCTCACTTGCGCTAATGGGGCTAGGGTTTTGATGACCTCAACCCCCTTCTCCATAGCCTCACACCTGCCATTTAAATCAAAGGTAGGCGCGCCTTCTACATCATAGCTGACCGCAGCAATAAACGCGGCAGCAGCCTCACCTGCATATAGCCAGCTATAGGCGCCTGTATATGGGATTTCAAATGGTACGCCAAGCACTGCTGCCTGAATTGCAAAGCTATTTTTTGCGCTAATGCCTTGGTCTCTGCCAAGACCATAGACAACATTCGGCCGAAGCCCCACCGAAGGCACTTGCCAATCCGACCAATACACAAACGCAGAATGCTCATTCGCAACCTTATACGCCCCATATAAGGTTTCTTTAAAACCGCTATTTGGCGGAAAAGCTAGAGCAGCAACAGATGACGCATAGGCAAGGCGCTTAATCCCATTACTGCGCGCAAGCTCAAAAATATTAATTGTGCCTTCTACATTTACGCGCGCACCTAATGCTGGGGATGCCGCACAAAATGGCACTTGCAATCCTGCTAGGTGAATTATCGCCCTGATGTCATGTTTTTGTGCAATTTGCGATAAATCCTCTGGCTTGGTGATATCACACCTCTCCCAAATCAGGGAAGATGCAGCATCCTCACCCATAATCAAAGCCGCTCTGCGCCTATCATCTGACAGATCAGCTGCAATAACCGGAATGTTGCTCGCAGATAAAATCGCGCATACCCAAGCGCCAATACACCCGCCTGCACCTGTCACAAGCACCGCACCATCAAAGTCTTTTTTCTCGACTAAAAATGGCTGAACCAAATATTCCATTTACATTCCCCTGCTTCGCATTCCTCCCAATGCTAGGGGGTAGAAAAATTTAAGGCAATCTTGAATTTGTATAGCCGCAGAAGCTTCGTTCATTTTTTCTGAGATAAAACCAACATAATTCTAACGAAGCTAAAATTATCGTCGTTATCTTGGTTTACAGGAAGGAACGCTATGACGACTGTCTACACCACACAGACGGTAAATATGCTTGCGAATGCGCTTGGTGTTAAAAACCAAAGCGCAAGCGATATTGCTACGTCAAAATCAGTTGCTGGCGATGCTTCATCTATTACATCGGCTGCTGTGGCAACACAGTCAGAGGCTGAAAATGCCGATATTGCGCACCGTTTAATCCTAAAAGATAGGCTTGAAGGCGGTGCTCAAATCATGAGCATGGTCACCGTAACCAATGATACCCTGACCCAAATCACCGATTACCTAAAACAGACTCAAGACCAGCTTGGTCTGCTCTCTGATTTTGTTTCTGGTAGTGATGAATATAATGCTGTGCTGAGTGCCATTGATAATATCGAAACCGAGATGTCTTCTTATCTGGGCGGACTGTTTCACAAAGGCAGCATGGATTTTGAATTGAAAACAGGCGACCCAAATAGTGGTGAGTCCTTTCTTGATTTCATCAATCTTTATGAAGATCCCTCTAATACAGCAACGCTTAAAGGCCAAATCGCAGCTTTAGAAGTAGATATGGTGACCTTGTCACATGCTACCCACAATCCTGAAACCTGTCCGCATTGCTCACCTCAAGCTGCACAAACCGTCGACAATTCCGATATGTTCATGCCGCTTGAAGCAACCGTGTCAAATTCGAGCTCCTCTGGCGGGGTGGGATATAATCTAAATGCTGCCGCCACACCAGCCGATCCAAATTATGAAGAGATAAATACGCTTCTATTATCCACAAACTGGGATGTTGACCCAGGTGAAGCGCTTTCTTATTCCTATTATGATCCGAACGGCTCAAACGGCTATCCAAGCACAATCGCTTATAATGTATCTGGAGTTGATATTGATAGCCTTACGGAAAGTAACGTGGATGACGATACCACAGATACAGATAGAGACACAAGTAACTCAACCTACCTTGACCAGGCTTTTAATCTTTGGGATGATATTGTCGATTTCGAGTTTGAAAAAATTACAGAAACATCTACAGATGTGGGCGAGATGCGGGTTGCTTTTACAGACCGTTCTTCATCTGCCGCTGCCTTTGCCATTCAACCTGGCAATAGTGTTGCCAATGGGGATGTTTGGTTTGAAGAGGAAGATAATTCCAGCTTTAACCCAACCTTTAATTTTGGAAATTTTGGTAATGACAGTAATGATGATGGTATCGCAGACTCTAATGCTGTAATTTCAAAAGCAGGTCTTGGGGACTCTGGATATAGTTTCCGTTCCGCAATGCATGAAATTGGCCATGCTATTGGCTTAAGTCATCCCTTCGATGGCAGTAGTTTTAGTGGCGAAACGCTTGAAACATCGAAAGATTTGATGCGAAATTCCATAATGTCTTATACGAATTTAGACAGAAATTCATATGTTACCTTAAAAACATATGATTCCGGCAATACGCTTTTAAATACCTATGATTACCAGCAATATGGTACGATGAGCAATACAGGAGCTGGCTCAATGGGTACGTCTGAGTCCCGGATATACGCATCGACCCCAATGATTTACGATATCGAAGCGGCGCAATATATGTATGCAGAGGAACGCTCTTCAGGCGAAGGGCGCGATGGCAACAACACCTACGGTTATGACGACAAAGCAATGGTCATACAGACCATTGTGGATAGCGGAGGCACAGACACTATTGATGCAAGCAGAGTTACCCGTAACAGTGTGATCAACCTAACCCCTGGCACCTTCTCTTCTATCGGCATTTACAGCAGAGTTGACCAGCTGTCAGATATCGAAACCTCAATGGGGGGATTAGGAAGTTGGGCTAAAGGTATTGTCTCTACCTTTATGGATACGCTGGATGGGCAGGCGGCAACAGGTGATGCGATTTACACAGGTGAAGATAACGTCGCTATTTCTACCAAAACCTATATCGAAAATGCAACAGGCGGCTCAGGCGATGATACCATCACAGGAAACCATCTTAATAACTTGCTAACGGGCGGTTCCGGTGACGATACTTTAGATGGTGGTGATGGGGACGGGGATATAGCCTATTTTTCTGGTAATCAATCTGACTATACGATCACAGGGTCTGGCTCTAGTTGGACGGTAACCGATAATAATGCTTTAGATGGCGATGACGGAACCGACACCCTCACAAATATTGAATATTTGTCTTTTGCTACTAGTGCTGCCACACAAGCACAAATTCTCGCCGATGAAGATTTTGATACAACATTCGCAACAGATTTGTCAGTTGCCTCTTCAGCCGATTTAAAATTTTATGTCCATAATAAAGATTGGGACGGCAAAACCAACCCAACAAACTCTGATGCAATTGAAGTTGAAGTTGGACAGTTTGATGGCACAATTAATTTTTCTGGAATGACAAAGGCTGGTGTAATTGCTGCACTGCAGGCAGATATCAACGATGCCTTAACGGCGGCTTCGCTAACATCAGGAGATATTGCTGTGGACGCGAACAGCCCATTGAGGTTCACCTCTACTGGAACAGGCACAAGCCAGGCAATCTCCATCTGGGGTTTAAGCAATGTACTTCAGAGTTTCTTTGGATTTAATCAAGCCGATTTAAGGCAAAGTGCGTTTGATGGAAATGTTGGTGGCGCTGCTGCTGGCACCAACAGAATTTACGTAAACCCAAACAGCCCTTCTATCACCTATTATGTCCCAACAAATCTTATTGACCCTGGAAGCCTCCCCTCTGGCGGCTATACTATCGCGGCTAGCACTGTATCTGGTTACGGTGTTGGTGGCGGCGGTGGCGGTGGCGGCGGTGGCGGCGGCGGTGGCGGCGTTGGCTCAGGCGGCGGCAATGTTGGCGGCAGTTCTGGCGGCGGCGGTACTGGTAGCGGTGTTGATGCGGGCGGCGGAACTGATAATGGCGGCGGCACCGATAGCGGCGGCGGGGGTGAAAGCGGCAATACAGGTGACTATCTAGCCATTACGGTTGATGGCATTTACCAAGCCTATGCCCCAAATCGAAATATCTCAATGATTGATGTCAGCACACAAGATGGTGCTGCAGAAGCCATTGAGATGCTTGACGTGGCCTTACAACAATTATCATCTGAAACAGCGAAACTTGGGGCCATCCAGAATCGGCTTACATCAGCTATTGATAATCTGCGGCAACAAGCGATGCAGACAGAAACAGCCAAAGGCCGCATTGTTGACACAGATTTTGCAGTTGAAATGACAAAATTAGTGAAAAAGCAAATTCTTAGCCAAGCCGCCAGTCAAATTCTATCCTCAGCAAATGGCTCAAAACAAGGTCTATTGAGCCTTGTCTAAGCAGCGTGCTGTAAAATAGTGAAACAGTTTTACAGCCTTGCCTTAAGCCTATTTCTCACACGCATATTTATTCTGAATAGCACCAAGTACGATTAGGGTTGCTGCAAAATCGAAATCTGTTTCAGGCCGTTTCATCCAATCAAGGGTAACTTGCTTTAACTCATCAGGGGAAATGTCTGTGTTTGGACATAAAGTTGCAGGTGCTTGGGTTGCTTTCTGATTTATCAAATCAGTCGTTGTAAACGCATCAAACGCCCCTGTGATATAGACGATACAAATCATATCATCTGCTGCATCTTGCGAATTACAATAGGTGTTTAATTGATGCCCCGTGATAAAATCTGCTTCTGCAGGCTGAGTAATCAGCCCAGCAACACCCAACATTAGGGCGATGAAACCTGTTCTCATTTGTGATAGAAATTTCATTTATCTCTCTCCTTTGGCCTGAAATAAGAACATCTTATCTCATGCGTAAAATAATTTTAGGGGGCGCTTTTCCTGTGTGAATATCTATAAAGGCGCTAGCGCCATCGTCTAAATCCCGTATTTCTGTCCAGCCTGAACCGGTAATACTGCCATCCTCTAGTAATTGCACCGCTTCAGCAAATTCTGACCTGCTATAACAATAAGAACCTGTGAATAAAATCTGTTGCAAGGTTATTCGTCTGGTGTCTAGCCCAGGCGCTGTGTCCTGCAACCCAATATGCGATATCACACCACCTGGCCGCACCATCTGGCTAGCAGCTTTCCGCGTTTTGCCAGAACCAACGGCATCTACTATAATGTCAATCTTTCCAGCATCCGGGGTTTGTTCCATTGGATTATATGTGATGAACTCCCCTGCCTTTTCAAGGATAGTACGCCGCAACGGGTTAATTTCAGCGATATGAATATTGCGAAACCCTTTTGCTGAAAATACCAATGCCGACAGCAAACCAATAGCACCGCCGCCAAGCACATGAATTTTTGCATCTAGGTCTGGTATATGATTTATCGCCAACTGAGCGGCATTTACAGCACATGCTAAAGGTTCGGCTAGTGCAGCATCCTTATCTTTTAGCCTGTCTGAGATGGGCGTTAAATTGGCCTCTTTAATATTCACCTGTTCCGCAAACGCACCTGCTAGCCGCATCCCTATCAATTCACGATGTGCACATAGATGCTCATTGCCTGATTTGCAAAAATCACATTCATCACAAGACATTAGGGGGTTTAATACCACACGTTTGCCTGCAAACTTGCCAGATTGCGCTGTTCCAACAGCTTCGTGGCCTAAAATTAGCGGCGGAATTCTGCGCTCATCATGACCATGCCATGCATGCATATCAGAACCGCACACCCCGCACTGATGTACATCGACAACCACTTGCCCAGCTTCAATATCAGCTAACGGCATGTCTCTGATTTCAGATTGCATTGTTGCTGTATAAACAAGTGCCTTCATTTTGCTGTATATCCTCCATCTACCGCCAACACCTGCCCTGTTACATAAGATGATGCATCAGATGCCAAAAACAACAAAGGGCCTGCTAAATCTTCAAGCTGGCCGTTCCTGCCCATAGCCGTATTTTTTGCATGCTGTTCTGCGACTGTGTGATTATTAAATACAGGTGCTGTAAGTTCCGTTGGAAAAAATCCAGGGGCAATTGCATTTACACAAATGCCGTCTTTTGACCACGCCTCTGCCATCGCGCGTGTTAACTGGCTAATACCGCCTTTTGCAGCGCCATAGGCAATCCCATTTTCAAAAGCCCGACTAGATTGCAATGAAGCGATATTGATAATTCGTCCCCAATTTTTGACCTTCATTGCTGGAGCAAAAGCTTGGGCAACAAAAAAAGGCACATTTAAATTCAAGTGGACAGACGACACCCATTCTTGTTCTGTGACCTCATCGGCATGTTTTCGCGGGTTCACCCCTGCTGCATTCACAACTATATCTGGGGAAAGGCCTAATGTTGCGAGCTTTTCAGCCAAAACGGATGCAGCGCCAGCTTCAGCTAAATCAAGGCACACTGTATGACCGCTAGTACTAAAGATTGTTTCATCCAGCCTATCTTGACGGCGCCCAACAACGATAATAGTGCACCCTTCACGGGCGAGGCACTGTGCCATGAATTGGCCAATGCCAGAGCCCCCTCCGGTTATCAGGGCTGTTTTACCAGCGACACTGAAATGACTACTTGCCAAAATTTTCTCCAGGAAAATACTTCCGCAATCTTACATCTGCTGAACGTGCATGTCCCTCCATCCCCTCAAGGCGTGAAATGCGTGCGGCGGCTTGCCCAACCTCTCTATTTGCTTCTTTGGTCATGCGCTGTGTGGTGACGATTTTCATGAATTTATGAACAGATAATCCGCCCGTATAATGCGCAGCACCTTTTGTTGGCAGAATATGGTTCGTACCAGAACATTTATCACCATACGTTACAGTTGTTTCCTCACCAATAAACAGCGAGCCGTAATTCTTTAAATTATCTGTGTACCATTCATCTTTGGCGGTATGAACCTCAAGATGTTCTGCTGCATATTCATCTGATACTTTTACCGCCTCTTCATCTGTATCACACAGAATGACCTCACCATAATCGCGCCATGCCATCTCAGCAGCTTTTCGCGATGTTTCAGGCAATGCAGCAATATGCTTATCCATCTGCCCCATCACCGCATCAGCAAGCTGCTGTGATGTGGTAATCAGCCAAGCAGGGGAATCTGGGCCATGTTCAGCTTGCGAGACTAAATCCTCCGCAACAACCTGCGGATCCGCTGTCTCATCAGCAATAATGGCAATTTCAGTGGGGCCAGCAAACATATCAATACCAACGCGGCCATAGAGCATACGTTTGGCTTCTGCAACAAACCGGTTGCCAGGGCCAACCAGAATACGTGCAGGCTTTCCGGTGAAAAGACCAAAGGCCATTGCCGCAATCCCCTGAACCCCACCAAGCGACAAGATAGTATCTGCACCACATAAATTCATCGCGTATAAAATGGCAGGATTAGGGCCTTCATCGCCGTGCGGTGCAGAACAGGCAACAATATTTTCAACGCCAGCAACTTTAGCTGTTGCAATCGACATCACCGCAGAGGCGACATGCGCATAGCGCCCGCCCGGCACATAACACCCAGCCGTTTCAATCGGAATAAGCTTTTGCCCTGCCCACAGGCCAGGCGATAATTCTGTCTCAAACGCAGAAATAGAGTCGCGCTGGGCATGTGCAAAACGGGTTACTCTATCCACCGCAAACTGGATATCATCTTTCAATGTTTCAGAAACAGATTTTCCAGCTTGTGCTATCTGCTCTGCAGTGATGAGAGCATCCCCTTCATACCCATCTAACGCCTTGCCATATCGCAAGGCTTCAGCCTCCCCGCCTTGCTCAATATTAGCAAGCATCTCAGATACAATTTTACGCGTTTCATCTGTGCCTGTTGCGGGCGTTTTTGTCGCTTTCTTAAGATAGGTAACCGTCATCGTTTAATTTCCATAAAGTGTTGTTGGAAGCCATAGGGCGATTTGTGGGAAAATGAAGATCAAAATAAGGCCAATCAATTGAATAACCATAAATTGCATCATGCCAATATAGATATCTTTCAGATCCCATTGCGGGACAACCCCCTTCAAGAAATAAGCTGAAAGCGCAACAGGGGGACTTAGCCAAGCAGTTTGCAAATTCACCGCAACCAAAATACCAAACCATGTAAGATTGATATCTAACTCAATTAAGACAGGGATAAGAATCGGCAGGATAATCAGCACAATTGGCACCCATTCCAAAGGCCAGCCAAGTAAGAAAATCATTGCCATGATGATAATCAAAATCATGGTGGTTGACATATCCCACGATAACAGCACTTCGGTAAGAAGTGCAGGTGTGCCAAGCCGTGAGAACACCGCACCAAAGAAATTAGATGCAGCGACCAAAAACAGAATAAGCACAGATATTTCGAGCGTCTTTAATAACGCCTGATACAACCCATCCCATGTAAAACGGCGATACGCAAGGGTAAGCAGTAACGCACCAAACGCGCCACATGCTGCGCCTTCGGTTGGCGTTGCCCAGCCAAACAGAATAGAGCCAAGAGCGAATGAAACCAATGCTGCAGGCGGCACAAGCCCCATGAAAAACTCATGCCACAAGTCTGAGAAAAAGAATCCTGCTGGCTTTGCTTTTTCAACCCATTTAGAGGTGAGGATCATCATCCCTGCCCAAGCTGCTGGAATAAGCAATGAAGCAAGCGGAAATAGGCCTGCAAAAGTTCCTGATAGTCCCATCACAATCAAGGTGAATAAAATCAAGATGGAGCCGATCACCAAAATAGATTCAAGCCAATATAAATGTGATGTTTCAGGCTGTTCATCCTCAGGCAAGATAGGCCCCAAGGACGGGTTTAGCCAGCACCGCAACATCGCATAGCCAGCATAAAGCGAGGCGAGCATGATACCGGGGATAATAGCCGCAGCAAAAAGATCAATCACTGGAATTTCTAAAACAGGACCCATCACAACAAGCATAATCGATGGCGGGATTAGAATACCCAACGTGCCGCCCGCAGTAATAGTCCCTGCAGCAAGCCGCACATCATAGCCAGACCTGTTCATGGTTTTAGCGGCCATAATCCCCAGAATAGTAACAGACGCCCCCACAATACCCGTGGCAGCCGCAAAAATGGTTGATACAAACAGCACTGCAAGATACAGCGCACCCTTTGTGCGGGATAACATGAGCTGGACGGAATTAAACAGTCTTTCCATCAACCCTGCCTGTTCCATCAAAATGCCCATAAATACAAATAAGGGCACAGCCGCAAGCGTTTGCTCTAACATCACAGAGTTGAATTGCAGGGTTTGCAGATAGAAAACCAGCTTACCGCCAAATCCCCATGCACCAAATACAAAGGCAAGGAAAATCAGGGTGAAAGAAATCGGAAATCCAACGAAAATCGCAAGCAGCATCACTGCTATCATAATCACACCAATCATGGTGGGTGACAGACCTAATGCCCCTTTAAACCCGTCTTCGATTAAACCGCCAAGCGGTAAAATATCAGGGAAAAAAGTTTCCAAGAAAATAACAGCTACCACCCCAGCATAAATGGGAAGAATGCGGTCAAGCCATTTACGCGTTCCTGTATCAAGCTGGTAACGACAACGCAGCAATTCTGCAATACCTTGCAAAATCAAAAATAATGCCCCTAACGGCATCGCTGTTCTAGCTGGAGCAAGCGGTGCCATCAGCGCAGTATCCATTGTGCGTTCCCATGTAATCCAGCTTTTCAACGTATATTCAGCGGAAATCCAGAAGAAGAACAGCATCGCAGGGAAATAAAATAACAAATACAGGGCAGCATCGACACGTGCCTGATTTACAGATGACCAGTTTCTGAACAAAAAATCAGCACGAATATGCACACCACGCATTAACGCATAGCCTGCGCCAAGCATAAACATCGCGCCTGAAAACATCCGGCTAGTATCATATGCCCAATCTGTTGGGGCAACAAATAGCTTACGTGCCACCACCTCATAGACCATCGCAAACATAACAGGGATCAGCATAAAACAGGTTATTTTGCCAATCCAATTGCTAAAAATATCAATATTACCCACGATCATGCGTGAGATGGGATGCATATCTTCTGGGGTTTCACCAGGAGCTTCAGCACGCCTCTCAGCGATTAATTCATCTGTGATATCCAGCTTATCTGTTTCTGGTTCTTGTGCCATTTTTCCGCCCCGCTATGGATGAAAGATTTTGATAAGTAAATGTATAATGACAGGAAATACTTTAAAGAAATGCCTCCCCCGAAATAGATCGGGAGAGGATATTTTTTTGAAATGCGCCTATTTCAGGCTGTTTGCATAGGCCATGCCTAGCTGTGCATTTGAAGATTGTGCACCAGCCCAAAATGGAACTGCAATACGCGCAAAATCTTTCTGTGACTGCCAAACTTCAGCAAAAAATTCATTTTCCTGAGAGTTCTTCTCAAGCAGAGCATTTGCTGCATTCATATATGCAGGGAAATAATCTGCTGGCGTGTCTTGAAGGATAACACCATGCTTTGTTGTAAGCTCGTGCAACGCAAGACCATTATCATAGATACGTGCAGAAATACCCTTTGAAAGTGATGCATTTGCTGCCACTTCAAAAGCTTTTTTCTGATGATCTGTAAGTGAATTATACACATCTTTATTGAGATATAAATCTGCGTTCACAACTACTTGGTGTAGACCTTGTAGATAGTAATGCTTCAGCACTTTATGGAAACCGAAATCCATATCAGGCTTTGGACAACACCATTCTGCTGCATCAATTGTACCTTTTTCTAGAGCTGGCAGAATATCACCACCACCCATAGCAACAGAAGCTACACCAATATCTTTATAGGTCTGACCTGGAAGGCCAGGAGGTGTACGGAATCTGTACTTACGGAAATCATCCATTGAGTTAATTGGCTCTTTAAACCAACCCAATGCCTCAGGTCCAACAGGCTGAAGCATGAAACCCTTCACATTCATGCCCATTTCATCCCAAAGCTGCTCATATAGCTCTTTACCGCCACCGAACTGGAACCAAGAAATAAACGCGATGTTGTCAATACCAACACCCGCACCAGCTACAGGTGAGCCAAACAGCATTGCTGCAGGATGCTTTCCTGACCAGTAATGCGTCCATGCAAATCCGCCATCAACAAGACCTGAATCAACCGCATCTAAGGTTTCTGTAACGCCAACAACAGCACCTGCTGGCAGCACTTCAAACGTAACCTCACCGCCTGTAAGGGCTGTAACGTCAGACATGAAGTCTTTCAGCATTTTCACTTCTGTTGTTTGCGTGCCGATAACTGCCTGCACCTTAATATGCACTTCTTTTGCTTGCGCTAGTGCTGGCGCTAGAAGAACGGATGCACCGATGCCAACAGCAGCGATACCCTTCTTCAATGAATTCAAACGAGACATGATTTCCTCCCTTGTCTGTTCAGTTTCATTTTCTTGCCTTATCCGTTACTTGCCGGCGAAAACAAAAACCAAGGCAGGGGTTTTTATTTTACAGCACTCCGGCATGTTCTGTTCAGAACAGGCTATACCTGCTCTTGAACTTGTGTTTTGGGCTTCAAGGTCTATCGCCCTAAAGTAACCCAAAATCTTTGACCCCATCATACAACATCACCACTGTTAGATAGATAAGGAAAAACAATCCCAAATAGGAAAGCCATCTATATTTCAACATGACTTTCATGATCATCGAGGCGAAAAACGCCATAAAAGCAATTGCAAGCGCTAACCCAAAAATCAAAAGCTGTGTATCGTCACGGGCAATCGCAGCAACCGCTACAATATTATCAATAGACATCGACACATCAGCGATTAAAATTGTGACCAATGCGCGTGAAAACAGCCCTTTTTCAGGCTCTGATTCCTGCCTTGCGGCTATTTCTTGTTCTGACTGCGCAACCGTTTCAGCATTAAATTCTTTCAAATCATTATAGAAACGCCAGCACACCCAAGCGAGCAACACCCCGCCAATAATCAATATACCCTTAATCGCAATCAAATAAGATGCAACAACCGCAAACATAATGCGTAACAAGGCTGCCATCGCCATACCGATGAAAATGGCACGCTTTCTTAATGCAGGCGAAAGGCCCGCTGCTGCCATGCCAATAACTAAGGCATTATCCCCTGACAGAATAATATCTGCAAAGATAATCTGCGCTACATCTGCAATCCAAGCCCAATTCATACCGCTTCCTTTAACACCATATCTGACACTTTTTCACCAATCATAATCGCTGGCGCATTTGTATTTCCCGAGGTTATCACAGGCATAATGGAGGCATCTGCAACCCGAAGCCCCTTAATCCCATGAACCTTTAATTTTGCATCCACCACAGCCATCTTATCTGAACCCATTTTGCATGTGCCAGTTGGATGATAAATGGTTGTTGCGGTATTTCGTGCCCATTCTAAGAGAGCATCATAATCGTCTGACACTTCCTCACCAGGGGTGTATTCAGCGGTGATAAGCTTGTTTACTGGCGATGTGCTACAAATTTTGCGGGCAATCCTAATCCCTTCTACCAGCGTGTCACAATCTGTCTTAGTGGCAAGGTAGTTTGGATGAATTTTGGGATGGTCTGCATAATGTGGTGAGGCTAGCTCAAGATGCCCTGCACTTTCTGGGCGAAGCTGCAACACTGATGCTGTAAAGGCAGAGAATGGGTGCGGGCCATCTGCTGGACGAGTAGCGCTAAAGGGCTGAAGATGAAACTGAATATCAGGGGTTTCAAGCTCAGGACGTGTTTTCAAAAAGGCTGTTCCTAAGGACGCTGCCATGGTCATTGGCCCTGTTCTTCGCAATGCATATTCAAACGCAATATTCATTTTCTGCAAAATGCTTCGTGCTTCCGTATTAATGGTCGAGGCGGTGCATTTATAGACTGGTCTTGCTTGCAGATGATCTTGCAAATTCATCCCTACCCCAGCAAGCTCATGTATCATCTCAATCCCAAAGGGCTGAAGCCTGCTGCCTGCGCCAATCCCAGATAGCATTAAAATCTGTGGTGAGCCGATAGACCCCGCAGATAATATAATCTCACAGCGTGCTGAAATAGTGGTCTCAATCCCATTAATTTTTGCGACCACCCCTCCGGCGCGCTTTTTCTCTATCTTAATTTTTGTGGTATGGGCATGCGTGATAATATGAAGGTTCTTGCGTTTTTTTGCAGATGCAAGATACGCTTTTGCACTTGAACAACGCGTGCCATTTTTCATCGTCATCTGAAAATGGCCAACACCTTCTTGCTCTTCACCATTATAATCAGGGTTTTTCCGATAGCCAGCTTGAACAGCCGCATCACCCCATGCATCGATAACTTCTCTGGATAAGCGGCTAGTAGAAACATTTAACGGGCCACCCTTCCCTCTTACCGCACTCGCGCCACCTTCCCAATTCTCCGCACGCTTGAAATAAGGCAAGACATCATCCCAGCCCCATCCTGTGTTGCCAAGCTGCCGCCATTGTTCAAAATCTTGCTTTTGGCCGCGGACATACAACAACCCATTAATAGAACTGCTGCCGCCCAACACCTTGCCGCGTGGCCATGGAATTGACCTGCCATTAAGCCCAGGGTCAGGCTGGGTGTGATAACACCAATCTGTTGTAGGGTTACCCATGGTCTTAAAATATCCGATGGGCACATGAATCCAAGGGTAGTTGTCCCTGCCCCCTGCTTCAAGCAATGCCACACTAAACCGACCATCTTCAGATAGTCGGCTAGCCACAGCACAGCCCGCAGAGCCTGCTCCAACAACTACAAAATCATATTCCACGCACCCCCTCCGTGAAAATATTTATTTTTTGAGACTTTTGGTCTCTAATTTTATGTGTTTTAATGGTGCATGGATTAGAGATAAGCGCAAGCACAAAATGCCTCCTATGCGCAGAAAAAGGGATAAACATGCTTGAAGACCAGAAAATAGCTCCAAACCTTAGAGTGATCCGGATTTTGGAAATTTTAGCTTCGCACAATGAGCCTTTATCGCCGACCGAGCTAAATGCGGTTTTAAAAATGCCTAAACAATCTATTCACCGCTTATGTACCATGCTTATTGATGAGGGGTATTTACAGAAAATTGGCCGAAAGCTTGCCCCTTCTACCCGTTTGCTCACGATGGCTACTGGGCTTGAAAAGCTAGGTATTGCGAACACGGCTTGCCATCAGATTTTGCGTAAAATTGCCCATCAATTTGGTGAAACCGTAAATTTGGTACGTCCAGAGAAAACCGGAATGAATTATGTGGATAGGGTCGAGACAAACTGGCCGTTTAGGATATTGCTTCCGATTGGAACGCATGTTCCTTTTCACTGCACAGCAAGCGGAAAAACCTATCTTGCTAGTCTTCCAAAATATAAGCGTCAGCAATTAACACGCACGATGGAGCTCAATAAGCAAACCGCCTATACGATTGATAATGCAGAACAGTTAGAGGCTGAATTAGCAACGGTTCGCGCTCAGAGATACGCAACAGACAAAGAAGAATTCTACACTGGAATGGTCGCCATTGCGGTACCTATTACAGATTTAAATGGCGATTATTTCGGCGCATTGGCTGTCCATGGCCCCTCTAGCCGTTTTAGCCTAGACGAAGCGATTGAAAAACGTGATAGTATGCAGAACGCAGCAAAAGAAATCCAACTCATGCTGTTTTCATAAGCTTTTTAAGCGTAAACTATCACTATTTTTTACTAAGTAACGAGACATTTCATGAAAAGATTATTAATCACGGGTGCGAATCGCGGCCTAGGGGCGGTGTGCCGTGACAGACTTAGCCATCTTGCCGATGTTATCAGAGTTTCAGCAAGACGCGATTTAGGCGAAGCCCGCCAAAATGAAGAAATTATTTATGGCGATTTAAGCGATGCTGATGTCGTAAATGAAATGGTCAAAGATTGTGACGGCATTGTTCATATGGGCGGGCAATCTGTTGAAGCGACATGGGATATCATTCGCCAGTCAAATATTGAAGGTGTGGTGAATTTATATGAAGCGGCTAGAAAGCATAATCACCCGCGGATTATCTTTGCGAGCTCCAACCATGCTATCGGGTTTTACGAGCAAACCGAAAGAATTGATGCAGACGCCCTGCCTCGTCCTGATGGGCTGTATGGCGTATCAAAAGTGTTTGGTGAAGCGATGGCGCGAATGTATTATGATAAATTCGGCATTGAAACAGCGATTGTGCGTATCGGCTCATGCTTTCCTGAACCGATTGACCACCGTATGCTCAAGACGTGGATGAGCTATGATGATTTCATGATGTTAATTGAAAAGATATTTGAAGCGCCAAGACTAGGGTGTCCGATAATCTATGGTGCTTCAGCAAATGAAGCTGGCTGGTGGGATAATTCAAAAACAGCTTATATTGGCTGGAATCCAAAAGATACCTCAGCGATTTTCAAAGAGAAGCTAGATAGTATGATGACACCGCCCGGCCCTGATGATCCGCGCTCAAAATATCATGGCGGGGTGTTTACAGCTGACGGCATTCATGAGCCTGAAAAATAATATGAGCCTCTGCACCATGCTTTATTGAGCGGTTATATGACCTTCCAGCACCATTCAAAAGCAGCTGTATATGTAGCGTTTTTTATCTATGCAGCTTTGCTTGGCAGTTTGTTCCCTCGGCTTGGGGATATCCAAATCCAAATGGGCATTACGGAAAGCATATTAGGCTTAGCGATTACAGGGCTTCCTGTGGGGCTACAGCTATCGCTTTTATGTGCAGATAGGCTATTGGCTAAAATCACCTTCAAAGCCGTGATAATCTATGGGCTAGGCTTTATGGGATTATCCTATGGGCTGGCCGTATGGAACGCCTTTAGCTTTGCGGATAGCAGTTTGGGGGTTTGGCTATTTTTTGCAAGCTTATTGGTGGCTGGCCTTTGTATTGGCATCATTGAGGTTGCTGTAAATCTTGAAGCAGATAGGGTTGAATATGCTACCCGCTCTCATATTATGAACAGAGCGCATGCATTTTGGTCTCTTGGATTTTTTGCAACTGCCCTTATTGGCGCTTCGGCATCACAATTGGGGGTAAGTGTATTTGCCCATTTAAGCTGGCTGGGGGCTGGTATTTTCATTATTAGTGTGGCGCTGTATAAAAACTATGCTCAAGCTCCTAAACGCCTTGCTGACACAGATGAAACCCCATTATTTGTTCGCCCTACAAAAGCGGTAATGGTGCTTGTTTTTCTTACCCTGTCTGCAATGTTAGCAGAGGGAGCTGCAATTGACTGGTCAGTGATTTTCATGCGGGATATTTTTGCAAGCCCGCCCCTAACCGCAGGGATGGCGCTTGCTTTTGCAGCTTTTTTCCAATTCATCACACGATTTAATGCAGATAGGTTTGTACAAAAATTCGGCTCAGCCTCTGTGGCCAAAAGCTGTTTATGGCTTTTACTAGCAGGGGCGTGCTGTGTGGTGTTTAGCGCGCATTGGGGGATAGCCTTAGCCGGATTTGCCTTAATCGGGGCGGGCTCGTCTGTGATATTCCCGCTTGCCATGTCTGCGGCCGCACAGCTTACAGACAGAACATCTGCTTCTAATGTTGCGTCCCTTGCACAAATCGCCTTTATGATTTTTCTTGCCGCACCGCCTTTGCTTGGCTTTATTGCAGAACATATCGGCATCAGATATTCATTTGCGCTAATATTGCCGCTTACTGTGTTGAGCTTTATGAATTTAAGCGGGCTAAAGGCAAATAATTCAGGCTAATCTAAGCCCCATCATATTTAACCAGAAAATTCATCCAATTCTGGCTACAGATTTTATCTGTTAACGCCTTACCAAACCCAAATTTCTCCATTGCATTTGTTAGATTTGGCAACAGGCTACAATCTCCTAATGTAGATAATAACACAGCACCGTCAAAATCTGAACCAAGACCTACGCCGTCTTCACCAACCCTCTGCAGCAGATAATCTAATTGCGACAGTAGGAGATCGATAGAGGTATCAGGGTCTTTTTTGCCGTCCTCTCTTAGATAAGCTGCGGCAAAACACGCGCCTACCATCCCGCTTCTCTCTGCTATTGCATCAAGTTGGCTATCCGTTAGATTACGGGGGGATGGACATAAGTTATGGGCATTGGAATGCGTTGCCACAATCGGCTTTTTTGAATATTTTGCGACATCCCAAAACCCTTTTTCATTCAGGTGTGAAGTATCCAGCATTATCCCTAAATCATCACATGCACCTACCAACGCTTTGCCCGCATCTGTGAGGCCACTGCCTTGATCTGGGCTACCTGGGAAGGTGAAATTCACTCCCTCGCCAAAATCATTTGGGCGTGACCATAAAGGCCCTATCGAACGCACCCCTTTTTGATACAGGGTTTCTAAATGCTCAAGATTTTTCCCAATAGCCTCCGCTCCCTCAAGATGCAAGATGGCTGTTATCTGGGATGATTTTATCTGCGCTGGGAGGGATGAAAAATGCTGCACAATCTCAAACTTACTTTCAGGCTTTGCTGCGATGGCATCTGCAATATCAATCATCTGCAGGACTTGTTGTAATGCAAATGCTGTTGGCACTGCCTCAATCGCGCTAAGCCCTTTGGGGGAGGCTGCAAAAAGCGCAAAGAAACCGCCTTTAAATCCGCCGCGCATGGCTTTTTCAAAATTTACATTTAGCACCTCCCCCTTTGCGTTATCAAAGTAATCACCCTGCATATCTTGTCGGCGCAGCATTTGGAAAAGCATATCATTATGCCCATCAAAAATGGGGGTAGCTGGCTGTTGCATTATCTATTGCCTTTTAACATTTTAAAGAGGGCTAGGTTTTGGGTTTTAGCGATACGGATATCTTCCATCTGGCCTGTCTGTATTAAAATATCCTGTTTCAAGCCAAACAGATATGGATACCATTCCCGTGCAAGCGGTGATTTCCAAGACCATAGCATTTCTTCAATCGCTCCTAGCCAGGTTTCCACATCTGATGGCGGCATCACAATTTCAGCAGGATTATCATGCGTAAATACCGGCTTATCAAAGAAGGGTGCAAGCAACCAAAACGCATCTGGAACACCTGCATCTTTAAATGATTGCACCCTGTCCCTGCCTGTATAAAGCGCGAGCAAAAGCTTATCAGTATGCAACATGCCTGTGCCATTCAGCAAAACAGGTTCATCATATTTTCTGCCCTGATATTCAGCTAAAAACAGGCGCCTTGGACAGTAATCATTGCAGTAATAATTATCCCAAATCACTTTTTGATGGGATATTATTTGGCCAAGCATCCCCATTCTATCTGGGCTGTTCACCTGTTTTGCGACAATCTGCTCCCCGCAGATCAGCACCCCGATATCTTGATGCAAATTATCCTCAAGCCCTTTTGCATAGGCACTAACATCACCTTCAATTTCATCTGCATATAGCCGAGGTACAAGTAATATCGGTACATCAAAGCGTTCTCTTAGCATGCTAGCCAATGCGCCATGAGATGCCCCTTCATTCAGGCCTAGACGCGCAAATTGGCTTACATCGTCTGATATATCATCAAACATCACCACCAGACCATCTGCGCCAGCATCCAGAACTTGATGTGCCTTAGCACATAAATGCTGGGTATCGGTGGATGGTTCAGCAAAATCAAAATCAAGACCCGGGGCGATACCGGCCCAAATGAAAATCTGTTTATCCTTGGCTTCAGCACAAAATTGACCGAATTCAGCGCGCCAGTCTGCATCATAAGGCTTGCGCCATTTAAAGCGGTGGCACACATCCTCTTTCGGGGCATAGAGATAGTTTTTGCAGCCCAATATAGACAGCGTTTCAAGTAATTCTATCCGTTCTTGAAAGGTGAATAAACGGCCATAATACCCTTCAATATAACCCCGCAAAGGGCTAGAAGGTCTAAGATGCTCTGATGTTTGCGCGACAAAATTCTGCGTCATATTTTTGCTTATTTGCCCTTCCTCGTTGCATTTGACATTATAGGATTAGATGCACAAGATTGGCCAGTCAAAATAAAATTCTAAGCTAACGTTAGCAGCATATTAAAAGGGTTAAATTCATGCGTATTCTTGCAATTGGGGCACACCCAGATGACCTTGAGATTTTCTGTTTTGGAATGTTATCAGCGCTTAAAGCGCGCGGGGATGACTTATGCCTTGCAGTAGCAACAGATGGCGCAGCAGGTGTTATCGCCGGCAGGGAAACGGGCGAAAGCCTTGCCAAACAAAGAGAGGCTGAAACAATCAAAGGACTGTCTAGTTTAGCTAAACCTGTAATGCTTGGCCTTCCAGATGGCGGGCTTGCAACTGCATCGCATGCAGGCGAGGTACTTGCTAGCCATATTCAACACACCGCGCCTGATTTAATCATCACCCATGATGCAAAAGATTATCACCCAGACCATCGAAGCCTGTCTGCGCATATCACTAGCATTGCTGGTTTCACCTGCCCCGTTTTATATGCAGAACCGCTAATGGGGGTTGGGTTCACGCCAGATTTTTATATTGATATCACCGCTTATTTTGAGAAAAAGAAACAGGCGATACTGGCACATCATACACAGCAGCCAGAAAAATTTTTACACGCAGCAACACTTATGAACAGATTTAGGGCAGCGCAATGTAACGCCCCTGATGGCTGTTATGCTGAAACCTATCGCTTTGACCAGCGCTTTCCTTTTGCAGACATCAGAGCCATGTTACCCCCTGCCCCGCCTTACAGGCCATTTTATCAACAAGGCTCAGATGGATTTATCTAGGCAGGCATTTCTTACCGCAAATTTGCGGCGATGATACGCCGGTTGTAGACGGAAATGTGGATGGCAAGCCGAAATGATATCGTGCGGCAAGCAAACCGATAAGCTCAGCTTCAATATTATCAGAATCCGCCCCGATATCTTCTGCATATACAAGCTGGACTGCATCTGGTAATCGGCGCTTTAACGCATTGATTAACGTGCGATTATGTACCCCGCCCCCTGCTAGAACGATATGTTTTGGGGAAGCTGGTAGGCTTTGAATAGCAAGACAAATAGAAGCGGCTGTAAATGCGGTAAGGGTCGCAATTTTATCGGTTGGGGAAAGCGCAAGAAACGCTGGCCAATCCAATATCGTATTAAAGCTAGCTCTATCTAAGGAGCGTGGCCCTTCCAGCTTAAAATAAGGAAGCTGAAGCATCTGCTCAACAAGCGCCTCATGCACCGTTCCAGTGCCGGCAATACTGCCTTCTGGATCGAAATCGCGGTTAAAATACCGCTGGGCTAAATCATCAATCATGCCATTACCAGGGCCTGTATCAAAACCCAAAAGCCTGTGAGCACTGGGCATATTATCTGCAACAAAGCTTAGATTTGCGACCCCGCCAATATTTAAAAAGCAAGCAGGGAGTTCAAGGCCAGACTGGCGCAATAAAACCGCATGATAAATAGGGGCAAGCGGCGCGCCTTGCCCCCCTGCTTCCATATCAGCCGCCCTAAAATCATAAATGACTGGAATATTGACACGCCGTGCTAGCAAATGCCCATCGCCAAGCTGAATAGTTCGCCCATGGCTTGGGTTGTGATAAATCGTCTGGCCATGAAACCCTATTAAATCGATTTCTACGGTCGTTTTTGCCCGCAATGCTTTTACCGCCTCCGCATGGTCCTCGCTAATCCCATTTTGTAAGGCTGTGCGTCTATGGGGGTCTGCAAGAAAATCAGCTGGGTTGGAGCGTGCCGCAATCACCGCTCTTTGCACCTCATCACGGTAGGGGAAGCATAAGCGTTCAGGTAATATGCTGGCACCTTGTCCATCACTCTGGATGATGGCTGCATCAATTCCGTCCGCACTTGTGCCAGACATCAGCCCTATGACGGTAAGTGAGGATTTGGTATTTGTGGTTGGTTGAGCTGGCATCTGCTTTTTAATCGTTCAATCATTTATGGGGATGAGCATATCATCATAGACTGGCACTTCACGCTAGCTATTTAACTTCATTTAAGGGTAGATTTCTACACAGCATTATTCTTGGGCTAGGCTTAGCCATTTAAAAAAACAAAACATGATGAACAACACATGACAGAATTAGATTCAGAAAGACGCCTTGACCCATCACAATGGATTGACAGGCTTGCTGTGGGGGATGCGCTAGCACTTCTTCTTGAAAGCCAGAATGAGGCCGCAGTTGCGGTAAAAGCAGCATTACCGCAAATTGAAGCTGCGGTGGTAGCAGCGCATGAAAAACTGTCGCAGGCTAAAACAGGTAGGCTGATTTATGGCGGGGCGGGCACCTCTGCTAGAATAGCAGTACAAGACGGCGCTGAATTACTGCCCACCTTTAACTGGCCGGAGGAACGCATTGAATTTGTTATCGCAGGCGGCACCCCCGCCCTGCTTCGCGCTATAGAAGGCGCAGAAGATGATAGCCAAGACGCGGCCGCCCAAATAGAGGGGCTTCACCTCACCCCATCAGATATCTTTATTGGCATTGCCGCAAGTGGTCACACCGCTTTTACCATCGGCGCCATTCAAGCCGCCCGCAAGGCAGGGGCAACCACCATTGGGATTGCTAATAATCCAAACACGCCGCTCGTTGAGCATGCAGAATATCCCATTTTATTACATACTGGCGCAGAAGCACTTGCTGGCTCTACACGTCTTAAAGCAGGTACAGCCCAAAAAATATGTCTAAATTTATTTTCAACAGAAGTGATGGTGATGCTTGGATATGTAAGAAATGGCCTGATGTCCGAGATGCAGCCACGCAATCAGAAACTACGCCGACGCAAAGCAGCTATCGATGCGATGTTAAAAGACGATGGTTGAACAGCTTAGCTATTGCTTAAATCTGTATTGATGGATTTTTATCAAGCCGATTTAATAACAGCAACAGATCATCTTTAGCCAGCGCAAGACACCCTTGTGTAAAAGGTTTATCTGGCTCAGCACAATGTAGAAATATCGCGCTTCCCCTTCCTTTAATAGCTGGGTTGTCATTATACCCTAACGGAATAATGACATCATACAGCCCATCATCCCGCCATAGCTTTTCATGCCGGCCTAGATGCGGGCGTTCAATAAGCTGGTTATACTCTGGATGGCTGGCATCATCACACCATCCAAAATGTTCTTGTAAGGCAACTGGCTCAAATGCAGTCACCGAAGACAGGCTTTCAGGTGGCACTCTATCGGGGCGATAATATAGCCCTCGCATTGCGAACCTGCCCTTTGGGGTTGCCCAATCCCCTTCTTTTTTATTTTCTGCTGCCAGCAGCCCCTCACGCCCAATAATACAATCGAACGCAAGCTCTTCATAATGAAGCTTGAACAAAGAGCCTGACGATTTAAGCAGACATAACGCCATGATAAATTGTGTTAAAACGCAAAAGGTTTAAAAATCATATCTTACTTTCATATCATTGGATGCTTGCACACAGAAATGAGTTAGCATAGGCTTAAATTTATATTTTGCAGGTACCATAGGCCTCAAAAGGGGGAGAGCTTTATATGACACAATCAAAAGGTTTAAGTCTGTTTTTAGATGCGCGAATGCGCCGTATTTTCCTGCTCGGGATTATTAGTGGTTTTCCATGGGTTCTTATCGGAAGCGCACTAAGCCTGTGGCTTAAAGAAGATGGTTTATCACGAAGTGCTGTTGGTTTTGCGGGGTTAATTTTTGCTGTTTATTCGGTGAATTTTCTGTGGGCACCCGTGATTGACAGGTTACGTGTACCTTTCCTCACTGATAAATTAGGGCACCGAAAAGCCTGGATTATCACCATGCAAATGATTATTCTGCTTGGCCTTTTGGTATGGTCAACAACAGCGCCATCGCTTAATATTTTCTTAGTCATGGCCGTAGGGCTTGTGATTGCCACCTGTTCCGCAACCCAAGATATCACCATTGATGCGTTACGTATTGAACAGATTGACCGCTCCGATAGTGCGGCAATGGCTGCAGGGGCATCTATGGCTGTTATTGGTTGGTGGACTGGCTTTAAGCTTGGCGGGTTGATCACCCTTTTTGTAGCAGATGCGTTTGAAGTGCGTTTCGGCCTAGAAAATTACTGGCAAATGACATTTTTGGTGGTGGGGCTGTTGGTCATTGCAATGAATATCGGCCTTGCCCTTATCCCTGAGACAGGCACACAAGAGCGTATCAAAGCACAAGCTCAAGCCCAAGCAGAATATCAAGAACGATTGGGCAGTAAGAATGCGTTAACAGGCCTTGCTGGCTTTCTTGGCTCAACTGTTATTACCCCGTTATTTAGTTTCTTTAAGAATAATGGGCTTAAGGTTGGCATTGCCCTGCTTAGCTTTATCTTCTTGTTTAAGATCGGGGAAGCATTTATGGGCAAAATGTCCATTATCTTCTATAAGGAAGTTGGCTTTTCAAAGTCTGATATTGCAATCTATTCCAAAGGATTAGGCTGGGTAGTCACTGTGGCATCCTCTATCTTGGGCGGATATATCGCGATTAAATCAGGGGTTGTTCGCGCATTATTGGTTGCAGGTATTTTCATGGCCTCTACCAATATTTTATTCTCACTGCTTGCATGGACCGGCAAGGTTGAATGGTTATTTGCCGTAGCTGTATTGCTTGATGATTTAGCAGCCGCGATTGCAACCGTAGTGTTTGTGGCCTTTATATCCTTGTTGGTAGACCGCAATTATACCGCCACGCAATACGCGCTTCTTGCTTCTATTGGAACGCTAGGACGCACGTTGCTGGCATCTTCATCAGGTGCATTGGTTGATTGGCTGGATGGGGATTGGGGTGTGTTTTTCATCATCACCGCGTTAATGGTTATTCCAGCATTGATTTTACTATGGCAAATGCGCGGTACCTTAACCGCTTTGGATAGGGCTAAGGATAGCTCTTAACTTTTGACCGTCTATATGTGCTGTGGGTCTGCCATAAATTGGCGCAATGCGGCTAATCGCTTCAGCAATAGGCTCACAGCACACTTTATGATGATATGCATTTGCGTGAAGTAGGTGTATATCATCAACCATCACGCCAACATGCCCTTCCCAAAAAACAATGTCTGAACGGTGATAGCGTGTAAGGCGCTCAGTACCCTTTTTAGCCGCTGCTTTCATCGCCTGATATTGGGGGCCACTATCCCTAGGGGCTGAAAGGCCTGCCGCCGCAAGGCAAAGCTGAATTAGCCCTGAACAATCTAATCCTTGACAGGTTCTGCCGCCCCATTGATAGGGCGTGCCGATAAATTCCTCTGCCACAGATACCCAATCTTGAATATGGCTTTGCAAGGGCGCTACTGTTCTTTTTGAGACGAACCCGCTTTGTGAACGGGAGCCTCTGTCATATAACGCTATTTCATAATAATCGCCAACTTCCTGCATAACATAGCATTGTGCGCCAAGGGGAAGCTTAACAAGACATTTTGATTTCACATCTGGCAAAGCTGTTATGGTTGCTGATGGCGTAATGATGCTATGGGTTGGCATTATATCGTTCGGAAGCACGGCAAGATGCGATAATGCTACCCACCCCTCATAGCTATCTGCTGTTAACTTTGCGTGAACAAACCCTGATACTAATTCAGGGCTTATGATTTCAACCTCTTCACCATATAGACATTCTGTCTCTAGCCCATTCTCATCCTGCTGCGAAGGGGGGGTGCGATATAGACCAGCTTTCGGGCTAATGATATGGGCTCTGCCAACGCTAAGTGGATTGACCGCTTGCCACCATGCGCCAGCCTCAAAATTGGGACAGGTTTTTTTTGTGTCTTGAATATCACGATGCCCCACAATTTTTGCATCAGGGTACAGGGTTAACCATTCTATGATGACCGCCTCTAATGCTGCCATTTGCTGGGTAGAGAAGCTGTTTCTGCCAATAAGACAAACCCCCAATGAATGATGGTTTTGGCCTTTTACATGTGCCCCTTGCCAATAGATTGGCCGGCCAGCAGAGATTGTGCCGTCTCTCTCAATGATGCGGTGATATCCTATGCCGTCCCACCCAAAACCAAGATGCATGTCATGAATATCTGTCACAGAAACAGCTTCATCATCTGAGCTGTCTGAGCAATGCACAACAAGGTATTTTATATCTGAAAACATTGTCATAGGGGTATCATGCTAATATGTTATAAAAATCTGCAAGCAAAAGCTGTATCATGTCTGGATGATTTATGTTTGATAAAAATATTACCACCATTATATGCGATATGGATGGGGTATTACTAGATACAGAACGCTTGTCAAGAAGCAGTTTTGAGCAAACCTGTGTTCTGTTTAACACGCCTTTAGATGAGCGTTTATTTGCTAATCTTACGGGTCGAAGCGGACCTGCACATCGCCAATTACTTACCGAAAAATATGGTAATGCAGGTATTGAATTTGATCTAAAATGGAAAGCGATTTACCAATCTAGCCTCAATAAAAAAGTGCCTGTTATGTCAGGTGCAGCTGAATTTTTGGAAATTGTTTCTACATGCGGATATCAGCTAGCAGTTGGTACTTCTAGCCATACCGAAAAAGCACAAGATTATTTACACCGCGCAGGACTTGCGCAGTTTTTCAGCTTAATTGTCGGAAGCGACCAAGTTACCAATGCCAAGCCTGCGCCAGATATTTATTTATTAGTGATGGACAAGCTAGGCGTTAAGGCAAAAAACTGTCTTATCGTTGAGGATTCCGATAATGGGGTTATTGCGGCTTTCGCAAGTGGTGCACAGGTGGCTCACATCCCAGAGAAAGGCCGTAACAGTGCTGTTGAAAGTCATTTCACATATGGCAGTCTACCAGAATTAGCCACTGCGCTTACAACGGGCAAACATTAAGTCCAACATCTTTTCAGGCAATGAAGGCTCTTTATTTTGGCGGCAATCGGGTTGCGCCATCTAGCCTGATTACACTGCCATTTAGATAATCATTTTCAACAATTGAGCCGACAAGATGTGCAAATTCTTCTGCTTGGCCTAAACGTGGCGGAAAGGGTACGTTCTCTGTAATTTTGGCAACTGTTTCTTCAGGCAGCCTTTCCATCATGGGAGTATAGAACAAACCTGGCGCAATAGCCATCACGCGAATAGCCTGTTTTGAGAGTTCTCTTGCCGCCGGAAGACACATGGAGGCAATCGCCCCTTTGGAGGCTGCATAGGCTGACTGGCCAACCTGCCCATCTTCATAAGCCGCAGAGGAAGTGTTAATGATCACACCGCGATTACCATCTGCTAAAGTCTCGGCTGCCATCATCGCTTGGGCTGTATAGGACATAACATAGTAGCTACCTAGCAGATTTATATTCATAACCTGCCTGAAAACATCAGAAGAAAGCTTCCCTTCTCTGCCAACAATGCGCGCCCCTAGCGCTACACCGGCGCAATTCACCACTATTCGGGCAGGCTGTCCCCAATGGTTTTGAGACGCTTTAACCGCATCCGCAACTAACCTTTCATCTGACACATCACATGCACATGCAAATCCATTCAATTCAGATGCAACACGCTTTGCGCTTTCACCATCAAGGTCCATGATTGTGACATGCGCACCACGGCGCGCAAGGTGGCGTGCTGTTGCCTCGCCTAATCCGCTGGCCCCGCCTGTTACCAATGCATTTTGATTTTCAATATTCATCTATACCCCTTGATACTCTATCCGCTATCCACGCGCATACGCATCTTCATAACGAATAATATCATCCTCACCAAGATAAGACCCTGTTTGGACTTCAATAAGCACCATAGGTGTATCCCCTAGATTTTCCATCCGGTGCACTGCGCCCAACGGCACATAAACGGACTGTCCTTTCGTGAGATGCTTAACCTCTTCATTAACAGTCACCTGTGCTGTGCCTTCAACAACCACCCAATGTTCTGAGCGATATTTATGGCTTTGCAAGCTTAGCTTTCCGCTAGGATTAACACAAATACGTTTAAGTTGATATTCACCATCTATCACCAACGTTTCAAACCATCCCCAAGGACGATAATCTTTGGGCAGTGTTTCTGCCTGCGGAATATTTTTTTCCTTTAGCGTTTGCACAATTTTCTTAACATTTTGGGCGCTGTCTTGATGCATGACAAGAACAGCATCTGGCATTGCAACCGCTATAATATCGGATAGGCCTAAGCCCACAAGCTGCTGGCTAGGGTGCTCTGCCCGCAATAACACATTCTCGCAATCGATGGCTGTCGCATTATCAGACAATACCACCCCTTTATGATCTGCCTTACCAGCACCCCAAATTGCTTTCCAATCCCCTAAATCAGACCATTCCCCAGAAAAGGAAACAGCCTTTAGCTTAGATGCCTTTTCCATCACAGCATAATCAATAGAAATGTCGGCACATTTCTGCCAATGGGTTTGGTCAATACGCAAAAATCCTAAATCTGTTTGTGCTGCCTGCATTGCAGCCGATACAGGCTCAAACAATTCAGGACAATGGGATTTAAAGGCTGCAACCATATCCTTTGCGCGCATTAAAAATATGCCCGCATTCCATAAAAACTTTCCTGATGCAATCATCTTTTCAGCTACGTCAGCCTTAGGCTTTTCAACAAACCCTTGCAAATCATAAATACCGTTTTGCGCCCCACTCCCCAATTCAAGATATCCATAGCCTGTCTCAGCACGGCTTGGCTTTATCCCGAATGTAACCAAGCTTCCATCTGCAATCGCTTCTAGCCCGATTTTAACAGCTTCATGGAAAATATCTGTTTCAGGTATGCGGTGGTCTGAAGGGCATACCAACAAAATCGCTTGCCCATCTTCTGCAAGTGCATGCAGACATGCGGCTAGAATTGCAGGTGCTGTATTTCTGCCCATAGGTTCAATTAAAATGGCACCAGGGTCGATACCTACCCCTTGCAACTGTTCTGCAATAATAAATCTAAAATCTGCATTCGTCATTGTGACAGGTGCTGCAAAATCGAGCTGATCAGAGGATACTAGCCGCAATGCTGTTTGCTGAAATAGGCTTGTGTCACCAATTAAATTTGAAAATTGTTTGGGATAGCTTTTACGCGATAAGGGCCAAAGCCGTGTACCGCTGCCCCCTGCAAGAATAACTGGCGTTATTTTACTTCTCATCATTCACACTTCCCTACCACATCCAATATTTCTGACAATACCCATATTGAGACAGAAATTTATCTTAAGTTTCAAATCCATTTAAGATGAGGTTGATAACACCCACTCCCCTTCTTGAAACGGGTAAAATGCTTCAACAGCAGCATTCGCAATCACTGAAACAGTGCCTGCCTCTTGGTCATGCACATCAATACCGCCCTTCACCACCTGCACGATCGCGTTTCCCCTTGGCAGTTCAGCTTTAACAATTTCTGCATCTACTTCATCTGGCTTTTGCACAGCGATAGTAACATTGACCTGCATTTTGCCGTGATCGAGATTTAATGATCTAAACAAGGTTAAGGATGAATGGTGAATAGCGTCTTGCACCGCGCGGCAGGCCGCTTTGGTATAATCTTGACCGTACAAATCATTCCCTGTGCCCATTTCTAAAATCAACCGTTTCATTACACGCCCCCTTCTGATTGGATATTTCTTTCCATATCAAAAGAAACCACAATGGCAGCATTCGCAACAATGGTGCATTCAGACACACCCTCTGCTTCACCATCCTCATCCAAATGCTTCTTTTTAGGAATATCGAGACCCCCAAATACCGATTTTACCGAAATTTGACCATATGGAAAAATCGCCGAAACCTCGTCTATATCCACCTTTTCGGGCCGTTGGGTTGCCACCTCAACATCGACAATCATCGCTTCACGCGGAAAGCCAAAAGCATCTGCCATATTCAATGAATTATGCCACAACGCATCTGATACGGCGCGTATCGCAGCACGGGTATAATCTTGGCTTCGCAAAGATGTTCCCATCCCCAATTCAAGTGCCACTCTTTTCTTTGCCATGATACCCCTCTTTAACTACTCCCCTGATTAGGGAAGAACAATAATATGCCAGTTATGTTTCTTTTCCAAAACAGCTATAGATGAGATAGGTGTTTTCTCAACCATTTTTTTCAAGATGCATCAGCGGTAATTGATGCGTGTTTTTAATCTCTTTCAATGATATCCGTGTTGCCATGGAAGTAAAATCCATTTTTGAGATGAGCTTTTGCTGGAAATCATCATAGGCTTCGATATCAGGGCAAACAATTTTCAATTGATAATCTGCCCCCTCCCCTGTAAGCCGGTGCACTTCGACAATTTCAGGAAACCCCGCAACCAATTGCGCAAATTTTTCCATCCATTCTGGTGAATGCCGGCCGACTGTTATGGATAAAAAGACAACCACAGACAAACCTAAACTAAATCTGTCTAAACCCATAAACCTGCCTACAAAAACACCCTTTTCTTCTAGACGCTGAATTCTATTCCAGCAGGTTGTTTTTGACAGATTTAATCTTCGGCTTAATTCAGCAAGGGCAAGATCAGGATGTTGTTGCACATATTTTATCAACTTAAGATCAATATCATCCATTCCAAAAAAATCCTAAATTAATGAACAAAGTTCCATATCTTTTTACTATATCGAAATTAAATGAAAATTGTACAATTTTATGGTTGTTTCAGTGAATAAAATTATTTTTAAGATGTCTCTGTTCCCTGTATTGATTCCACCCATAATTTAATGAGGCAAAACAATGTCTGCATCATCACAACATATTGAAACGCTTGTCCTTCATGCGGGCAGCCACAGAAGAGACCCTGCAACCCATTCTGTTGCGGTGCCAATTTACCAAACAACAAGCTATCAATTTGATAGCACAGAGCATGCCTCTAAGCTGTTTGCCTTACAAGAATTGGGAAATATCTACACACGGATAATGAACCCTACCACCCAAGTGTTAGAAGAAAGACTTGCCGCATTAGATGGCGGTGCAGCAGCACTTGGGGTTGCCTCTGGCTCATCTGCGGTGGCTTTAGCTATCCAAAATGTTGCCTCAGCAGGCGATAATATTGTTACCTCACCGCATCTTTACGGCGGCACTTATAATTTGTTCACGCACACCTTATCAAAGATGGGTATTGAAGTCAGATTTGCTGACCCCGCAGACCCTGAAAATTTTGCAAAAGCAACAGACGATAGAACAAGAGCTTATTTTGGGGAGACCCTCCCAAACCCAAAATTAGTACCTTTCCCTATCGCTGAGGTCGCAGAAATCGGCAGAAAAAGAGGAATACCGTTAATCGTCGACAACACTGCAGCCCCGATCACGTGCAGGCCATTTGACCATGGCGCTGCCGTGATTGTGCATTCTTTAACAAAATTTATTGGCGGTCATGGCACCTCAATTGGTGGGGTGATTATTGATGGCGGCAATTTTGACTGGACAGAATTTCCAGAACGGCAGCCTCATTTCAATCAACCAGATGAAAGTTATCATGGCGCAGTATGGGGAAGCTTAGTTCCAGAAGCAATTGGTGCGCCAATTGCCTATGCGATACGCGCCCGTGTGGTGCTGTTGCGCGATTTGGGCGCTTCTTTATCCCCAACCAATGCTTTTCATCTTATCCAAGGCATTGAAACCTTGCCGCTTCGTTTTCGAGAGCATCAAGCCAATGCTGCAAAACTGTCAGCCTTTCTTGCACAGCATAAACGGATTTTGAATGTTATCTACCCAGAACAATTCACTGGAGGGGAAAAACAGCTTGCAGAGAAATACCTTAAATCTGGATATGGCGCTTTAATCGGGATTGAAATAGAGGGCGGTGCAGAGGCTGGAAAGAAATTCATTGATAATCTTCAGCTCATCTATCATGTCGCCAATATCGGCGATGCACGCACCTTAGCTATTCACCCTGCCTCTACCACTCATTCACAGCTTTCAGAGGAAGAGCAGTTGAGTGCGGGTGTTAGCCCTGGCTATATCAGACTATCTGTGGGAATAGAACATATTGACGATATCATAGATGATATCTCACAGGCCTTAGCAGCATAGCACTAGCATTAAACATAACAAGGCTGAAAAAAACAACATGGCGAGGAGAGTTCCATCTGCAACTATAGAAGATTTTACCAGATGAGAACCTCGCCTCGCCGACACACTTGTGAAGGGCTTTAAAAGCAGATATATCTTTATTATGTTTGTATATTTTTAGTTAAGGCTCTTCTGCTCATGTCCCATATTTCTGCTGAACTTCTTGATAATATCCGTAACAAATTTGCTCAAATCGACAGCTGCCCTGTTCAAGGAGAGAGGATTTTTTTTGAAAATGCGGGCGGCGCACTGACCCTGAATGCAGTTACACACACATCTCAGCGCTATGCCGCCATCCCGGATAATCAAGGCAGAGACAATCCAGGCTCGCATGAATTAGTGCGTGTTATCAACAAGGCTAAAGAAGATATGCGGGCAATGATGAACGCATCCACCGGACAATTTTTTGTCGGTGAAAGCGGCACAGAACTGCTATTCAGGCTGATTATGAATGCCTGTTTGGGAACTGAGATGTCTGGTACTGTACTTGGCTCAACCGTAGAGCATCCAGCAACCAGAAGCGCATGTGATAGATGGGCAAAAATCGGCGGCAAAACCCACAAACTGATCACCCATGATGATGCGCTAGGACTTGTGAAGGCGGAAGACTATGCGGCTCACATTACCGAAGATACCCAAGTTGCGACTATCTTGCACACGTCGCCTGTGACAGGAATGGGGATGGATGTTGCGGCCATTTCCGCTGCCATCCGCACCATTGCGCCGGAGTGTCTAATCATTGTTGACGGCATCCAGCATGCCGCACACGGGCTTATCGATATTGATAGCTATGATGTAGATGGGTATGTGATTTCCCCGTATAAAATGTTCTCACGTCATGGCTATGGCCTTGCTTGGATATCGGATAGAATGGCAAAAATACCGCATGATGCGCTGGTTGGTGGTCCGTCTGAGAATTGGGAATTAGGAACCAGAGATACAGGGGCATATGCAACACTGTCTGATGTTGCTGAATATCTTGAATGGCTTGGCAGTCAAGTTTCAGACACCACTGACAGACGCGCAAAATTTGAAGCGGCTGGTGCTGCCATTCATGCGCATGAAAAAACCTTAACAGATGCCATGATCCATGGTGTGGATAACCTGCCTGGCCTTGCAACGATGGAAAAAGTGCAAATCATTGGCGGGGTGGATAACCCTGCACGTGAGGGACTTGTATCGCTTACTGTGGATGGGCTTGCCTCAGCAGATGTGGTGGCAAAATTAAACGCTGAAGGCATCCGTACCCATTTACGCAAAGCAGATCATTATTCTGGCAATATCCTTGACCCTCTCGGGCTTGATGGATGTGTGAGAGTGTCGATGTGCCATTATAATAGCGAACGTGAAATTGCACGTTTTCTATCGGTGATGCAGGAAATAGCCCGCTAGCGACCGCGGGAATTCAAAAAGCCCTCGGCACCTGTCTTCACGAAATTTCCTGAATTTAATTCTTGGAAAGCGTGATGTAATTCTTCACGCGTATTCATCACAATAGGGCCGTGCCATGCCACAGGCTCACGCAGGGGTGCACCAGAAACAAGCAAGAAACGAACCCCTTGCTCGCCTGCTACGACTTCAACTTCGTCCCCAGCACCAAATAGCACAAGCGTGCGGTCACCAGACTGATCTCTGATTTTAATTTCCTCGCCACCAAATTCTTTTTCAACATTCACACCAAAAGGATTTGAGGCATTGCCAAAATTAGCTGAACCTTCAAAAATATAGGCAAATCCCTGTCTGCGTGTATCAAACGGGAAACGTTTTTTCACATTCGGCATCAAGGTAATGTCAAGATATGATGGGTCTGTATCAATGCCGTCAATAGCGCCTTTATAGCCGCGATAATTGCCAGCGATTACTCTGATATGGGTGCCATCATCATCAGTTAGCGTGTTGATATCACCAGATTTAATATCTTGATAACGTGGGGTGCACATTTTCTGATCACGCGGCAGATTAGCCCATAGCTGGAAGCCATGCATTTGCCCCGCATCATTCCCAAACGGCATTTCTTGGTGAATAATACCTGAACCTGCTGTCATCCATTGCACATCACCATCACTCAGCACCCCTTGGTTACCAAGTGAATCGCTATGCTCCACATTGCCTTTCAGCACATAAGTTACCGTCTCAATGCCGCGATGTGGATGCCAAGGAAACCCTTTTGCATATTTTTCTGGGTCATCATTGCGAAAATCATCCATCATCAAAAATGGGTCAAACTCTGTAGTATCCCCAAAGCCGAACACACGATGTAGATGAACGCCTGCCCCTTCCATGGTTGGTTTGGCTTGACTGCTGGTTTTTATCGGACGGATAGACATGACACCCTCACTAGTCGTAAAAAATGCTGTGTGATGATAGCCCTTTTATAGGCGTTTCACTTCAGTAGAGATACTGAGATAATCACCAGCACAGCTAAATTCAATCTTTTATCTATATTATTAAGCCTATTTTTGGTATCACCGCTCCAGTATTTTAAGATTAAGCATCATATGAATGAGCCTCACCTAAGCTTTATTCAGTCTAAATGATGCGAAGATAATATCAGATAGAGGCCCCAAAATTGGCAAGTCACACCGTTAATAAAACAGCCATTCAATGGTTTCTGTATATTTTTTCTGAAGCCAAACAGGGCTTGTCTGAGCTGCCTAGCTGGGAACGCGGCTTCCATATTTTCTGGCTTCTTGGCCCTTTCATCATGCTGATTGAAAGAAGCCCTGCTGATCTATGGCTTTCTGTACTTGCTTTGAGCTTTGTTGTTCGCTCCATCCTCAAGAAAGAGGGGGCATGGCTTAGGGCTTTCTGGGTAAAAGCTGCTTTTGCTTTTTGGGGGGTAACGATTTTATCTGGGCTGTTATCCTCGCTTCCTGTGATTGCAACAAGTGAGGCCGTTGCATGGTTTCGCTTCCCGCTTTTTGCGGCTGCAACCGTATATTGGTTTGGAAGGGATAAACGGCTATTGCATGCAATGTATCTTGCCACCTTCTTAGGCCTGCTCATGATGTGCTGTATTCTTAGCGCAGAAGTGCTGATAGAGGGTCAGAAAAATGGCCGACTAATGTGGCCATATGGCGACCTTGTCCCAGGCAATTACGTTGCTAAAGTGGGCATGCCTGCTTTCACCATTATGGTTGCATTAGCCGTTTCTATGCACGGGAAAATCGCTTATCTAGCCACGATACTTGCATTATTTACGAGCAACATTTCATTGCTTACAGGAGAGCGGATAAATTTCTTAATTAGCATCTGCGGCGGTATCCTTGCAGGCATGGTGTGGAAGCCCATTTGGAGCAGATATATCCTTGTATTCTTCACCGCTTTAATCGCAGTCATTTTAATATTTCAATTCCTACCACATATTAGCTATCGCTATATTGATCATTTCATCCATCAAATACCCACAGGTGAGCAATCCAGCTACTACAAAACGATGTTGCCAGGCATCATGGCGTTTATGGAAGCTCCGATTTTTGGTGTTGGCACCGGTAATATGCGGCATCTTTGCATGGATATTATTGCTAGCGCGCCACAGTTAGAATGTCATCCACACCCTCATCATTTCTACATTCAAATGGCAGCCGAAACAGGTATTTTCGGATTAATCACGGGGACTGTGTTTTTGTGGTCTATAGTCTGGAGGTGCTTTCAAGCAGGTTTGCGAAATCGCGACAATATTCTTATTGCCACTGCATGGGTCATCCCGTTTGGTCTGTTCTGGCCGATTGCAAGCTTTGCTGATTTTTTCGGGCAATGGAACAATATTTTTATGTGGAGCGCGCTTGCAGTTGCACTCGCATCTGCGCATTTGTCACCTAAAACATAACAAGCTATGGCCTTACCATCCTTAGGCGATATCAGCCAATATATACCCGCATAAAATCAAAGAGGGTAGCGACTTTATTCTGCTGCTTCACCATAGGGCACGTTTTTTCCGCCATAGCGTCTTACACGGATATTGCATTGTTCTGCATGACCAACAAACCCTTCTAGCATACATAGCCGCGATCCATATTCACCCACCAATGCCGCCGCCTCGTCTGTCATTACTTTTTGATAAGAATGGGTTTTCAAGAATTTTCCAACCCACAAGCCGCCCGTATATCGGCCAGCCTTTTTCGTTGGCAAAGTGTGGTTCGTGCCAATCACCTTATCCCCATTTGCAACATTGGTGCGTGGACCTAAAAATAACGCGCCGTAAGAATGCATATTCTCTAAAAACCAATCATCTCTGTCTGTCATGATTTGCACATGCTCATACGCCATATCATTAGCCACTTGCAGCATTTCATCATAACTATCACACACAATCATATCGCCGTAATCTGCCCAGCTTGCACTTGCAGTTTCAGTTGTTGGCAGAATTTTCAACAGCCTGTCAATTTCTGCCAATGTTTCTTCAGCTAATTTTTTCGAATTGGTAATCATGCAAGCAGGTGAGTTATAGCCATGTTCTGCCTGTCCTAGCAAATCTGTTGCACATAATTCAGCATCTACGGTTTCATCTGCGATAACCATTGTTTCGGTTGGCCCTGCAAATAAATCAATCCCAACACGGCCATAAAGCTGGCGCTTTGCTTCTGCAACAAATGCATTTCCTGGCCCTACAAGCATGTGTACAGGCTCAATCGTTTCTGTGCCAATCGCCATCGCACCCACTGCCTGAATACCGCCAAGCACATATATTTCATGCGCACCACCCATCGACATGGCTGCAACAATTGCAGGATGCGGCTCACCATTGACAGGCGGGGCTGAAGCAATAATACGCGGCACGCCAGCCACGGATGCGGTAAGAACAGACATATGCGCACTAGCGACCATTGGGAACTTTCCGCCAGGCACATAACACCCCACTGATTGCACCGGAATATTCTTATGCCCTAATATCACCCCAGGTAAGGTTTCCACTTCAACATCTGTCATGCTCGCGCGTTGCTGTTCTGCAAAATGACGGATTTGTTTTTGTGCGAATTTAATGTCTTCCATATCCCGTGTAGATACTTTATTCATCGCAGCTTCAATTTCACTTTGGCTTAAGCGAAAGGCTTGTGGCGTGTAATTGTCAAATTTTTCAGATAATTCACGGACAGCCGCATCACCGCCTTTTTCAATATCAGCCAAGATACCCTCAACCGTCACACGTGTTTTTGCGTCATCTGCCTTAATTTCAGCCTCTGGCTTACTGCGTTTTAAATATTGAATTGCCATGAATTAATGCCCTTTATCTTTCAAAAATACCGCACGATATTCCAGTTATCTAACATAAGCAGGCTAAGATGATTTTCAATTCTTAAACTGCCACTATTTAAAAAATCATCTATTTGGTGAAAAGCTGGCCTAAAACAGCTCACCTTTGCGCGCGGCTGCAAGCACTTGATTTATTTTTTCATGCGGCACGCCATATTCTGATGCGGCCACCTCAGGGGTGATATATCCCAAAGCGATATCACGGCAAACAGCCTTAATATCACGTTCTTGTGGATTTCCATAGCCTGCCCCGCCTGGAAACCCCATTTTCACAGATGTCCCATGCGGTATAAATTGCCGGCCTTTGCCTTGCATTATTTGACCATCACTTCTGATAAGTGTGGTGTTGCCGCCTGATTTGCCGCCCCTTCGCCCTCGTGCTGGATGGTCTACCCTGTCAAACATGGCAGAGATATCACATTCATGCCCCTCAATAGGGGCTACTTCCATAAATTGACCAAGCCCGCCGCGATATTTGCCAGCCCCGCCACTATCTGGGCGTAACTCTTTGCGCCAAATCAGCACAGGCCCCACTTGTTCTGTAGCTTCAACAGGCATTGTCATCACACCAGACGGAAAGGCTGTTGCACTCATCCCATCTAATGTTGGGCGTGCGCCAGACCCGCCTGAATTAAAGGTTAAAACCTCAGCACGCACGGCGTCTTCTGGTGGGGGTGCATCTGTGCGCGGTCTTAAACTAAGCTGGAAATTACACAAACATCCCGCGCCTTCCGCTGGCACCAGATCAGGAATTAATTTATCCAGCGCGTTATACACTGTATCTGGCACCATATGGCCGATAACATGGCGTAAAGCAACTGGCGCAGGAAATACCGCATTCACGATAGAATTTTCAGGCGCGATAATTTCAAACGGTGCAAGGGAGGCTGCATTGTTAGGGATTTCAGGGGCTATGGCGCATTTTAGGGCATAACATGCATATGCCTTAGTATAGACAAGCGGCACATTAATACCTTTTTTATCCAAGCCTGAAGTGCCTTGCCAATCGGTGACCACCCTATCTTTTTCGATTGTTAAAGTAACATGCAAATCAATCGGCTCGCTGCTACCATCAATCCGCATATGCCCGCTTGCGCTTGCTGGCGTCAGGGCATTAATCCGCTCAAGGGTTGCTTTACGTGAATGGGTTAAAATAAAATTAGATAGGTCTGAGAGGTCTATCAGACTAAATTCTTCCATCATATCAATGAGCCTGCGATGGCCGATGTCATTACAGGTCGATAGCGCATAAATATCACCAACCAGCTGATCAGGCTCACGCACATTACCGCGAATGATGGTGAGCAGGGTCTTATCAACATCACCCTTTTCAGCAAATTTCATAATGGGGATATATAGCCCCTCCTCATGTATATCATTCGCATCTGCACCAAAACCGCGCCCACCAATATCGGTTACATGCGCTGTGCATGCAAAAAAACCAATATGCTTATCTGCTTTAAATGAGGGCGTAACGATGGTGATATCATGCTTATGGCCAGTGCCTTCCCACGGGTCATTGGTAATATATACATCCCCTGGATACATATTTTGCAATCCAATGCGGCGGATAAAATGCCCCACCGCATCCGCCATTGCATTGACATGCCCGGGGGTGCCTGTAACAGCTTGTGCAAGCATCTCACCCTTTTCATTATATACCCCTGCAGATAAATCGCCTGCTTCCCGAACAGAGGTTGAAAAAGCAGTACGCACAAGGGCTTGTGCTTGTTCTTCCACCACAGAAATAAGGCGGTTCCACATGACCTGATAAGCAACTTTTTGAAGCTGTGTCATACCTGTCCTCTCCCTATCCTTTAGCGCTAGAAGTTGAATTTACAGTAACATCCAACGTTCCATCTGAATGTGCAATAACAGAACGGTTTTTAGGTACGATAACAGATGTTTCATCTTCCACTATTATCGCAGGCCCTGCTGTATAGGCGCCTGTGCCCATCTGCTCTCTTGCGATGATATCACTTGGTGCTTTCATGCCTGTTGCAGGGTCAAGTACATCCCGCTTGGCATCTGATTTTACAGCCACCTTATGCTGGGGCGGGATGATTTTCTTGGCTTGCTTTACCTGAGTAAATGCATTTACAGACCACACTGTTGCTTCAATTTCCATCCCTTCTACAGACCTGCCAAACAGCTTTTTATAATCTGTTTCAAATAGCTTGCGTAATTGTGCGGGGTCTAGATTTTCAGCGTGTTCAGAGGATATGGCTATCGGGATTTCCCAGCCTTGGCCTGAATAACGCATATAGGCTTTAAATTCAGTGGCAATCTGCGCTTCTGCATCGCACGAGCGCACAAAGGATGTTGCTTCTTCTGCCATTTCCGCAAATAGCGCAGCAATTTTAGCACTATCAAATTCAGATAGGCGCATGAATACAGAACGGTTCGCTTCAAAGCTAAAAGGGGCGCGCAAAAAACCAATGGCTGAGCCAACACCTGCGCCAGTGGGAATAAGGCATCTTTCTACACCTAATTTTTCACATAACCGTGCGGCGTGAAGCGGGGCTGCACCGCCAAAGGCTATCATCGTATAGCTAGCCAAATCCTCGCCATTTTCGACAGCATGGACACGCGCGGCATTCGCCATATTTTCATCAACAACCTCAGCCAATCCCCACGCTGCTTCCATATCATCCATCTCTAGCGGCTTGCCAAGATGATTTTCCAGCGCTTTGGATGAGGCGTCGGGGTGAAGCGGGATTGTTCCGCCTGCAAAATTATCCGGGTCTAACTTTCCTAAAATCAAATCAGCATCTGTTACAGCAGGCCTCTCCCCGCCACGCCCATAACATGCAGGCCCAGGCTCAGAGCCTGCACTTTCAGGCCCTACACGAATTTGCTGAAGATTATCTACATGCGCCAAAGAACCGCCACCCGCGCCAATCTCAACCATATCGATGACAGGAATGGATATCGGCATGCCAGAGCCTTTCTTAAACCGATAAGTTCGCGCCACTTCAAAGACACGCGCTGTTTTTGGGGTTTGATTTTTAATCAGGCATATTTTGGCAGTGGTACCGCCCATATCAAAGCTTAACACCTTATCAAGCCCATGACGGCTTGCAATATCGCTTGCGAAAATAGCCCCGCCTGCTGGACCAGATTCAACCAACCTTACTGGAAAATCAGCCGCAGATTCCAACGACATAATACCGCCGCCAGAATGCATCAAAAAGACAGGACACTCTGCACCTTCTCCTGCAAGTCTGTCTTTTAGCCTACCAAGATATGACTTCATTAATGGCTTAATATAGGCATTGGCGATAGTGGTGTTGAAACGTTCATATTCCCGCATTTGCGGTGATACATCACACGATAAGGATATCATCATATGCGGAAATCTTTTAGCTAGCACCTGTTCTATTAGGCGCTCATGTGCGCTATTGGCATAGGAATGAAGCAATCCAACAGCCACAGTTTCATAACCAGCTTCCTCAAGCGCATCACATAGCGCTTCAACATCACCAACCTGCAGCGGGATTAACACATTGCCTCTAGCATCCATCCGCTCATTAATCACATAGCGGCGGTTACGCGGCAGCAGTGGCTCTGGGAGGGTTAGGTTAAGGTCATATTGCTCGAACCTGCTTTCTGTGCGCATTTCGATAACATCACGAAACCCTTTGGTTGTAATCAGCGCGGTTTTAGCGCCCCTGCGTTCGATTAATGCATTTGTGGCTAGTGTGGTGCCATGAATGATTTGTTCAATCTGCGAAGGGGATATTTCTGCCTTTTGGCAGACTTGTTTCATCCCCACTAATATTGCATCTTCTGGCGCGCTATAGGTGGTGAGCACTTTGGTGGAGGCAAGGCCTTTGGTAGATTCTAAAACCACATCTGTGAATGTACCGCCAATATCTACGCCCATTCTTATTTTTGTTGCGCTCATCTCAGAACCTTCTGCAATGACCTTATCATAGCCTATTTGCCTTTCCAGACAGGGTCACGTTTTTCTGCAAACGCCCTCGCGCCTTCAAGCTGATCTTCTGAATTATATAATTTCTCAACTGTTGCAAATTGGCTTTTAGTTATCTTATTCAATGCATCTTGAAACTTCATATCTTCAGCATTCCGGACAATCTCTTTAATTGCAGCAACGACCAATGGCGGCCCAGATGCGATAAGGTCAGCTAATTCGCGTGCTTTTGCAAGCAGTTGGTCTGCGGGATGGATTTGGTTAACAAACCCCCAACGTTGCGCTTCTTCAGCATCTACCCACCTGCCTGTTAGCAATAATTCCATCGCGATATGATACGGAATTCGTTTTGGAAGTTTAATGGAGGCCGCATCTGCAACGGTACCTGAACGGATTTCTGGAAGTGCAAAACTGGCATGTTCTGCTGCTAAGATAATATCACAGGCAAGTGCCAATTCTAACCCGCCCCCACAGCAAATACCATTTACAGCACAAATCACAGGTTTGTTTAAATGCGGTAATTCCTGCAGACCGCCAAAACCGCCAACACCATAATCACCATCAACAGCATCCCCGTCAGCCGCCGCTTTTAAGTCCCACCCTGCTGAAAAGAATTTTTCACCCGCTGCCGTCAAGAGTGCTACACGCAGGCTGTCATCATCTCGAAAATCACGAAAAATTTCACCCATTTCTCTGCTCGTAGCTAAATCGATTGCATTTGCTTTCGGACGGTCAATGCATATTTCTAACACTGCACCTCTTTTTTCAACCTGTATAGCTTCAGACATCTAGTCTCTCTCCTATCCGAATTAATGCATCCACTGCAACGGCTCTTGTTTTTGTGAGAATGAGCGGATTCACCTCTATTTCTACACAGCTATCTTGATTAGCCAAAACATAATTTTGGATAGACATTACAGCTGAAATAACAGCGTCTTTATGGATGGCAGGTTTACCGCGATACCCCTCAAACACTGGACTTATTTTTAGCTTTGATAATGCGTCTAAAATCTCATCCTCGCTAGCAGGTACCAATAAATGGGTGCTGTCTTGAAGCACTTCTGTATAAACCCCGCCTGCCGCAATCGTCAAAAGATATCCATGTGCGGGGTCAGCCACCACCCCGACCAATATTTCAACAATCGGGTCTGTGATCATCTCCTCAATCAGATATTTTGCCAGATAGTTTAATTGCCCCATCTCGACTATGGCATCTTGCAATGATTGGATATTTTCAATCCCTATTGCAACCCCGCCTGCCTCTGATTTATGGGCAAGCCCTAGGGCTTTTACAGCAACAGGAAAATGCACCGTAAGCTCAGCTAAATCACTATCCGCGTCAATTAATTGGTGGTGTGGGATGTCTAGCCCAAATTGCGCTAAGGCTGTTTTGGAGGCTGCCTCATCCACTAAGGTTAGATTGCCAAGGTGTGGGGCGGATAATAATGGTGCTATTTTTTGCGGGCGGCAAGACGCCGCCGCCGCAATCGCCGCCAGCCCTTCATCCAAACCAGCTAGGGGGATAAGACCCTTATCAGCTATTATGCGTGCTACATCTTCGGGCATATTTTCAACAAGCGTTGCAAGAAGCCCCACGGGCTTTAAGGTGCGTTTATGTGCTTTGGAAGCGGCCTCTATCACACAATGCCAGGCTGTATCATCACATCTATCGATGCGCGGAAAATCAACAATAATCACACCAATATCACACGGGCCTGAAAGTAATGCTGAATAGGCATCAGCCATCTTCTCAACATCCCCCCAAATATAGGTGTGATAATCAAGTGGGTTTGCCAGCGCAACCATATCCCCTAAGGCTGCTTTAAGCCCTTGATGCTGCAAAGATGTTAGGTTTGGGAAGTTAAGATTATGCCCGCGCAACTGGGCTGTATCTGCAATCAGGCTAGCCTCACCACCAGAACAGGAGGCAGAGACAATGTTATTTCCTGAAATGCCGCCAGAATGATGCAGAATTTTCAGTGTCTCAATGAGCTCTGACAGGCTGTTAACGCGCCCCACTCCAAGCTTAGAAAACAGCGCATCAGCTGCCGCATCACTGCCTGCAAGAGAAGCTGTATGAGATAGGGTTGCTTGCTGTGCGAGTGCAGACCTGCCTACTTTCAGCGCAACAATTGCCTTGCCTTTAATGGCAGCATATTCAACAAGCTGCTGAAACGCATCTAGCTTGCCAATTCCCTCAATATGCAATCCTAATGCAGTGACACGCGGGTCATCTAGCACTGCACACCCTAAATCTGCAAGACTGGTTTGTGCTTGATTACCAGCGGTAAGCGCAAATGCAATAGGCAAGCCGCGCGCTTGCATGGTGATGTTAATCATCATGTTTGAGCTTTGGGTGATAATCGCAACCCCTGTATCTACCCTCACCCCACCATGCTGATCAGGCCATAGACAAAACCCATCCACATAATTCACAAAACCATAGCAATTTGGACCAATAATCGGCATGTCCCCAGCTGCTTCTATCAACGAGTGTTGCAGCATTTCCCCTGCTTTATTTTCTTCCTTAGCTTCTAAAAAGCCGGATGCAAAACATACCGCCCCCCCTGCCCCTTTTGCGGCAAGCTGGCGCACAACCTCAATGGTTGCGTTGCGGTTTACGCCAATAAATGCCGCATCAACAGCCACAGGCAACTCATCAACAGCACGAAGCGGGACAATGCCCTCTATTTCGTCGGCGGAAGGGTGAATGACAAAAATTTCCCCTGAAAACCCTATTTTACGGCACTGCTGAATAACAGCACGTCCCCACACACCGCCGCCAATCACAACAGCATGTTCAGGACATAACAGGCGGTGAAGCGAGGGGTTAGGCATTTATGCACCTAATGGACGGAGCAAATCACGGCTGATGATATGACGCTGAATTTCTGAAGTTCCATCCCAAATACGTTCCACCCGCGCATCTCGCCAGAACCGCTCAATCGGATAATCGCTCATTAGCCCCATACCGCCATGAATTTGCAAGGTTGTATCTGTCACCCGCGCAAGCATTTCAGTAGCATATAGCTTAGCAGAAGCAATTTCCCGATTAGCCGGCAAGCGCTCATCTAAACGCCAAGCAGATGCTAAGGTGAGATAGTCTGCCGCATCAATTTCGGTAAGCATATCAGCAAGCTGAAAACTGACCCCCTGAAACTTACCGATGGGCTGGCCGAATTGTTTGCGATTAGCACTATAATCAAGGGCATAGTCAAAACAGCGGCGGGCACGACCTACAGACATCGCAGCTACTGTTATTCGGGTTGCATACAGCCATGTATTCATCACCTCAAAACCGCCATCTACCTCTCCCAAAACCTGGCTATCCGGCAGACGGCAATCATCAAATTCAAGGATCATATTTTTATAGCCTCTATGGCTTACAGACTGATAGCCCTCGCGGATGGTAAAGCCTTTAGCCCCTCTATCGACCAGAAAAGTCGTAATCCTTTTCTTCGGGCCTTTTGGGGTATCATCTTCACCAGTTGCTACAAAAACGATTACAAAATCTGCATGTTCAGCACCTGAGATAAAATGTTTGCTTCCGTTTAGAACCCAATCTCCCCCATTGCGCACAGCAGAACATTTCATGGAACGCACATCAGAGCCAGCATCAGGCTCTGTCATCGCAAGCGCATCCATCTTCTCCCCCCGCACAGCTGGCAGTAAATACCGTTCTATCTGCTCGCCTTCACACGCCATCAAGATATTCTGCGGACGTCCAAAGAAATGGGTAAGCGCCATAGAACCACGCCCTAATTCACGCTCAACAAGGGCAAATTCTAAATGGTTTAGCCCTGCACCCCCCACAGATTCTGGAAAATTACAGGCATAAAAACCAAGCTCGCGGGTTTTATCCATAATCTGTTTTGCAAGCTCTTCTGGCACTTCACCAGCTCTCTCGACTTCATCTTCGAAAGGATAGATTTCATTTTCAACAAAGGTACGAACAGTATCAACAATCATCTGCTGTTCTTGGGTTAGTCCAAAATTCATTTTATGCCTCTGTTCTGTTGTCTATCTTGGTTTTTATCTCGGTGCTTATTTATAGTGATGCAATCGCTTCAGCAACGGGGCTTACCGGCTCACAAGAGCTTCTTTCCTCCAAGCTGACATGAAGCAAAAACTGCTCACATTTTGCAAGCACTTCACCGTCTTTTGCACGTTTCATCTGATGGGTAAGTTTTAGCTTTTTACCTTGTGCGAGAATAATTTCTGTATCCACAAAAACAGCTTCCCCTGCATGCGTTTCAGCCAAATATTTTATCGATGTTTCCACCGTAAAATAGCTATATCCAGCTTTAATATAGGCATCATCCACCCCAAAGCTTGCCAGCACCGTATCTGCTGCATCTGAGAAAACCTGACCATAACGACTTTCATTCATATGCCCGTTATAATCTGTCCAGTCCACAGGAATAATTCTGTCAATCGTGCGCAAATTCTGTGATGCCGCAGCTTTCTTCTTGATGGTTTTTTCATGCGCATTAATCAGCTTTCCAGCAGCATTATCTTGCTGTTTTAGCGCCCGCATCATTGCCACCAGATTATTATCGCGTACCCGTTCAAGCTCACGAATAGACAAATGCGCGGATTGTGCATCAGATTGCGCGGCAATCTTATCAATCAGCGCATCAGATAGTTCGGGCACATCCATCAATTTTGTCCAAGGCCATTTGAGTGCTGGGCCAAATTGAGAGATGAAATGCGCCATGCCTGCTTCACCGCCAGCAATCCGATAGGTTTCAAACAACCCCATTTGTGCCCATCGCAAACCAAAGCCATAACGGATAGCATCATCAATTTCTTCAGTTGTGGCAATTCCATCATGAATAAGCCACAGCCCCTCGCGCCACACAGCCTCAAGCAAACGATCTGCAATATGGGCATCAATTTCGTTTTTGACATGCAGGGGATAAAACCCAACAGCGCTTAACATGCGTTGCGTTGCCTCTAGTATATGCGGCGCAGTTTCATCACTTGGCACCATCTCAACCAACGGCAGCAAATAAACAGGGTTGAAGGGGTGGCACACAATAATTTGCTCAGCGCGCTTACTTCCCGCCTGCAATTCAGACGGCTTAAAGCCTGAGGTGGAGGAGCCAAGCACAGCATCTTCTCTGCAATAGTGTTGGATTTCAGCAAATACCCTTTGTTTGATATCTAGCCTCTCCGGTACAGATTCTTGAATATAGCTGGCATCACGAACAGCATCAGCGATAGTATCACAAAAGGTTAAACGACCTTCTTCAGGCAGTGCCGTTTCATATAACATCGGCAACGCATAACGAGCATTTTCCAACACCGCTGAAATTTTGCGCTTCGCCTCTGGGTCAGGGTCAAACAGGTTTACATCCCACCCATTTAACAAAAACCGCGCAAGCCAGCCGCCGCCAATAACACCGCCGCCAATAATCGCAACCTGCTTTTCTGACATTCTCAAAGTCCCTTTTGGTATCACATTTTAGCGTGGAGAGCGCTTTGTAAGCCTTAGCTTTTGGCGAACTTCTTCAGCGCCAATCACCCGTGCCCCCATATTTTCAATAATGGTTTTGGCGCGTGCAACAAGTTGCTCATTGGTTGCAAGAACACCTTTTTCAAGCCATAAATTATCCTCTAGCCCGACGCGCACATTGCCCCCCGCAAGTACCGCAGCAGCAACATAAGCCATCTGATTACGCCCTAAAGAAAAAGCTGAAAAGGTCCATTCCTGAGGCACATTATTCACCATCGCCATAAAGGTGTTCAAATCGTCAGGTGCGCCCCAAGGAACACCCATACATAACTGCACCAACACATCCGGCGTTAGCACCCCATCTGCTACAAGCTGTTTTGCATACCATAAATGACCTGTATCAAATGCCTCTACCTCAGGCTTTACACCTAGCTCTGTCATCATGGTCCCCATGGCTGTTAGCATACCAGGGGTATTTGTCATGACATAATCAGCTTCTGCAAAGTTCATTGTACCGCAATCAAGAGTGCAAATTTCAGGCAAACATTCTGCAATATGTGCAACCCTTTCTTCTGCGCCAGCCATATCTGTTCCGTCTGCCAAGGGGAGCGGATTCTCCGTGCCACCAAAAATCATATCACCGCCCATACCAGCCGTAAGATTTAACACCACATCAATGTCAGCATCACGAATACGGCTCGTTACTTCCCTGTAATAGGATAAATCACGGCTCGGTGTGCCTGTTTCAGGGTCACGCACATGGCAATGCACAATCGCAGCACCTGCCTTGGCGGCGGCAATTGCGCTATCGGCAATTTGCTTAGGGCTTCGCGGCACATGCGGGCTTCTATCTTGGGTTCCGCCAGAGCCTGTCACAGCACAGGTAATAAAAACATCTTTGTTCATGGTAAGTGGCATGACAAACTCCTGAATTCACTAAATTACTGCGTAGTAGTATGAAACTAAAACCTAGCATTAAAATGTGCTAGAAATGCCAAAAAATATACAAGAAAAGCCAAAATGAAATTTACCGCCAGTCAACAGTGGCGATTGCCTCAATAAAACTGTAAAGCCAGCTTCTGCTTAATTCATGAAGTCAATGGCTAGCATTGCAAAAATAGCTGTTTGCATTCTATCATTTAGCTTTTTGATGAATAGGCAATAAGCGCAATAAGACGGTAAAGCCCATGCACAAATTTTGAATAAGGCAGCACCAAAAACAACACATAAACTAGCGCTAAATGGATAGCTAATGTTAACCCCATAAAGCTTGTTTCACGCAAGGCTAGCAGAATAAGCCCTGTTGCACTCACCCAGAATAAAAGCCAGATAAAGGCATAATCCATCCCCAAATCTTTCAAGCTTTTCATCTCATCAGCCATTTTACGCTTTAACTGCCACAGCCACGCCGTCCCCCAGCATAGCATTACCCCGCCAACTGTTCCCAATAAAACAGGCAGGCTTAGATAATCGTAAGGTGCTTCCCATCCAAAAACATAATGATAAATTGTACCTGTGGAAGTAGCCGCAAAACACAGCATAAAACCATAAAAGGTGAGATGATGGGCAAAGCGCCGATTAAGGCTGTTCCTATCATCACTTACCGGGCATCCAGTGCCATTTCCGGCATTATCCCCGCCAAGATATTTCATGCTAGCGGCGGCTGAAAACGCTTCTGAGATGGCGGAGAGCTTTACCCCTCCCCCATCACAATCTCGCCAAAACCGCACCCCCCCAATAAGTAATGCAAGCACCGTGAAGCTGGTTATCCCAAGCGGGATACCTGCCATAACCGTATGCGGCATAATCTGATAAAATGCACCCTCACCAATATGTACGCCCCAAAAATAGTCTTCAGAAATAATCGCAAGCATTAAGAATAGCGTAACCGCTAATCCTGCAACGATTGCTATGCTGACAACAAGGCCATTATGCTGAAACGCACGTCCCAACGGTCGTGGCCATGCATATTCCCCATAGGTTTCAGAACGCCTTTCCGCCAAGGTTGCTGGCACATTTACAGCAAATTCATGCGGCGGTGCATATTGGCACGCATAATAACACGCACCGCAATGATGGCATAAATTCGCAAGATAAGCAGTATCCGCTACATCAAACACTCTTTTCTGCGTCATTGCAGGGAAGACAGCACAAAACCCTTCACAATATCTGCATGCATTACAAATTTGCATGATGCGCGCTGTTTCATCATGGGTTTTTGTATCGGCCATCTCGATTAAAGATACTGGCTTCATCTGTCCGTCCTCGTCTCATTCGGATATTTGTTCAAAGCGCGTGCCGCCTGTGCGCCAGCTATCCTGCCAAACACGCTTCCAATGGTCATCCCAATACCCGCAAGATACCCCTGAGATAAGATATTCCCTGCCATAATCTCACCTGCTGCATAAAGATTTCCAGCTGGTCTGCCATCTTCCATCAGCATTTGTGCATTGTCATTCACCTCAACCCCCATATAGGTAAAGGTGATGCCAGGGCGAAGCGGAAAGCCATAATAAGGCGGCGTTGAAATGGGCGCTGCCCAATTTGTTTTTTCAGGCACCAAACCTGATGTGGCTTTGCCATCTAAAATCTGCTGGTCGATATCACCTGCTGGGCACGCCTTATTAAACGCATTAATCGTCTTCTCCACTTGTCCAGGTTCAAGCTCTAGCTGCTTAGCAAGCCCTGAAATCGTATCATCCATAATTGGGGTAAAGACAGAAGGCATAAAGCGCTCAATACCCTTTGAATCCACAATCGCATAGGCTACTTGGTCTGGCTGCCCTGCAACAAGCCTACCCCAAATCGCATATCTTTTTGGCCAGAAATCCTCACCTTCATCATAAAAGCGTTCTGCATTTTTATTGAGCACAACACTAAAGGGCACAGCATCAATCCGGCTTGCAATACCGCCATCGAATTTGGGCGCTCTGGCATCAATTGCGACTGCATGGCATTGGTCAACATCCCCAATAGAGGCCACGCCAGCATCAAGAAGACGACGCAACACTATCCCCCTATTATACGGCGTGCCACGAATTAAAAAATTCTGTGCAGCATCACCCCAGCCTTCTGAAAGCCAATCTAAATTCGCTTCAAACCCGCCAGAGGTAGCGATCACATTTTTTGCCCTTAAGCTGTTCCCAGAACCCAATATAACCTGCTCGCAAAACCCTTCATTTAATTTTATGTCCGTTACTTCGGTTTCATATAAAAATTGGACACCACATTTTTCTGCATGCCTGCACAGGCTGTTGAGCATGGTGCGTCCACCGCCTAAGAAAAACGCATTGGTACGCCCCAAATTTAAGGTACCGCTTAATGCAGGCTGAAACTTCACGCCACGTTTGCCAAGCCATGCGGTTAGCTCAGCAGATTTCTCTAGCGTCATTTTGGCAAGCTTTTCGTTCGTAATGCCCTTAGTGACCCGCATTAAATCATCAAAATATTCCTCCACAGAATAGCTTTCGGTTAGCACATCGGTGGGGGCATCATGGGTTGCACGTAAATTACGGGTATGGCGGGTATTGCCGCCGCGCATATCCTGCGGTGCAACATCAACAACAAGCACAGAACATCCTGCCTCTGAGGCGGTGATAGCAGCACAAAGCCCTGCATTCCCAGCCCCAATAACCAGTATGTCCCACAAAATATCTTCCGCATTTTCATTTAATGTATACATATGCATACAAATAAGGCAAAATAGGAATAAGAGTCAATCAAAACCGCCCAAAAAAGCAAGATACAGGAAACCATGCCTTCATTAGACGTCGCAGACATTAACTGGACAGCCCTTGAAGCACATCTTCAGGGTGAAGGCGGCAATTTGGCAGGCTTAGCAGGACGACGAGGCGCAAACCGCATTCGAAATTTAATTGTGATAGCCTTGCAGCTTGGCCAGCTAGTCCCTGGAACACGCTTAAAGGAAATTGAGCTAGGCAAAGCATTGCAGGTTAGCCGCACCCCTTTACGAGAAGCGCTTACCCAGCTTAAAGCAGAGCGCATTTTAGAAACAGACCAAGATGGGCTTCGTATCCGCACATTAGGATGGACTGATATTAAAAGCCTGTATGAGCTTAGAAGCACCTTAGAGGGAATGGCAGCAAGGCTAGCAGCTACCCGCGCAACAGCTGCTGAAAAACATCTTATTCAGCAGCTTGTCTTTGAGGAACGGGCATTAGTGGATACCGGCGCATCAGCTGAAATTCTAGCACGCCATAACCGGCGTTTTCATCATTGTATCTGCAAGGCCGCGTCTAACCCTTTCCTTGAAGAACAGCTCGCACAATTAGCGCAATTACTGGTATTACTTGGCGTGACAGCCTATAGTGTGGAAGCACGCCTTTCGAGTATTTTAGCTGAACATGAACAAATCAATAAAGCTATCCAGAACAGCCAAGCTGAAGAAGCAGAACACCATATGCGAAACCATCTTGAATCTGCATTAGCCGCTAGATTGTACCTTATTAACAGTAACCCTTTTTCAGAAATCGATTAATCCCTGATCATGATCACACGACCAAATTTTTATACCCTCAAAAATGATTGCGTTAAAATGGGCGTTACATTTGCCCTGGCCCTTTCTAGCGGTTGGGTGTTTTTTAATTTTGGAATGCCTGCACCTTATCTGATGGGCAGCCTGTTTGGGGTGTGGTTTACAGGCGGATTAATTAGGCCAATTCAGCCTTATTTAGGGGTTGCGCGTTGGTTTCATATCCCGGTCATTCTTGGCCTTGCGGTGATGATTGGCGCGACGTTCGATCAAAATATGTTCCAGCAAATAGCACTATGGTGGAAAAGCATTTTAGTGATGCTGGTAACCAGCTTTTTTGTATGTTTCTTTGGCTATCAGTTGCTGACAAAATGGCGAGGGTATGAAAAGCGGCTAGCCTTTTTCTGTTGCTTGCCAGGCGGACAAGCTGAAGCCCTTATTCTTGCCCGCCAGCTTGTTGAAAAAGATTATGTGGTCGCATTATTTCATTTAGTGCGGGTTACAATTGTGTTTGTTTCCACCCCCTTATTACTTGCTTTTATTCAAGGCGGTGATGCGGTTGCTTCATCCAATTTGCGTTTATCACAAATGCCTAGCATCTTTTCGCTCAGCATTTTTGAGATAGGGTATTTTATTTTCTTTGGTGCGGCAGGGCTAGCAATGGCTATTCTACTCCGCTTTCCCCTTCCCTATCTTCTTGGCCCGATGAGCCTGTCGCTTGGCTTCCATTTGATGGGATGGGCTGATTTGCCCCGGGTAAATGAATTTGTCATTTTAGCACAATTGGCTATTGGCGGGGCTATTGGGGCACGGCTTGCGCAAGTGCCCTTTTCTGAAGTGTTCATATATCTTAAAGATGCTTGTGTGAACACCAGTTTAATCCTTTCGCTTTATCTGCTGGCAACTTTATTAATGGCAAAGCTAGATGGGTTTAGCTTTTTAGAGGTCTGGCTGGCATTTGTGCCTGGCGGACTATACGAGGTTACATTGCTTGCCCTTATTTTTGGATTTGACGTAGCATTTGTTGCATTCCACCATGCAGTGCGCATTATCCCGTTATTTTTTGCGATGTCCTTTATCAGCAAACGCCTGACTGATGAGCGCTAGCTTGGTACAAACACCTCACCTTGCGCTAATTTTCGTGCGGTTCTGATAAGCCCTGCTGACTTATGTATAAAAACATTATCGGCAATATCATAATCGACTAGCACAGGCATCTCTCCCATCGGGTGATGTAATATTACCTGTGCAGGACGTTCATTCGGAATAGTCATCATCCCCTCAGCAATTGTCCCTGGTGTTAACGCACAAGATGCCATTGCTTGTGAGCCCGTTACAGCCATTGTTGGATGTGTTTCCCATGGCATGAAATAGCGCGTTGCAATATGCCCCACCCCTTCAACAGGTGCCAGCAATCCAAATTTAGGAGTAACAGATTGGCGGCAATCCCCCATGCCCATTTTGCTGCCTGCTTCTAGCCTGACAGCTTCCATTTGTGCAAAGAAATCTTTGTTTGCATCTAGCTCTTCTCTGCTTTCATGGCCGGTTAGTCCAAAATCACTTGCGCGTGCAATCACCATTGGCATTGCCACATCCATACAGGTTACTTCAATCCCCCCAATCGTATCGATAAGATTACCCGTGGGCAGAAAAGCGCCTGTGGATGAGCCTGCAACATCCATAAAGTTTAATTCAATAGGGGCAGCAGTGCCAGGGACACCATCGATGTGCATATCACCATCATACCGCACTTTGCCATCTTGCAATTGCACTTTGGCTAGGATTCTAGCCCCTGTATTCACCGCCCTTATTTTAATTTCTGCACTATCGCCAATGGCTGGCATTAGCCCCATCTCAAGTGCCGCAGGACCAACACCGCTTAGGATATTCCCGCAAGTCGGTTTAAAATCGACTAGCTGGGTTTCAACACTGACCTGTGCAAAGAAATAATCAATATCTGCCCATTCATCGTTTGATGGTGAAAGCATTGCAACCTTAGTGGTGACTGCATTTCCGCCGCCAATACCGTCAATGTTCAAGGGGTGGCCTGAACCGACCACCTTGATTAAAAATTCTGCAAGCTTTTCTCTGTCTTGGGGCAAATCAGCTGCATTGAAATAAGGCCCTCTAGAGGTACCACCACGCATAAAGAGAAAGGGTGTTGCTGTTTGCATCTTTGATACTCCTAAGAAAATAAATTCAACATTAGCTAAGCCGCTTAGCAAGCTGATATGCAAAATCAGAACAGCTAAGCATACCGCCTAAATCTGCTGTTCGTGTTTGTGGTTGGGCTATCATTTCTGCCATTTGGGTCTTAAGATGACCGCTTGCCCGCCCTTCCCCTAAATGTTCTAACAGCATCGCAAAAGACAATAATAGGGAGACTGGATTAGCTTTATCTTGGCCTGCAATAGCAGGGGCAGACCCATGCTGTGCTTGTGCCATCGCCCCATTATGCCCAAGGTTCAGTGAGCCTGCTAGACCTAATCCGCCCGCAAGCTCAGAGGTTAAATCAGAAAGAATATCGCCAAACATATTGGTGGTAACAATAACGTCAAACTGTTCCGGAGCGCGCACGAGCATCGCCGCCGCCGCATCGACCAGCATTTCATCATAGGTGATTTCGGGGAATTGACGCGCAACCTGCCTAACCACATGTAAAAACAGACCATCTGTCATCCGCATGACATTTGCTTTATGGATTGCCGTTACTTTCTTTCTGCCTCGTGTTTGGGCATATTCAAAGCTAGCGCGCGCGATATCTTCTGAGGCTTTTGCAGTGATTTTTCGTACCGCCAACGCAACTCCGTCCACAGGGCTAAACTCACCACTTCCCTCTGCCATATTCCTATCTGCATAAAACCCTTCGAGGTTTTCACGCATAACCACCACATCTATCTTCTTTGCGATAGGATGCAGAATGCCTTGATAAGAATAAGCAGGGCGAATATTAGCAAACAGACTAAGTGCTTTGCGAAGCACCCCTGAAGGGTTAAGCCCGCCAGCCTCTACCGCTGGATAGTCATTATGCGATACCGGCCCTAAAATGACACCATCTGCAGATTTTGCCTGTTCAACCACTGCATTTGTTATGGTTGTGCCATGCGCCTTCAGGCTGGAAAAACCGACCTTGTCATGAATTAAATTAATCGGCTTAAGCAGATATGGGGTAAGCGCTGCATCTATTATTTTTAAGCTCGCAACAAGCTCAGTGCTGATACCATCACCATCAAGACAGAGTATCTGATGCCTGTCTGTCATCCTATTACTCCTTAGCTTTCGGCTAAACCTATTTATACGATGCGATATGTTAGGTGAGTGGCCAAGGTAGGTTTACATATGCTTGCAGAAGCCCTGGCGGGAAATCCCTGTTCAGCAGCCATGCCATAAAACACATAAACACCACACCAGCCCCAGATAAAATGACAGTGCGTAGAATGGTCTGCTGTGCGCGGAAATAGAAAAAGGCAAGCAAGAACATCCCTAATGCCAAAATAAACCCGATAAGTGAGGTTAATGCTAGCAACCCTGCAAACCACGCTAGGGTTTGCCACAGCCCAAATCTGTTTTCACCTTCTGGGTCGTGTCTTTCCCTATCTGCAAATAGCGGGTCTGTTTCAGGCTTTAGACGCATTTGCACCAATAATACCACCCCGCACATCATCGATATAATCGAAACTGTAAGCGGGAATATCGCATCAACAAATGCATAAGACGGGATTGACCCTGTATTAAACATCGCAAACCCAACAAAGCCCATCATTGCAAGCAAGAATATAAGCGGCGCTCTTTTATCGCCAGACTCAACCTCACCTTCTGCTCTAATCGCTTTTGCCTGTTTCAGCCCTACAATGATAGAAACAACTGTAATAACAAGCAGGGTTAGAACAATTGGGCTGGCAATATAATCAAAACCTGCCTCAAAGCCTTGGCGGAAACGAATACCCGCAATTTGATTTGCATTATTGGCATAATTTTCAATAGGATTAGCCAGCACAAAGCCAATTAAAAAAGCAGGGCGTGACCAGTCAAACCGGCGCATTAAAATCCCTAAAAACCCGATTGCCAATAGCGCCACCAAATCCATCAAATTCTGACCAGATTGGAAAGCAGCAAAGGAAATAATCATAAAAATGAACGGGGCAATTAAAGCAAAGCGAATGGTGGTTAATTTTGCAATTTGCCCAGATAGCGCAATACACAAAATCGTACCAATGACATTTGCTAAGGCCAACAGCCAGACAATCGCATAGGTGAAATTAAGATTGTCTTTGAGCATCACTTGCCCAACTTCAAGCTCACCTGAACCTAGCAATGATAATGCGCCAATGAAAATCGCCATCGAGCCAGAACCAGGAATGCCAAATAGCAATGTCGGGACAAGCCCACCGCCCTCTTTCGCATTATTTGAGCTTTCAGGGCCAATAACACCGCGGACATCGCCCTTGCCAAATTGTGATTTGTCTTTTGTGGATTGCACCGTGTGGCCATAGGCTATCCAGTCTACAACGGATCCGCCCAAGCCTGGGATAACGCCAACACAGACCCCGATAAGCGCACACCGAATGGACAGAAATTTATGTGCCCACCAATCTTTAACTCCATCTAGCCAGCCAGCGCCTAATGATGATTTGGTGGAAATCGCTTTGTCTTTGCGTAATAAGGCAATAATCTCAGGCACCGCAAAAATGCCTAGCCCAACAATAACAAGCTTCAGCCCATCGGTGAGATACGGCATATCATAGCTAGACATGCGCAACTCACCATTAAAAGGCCCCTCGCCAATAGAAGCCACAAGCATCCCCAAGCCTGCCGCCATAATACCTTTGAGCGCGACGCGTCCAGCAAGAATACCCACCATGGATAAACCAAATGCAGAAACCATCAATAATTCAGGGGATTTAAATTCAAGCACAATGGGGCGCGCGATAAGAATAAAAAATGTTAAGAAAAATGCGCCAACGATGCCGCCAAATAAGGATGAGGCGAAAGCAGCTGACAAGGCGCGGGCAGCGAGCCCTTTTTTTGCCATTGGAAACCCATCAAGCACTGTTGCTTGCGAGGCTGAAGAGCCTGGAATTCCCATTAAAACAGATGCAAATGTATCAGATGTTGGCACTACTGCAACCATGCCAACCATTAACGCTAACCCTAAAACAGGGTCTAGCCCAAACATAAATGGAAGTACCAATGAAAGCCCAGCGATACCGCCTAAACCAGGGAAAACGCCAATGGCCAGACCCAAGGTTACACCAAGCATCAAATAGCCGATTACCGCAGGTTGCAAGATCAACTGCCACCCTTCAATAAATGCAGGAAATGCGGTAATGAAAATATCCATCTATCACACCAAATACTTATGTGAAGAAATAAAACACCCACCCCCAAAAGACGTTACAAAACGAAATTTGAGGATGGGTGAAGTGGTTAGATTAGTTTAGCGATACGCCAAAGTCTGACTTCAACCAGCCTTTTACAAAGCTTTGAGCTGATGCATCCACAGTAATTGCACCATTTAGCGCAGATTGTGCTTCTGCACCTACATACATTGGATATTTACCAAGACGCTTTGCTGAAATTTCTGCGAAATCAGAACGTGCTCTAATCGCTGCAAATGCTTCTGTGTATGTATCGATTACATCCTGCGGTGTACCTGCTGGAAGAAACGCAATCTTCTGTGATGGGAAACCAGCAATGAAGAATGCTTTCCAAGCTTTAAATTCTGCACCAGTTGTTGAGCATGAGAAAGTAGCTTCACATACTTCTTTAAATGTTGGCACCTCTGGGAAGGTTGGGTCACGCACAATCATGCCTGCTTCATTCAACGCACCCCAAGTCATCATTGGCACAGCCTTGCCTTCTTCTACAAGTGGCTGAACTGACTTTAGGTATGATGAAGATGTTTGGTAATCAATTGTAGCTTCACCTGATTCAAACATTTTACGGCCATCACCGCGTCCCTTAACACCCATCACATGCTCAACATTTAGGCCAAGCATTTTCCATGCTAGTGCAGGGATAAGGTCAAGACGTGTAGCGCCCTGATTACCATAAATGAATGTCATGCCTTGCATGTTGTTTGTCGTGCCGTCAAACTTTGCAGCAGCTTCTGGGTTCAAATATGCAACACCACCAGTTCCTGATGCCATTACAGGGTTCCAGTCTGCATATTCATAACGCACACGTGGGTCGCCAAGTAGATATGGGAACTGTGTTGAGCCTGAAGAGCCAAACATTACAGTACCGTCTGTATGGGTTTGTCCTTGGAACCAGTTTGCGCCCTTTGTTGAGCCTGCACCTGGCATAAATTTAACAACCACATTTGGGTTACCAGGTAGATTTTCAGATAGTAATGGTGCAAAGAAGTTTGCCCATTTTGCAGAACCACCTGTTTCTGAGAATGGAATGGTCCATTCGATTGTCTTGCCGCTGAAATCAACGCCTGCATGCGCTGAGACAGACATGCTCATTGCCGCTAGAGTACCAGCAGCGAAAGTTAATAATTTTTTCATTTCACTCCTCCAAGAAAAAATATCGACCACCCCGAAAGCGCCTCCCGAGCCGACCAAATTTTGCATTGGAGAAGTGTTACCCCATTATTGCGGAAATAGCTATATATTGTTTCATTTTTTACGACTTTTCACGCACGCAAAACGAGCATTGGCTTACCCCCAGAATGCAATAATCCCGGTGAGCATCACAACAGAGCCAACTAATGCATAAAGCGGGGTTTGCACGCGCTTTACTTGGGGAACTGGCTTGTCGGACTTGCTTCGCGTAATATACTGAAAATGTGTTTCCATCGTAAAACTCCCTTACCTATTCTTTTACGACAGCTTTAGGCGGAGAGTTTAGTTTAACCCCTCACAGAACCCGCTCATAAATGCCCGCTAGCTTAAATTCAATGAGCGGAAAGTCGCCCCTATGTCCGCACCGTATTTTAAGGCTATACTTGGCGCACTCATCTGGTATTCTTTAATTTAGGATGAGGATATATATTCGGATTTACAGTAGGATAGAGACATGCCATCTGCACGAAATTTACTTTTAGATTTATTTTCATCCATTGCAGATTTGCGGCCTAAATTCTCCTCAAACACTGATGAGCGTTCTATTGAAATGCTTGCTACCGACCTTCTGTCTGGAAATGATGAAACATCTATTCAGCGGATTGGCAGCCTTATTCTTGGTAAATATCAGGACTTAGATGATACTGCGAAACACGCATTTTTTACCTTCTTAAATAACCAGATGGACCTTGATATCGAGGCCATTAAAATGGGCATTGAAAACTATCAACAGACGCGTAACGCACGCCACCTTAAATCATTAATGCAATCAGCAGAACCACGCCGGCAAGATTTGCTACGGCGTTTGAACCAAGTGGCTGGCGGCACACAAGTATTGGTGGGAATGCGTGCTGATTTACTGCGGCTTGCAAAAAATGACCAAAATTTGCGAATCGCTGATATCGATTTTGCACATCTTTTTACCAGCTGGTTTAATCGCGGGTTTTTAATCCTCAAGCCTATTTCATGGCAGTCGCCAGCGAATATCTTAGGCAAAATCATCCAATATGAAGCAGTGCATGCGATTAATGATTGGGACGATTTACGCAGACGATTACAGCCCCAAGATAGACGCTGCTTTGCTTTTTTTCATCCTGCTATGCCAGATGAGCCGCTGGTATTTGTTGAAGTAGCTTTATGTAAAGGCGTTCCAAACTCTATCCAGACTGTTTTAGCTGAGCGGGATGATGCCCTTATTCTAGATGAGGTAGATACTGCTGCATTTTACTCTATCTCAAATTGCCAGCGCGGTTTGCAAGGTATTTCCTTTGGCAATGCATTGATAAAACAAGTGGTTACAGATTTATCAAAAGAAATCCCTGCACTGAAAAATTTTGTGACCTTATCGCCTTTGCCAGGATTTGCACAATGGCTACAGGAAAACCAAGAACAACTGCCGCAAGATCAGCTTACAGCGCTTGAAAAAGCCGCCCAATCTACCATTGCTTTTGGGGATAAAACAGAGCTTGAAAAATATGATGTAAATCTGAAGGCACTCGCCGCGAAATATCTGATAGAAGCCAAACGTCCAGATGGCCAGCCGGTTGATGCTGTCGCACGGTTTCATTTGCGGAATGGCGCTCTTGTTGATGCACTTCATGGCTGTGCAGATATTTCAAAAAATGGGATTGAAAATAGCTTTGGGGTAATGGTGAATTACCGGTATGAGCCAGCGCAAGTGCCAAAACGGCATGAAAATTATGTCCGTGAAAATATCGTGGAAGCAAGCCGCCAAGTCACGCAATTATCCGCAACCAAACCGTCAGCATTTTACACAGCTGAATAATCATATTGTTTGCCGCACATCAACCCGCTGGACTTATGTTTACAGTGGGGATAGCTACCGAAACAAATTATCTTTGTTGATCCCAAATATCACACAGCTTTTGATAATTTACGGTCATATTCGCTATCGCTTCAGCATCTGATATCTTTCCAACCATCCATGCTTTTGCAGATTCAGCAAAGATTGTTCTACCCACTGCAAATCCTTTCACAAGCGGATATTTTGCAGCAACAGCAAAGCTTTTTGCAAGCTTCTGTTCATTTTCACCAAGCCCTAAGATAACGATACCGCGCGTGAAACCATCATTAGCTTCTATCGCGGCAATGGTATTTTTCCAGGCTGTATCGGTGAGCATCGGCTCTAGCTTCCACCAATCTGGATAAATGCCGGCATCATAAAAGCGCTGAATAACCTTTGCGGTTGTCTCATCATCCACAGAACCAGCTTTTGATGGGATAACCTCTAACAAGAATTCAAGATGGTTGCGGCGGCTAGCCTGAAACAATCTTGTAATGGTATCAATCTGGGACTGCCATAATGCGGCATCATCATCTGGATGACAGAAACATAACACCTTTACCACTTGGTCGCGCGGCCATTCCTTCAAGCCGCCAAAATCATCCCCTAACTCAGGCTCAAGGGTAAGGGGTCGAGAGCTTGGCCATTCCACTGGTCTAGCGGTCCATAACCCTGTATCGGCAGCTTTGAAAAGCGCATCCCGACCTAAACGGCTATCACATAAAAACCCATATCCTGATTTATCCCCTGCAACCTGCATGGCTGCTTGAAGACAAAGCTGTTTGAACGCGCCAATTTTCTCAGGCGTTGCGCCTGTCAGTTCTTCGAACTGGCTACGATGGTCAAATGCAAATACACGTAATTCAGGCCAGTCCAAATGACGATTAGTCGCCCAATGCACCTGTTCTAAAATCGCATCATTGCGCAAATCTGGCCGCTTTATCTGATAATCAAAAAAGAACTGTAATTCGTCCCACGATGGATAAGCAGGGGTGCATCCATGCCGGCTTACCGCAAAAGCGCCGCACGCATTGGCATATTTCAATGCAGTCGGCCAATCTTCCCCATCTAGCCAGCCTTTCAAAAGCCCAGACATAAAACCATCACCCGCGCCAAGCACATTAAAGACGTCTATTGCAAAACCTTGCCCCGTCTGCCCCTCGTCTAAACTGTCCCCAATTTCTGCAGTAAATACCACTGCCCCTAACGCGCCGCGTTTACATACTAAGGTCGCATCGGTGACCTTTCGAACCGCCTGTAACGCAGTAATCGTATCTGTGCTTCCGCCAGCGATATGAAACTCTTCTTCTGTGCCAACGATTAAATCAAATAAGGAAAGTGTGGATTGAAGCTTTTCAGTTACTTTTTGCGATTGAACAAAGCGACTTTCACCATCCCCATGCCCAGCAACTCCCCACAGATTGGGCCGGTAATCAATATCAAGGGCTGTTCGCATTGATGCGCTGCGCGCAATTTCAAGCGCTTTAATCGTAGCAGCTTCAACTTGCGGGTGGCTAAGATGTGTGCCTGTGGCAATAACAGCCCGCGCTTCATGGATAAAATCAGGGTCAATATCATCAATTGTTAACCCCATATCAGCGCAGTTTTCCCGATAGAAAATAAGCGGGAATTGTTCTTGATCTCTGATACCCAGAAGGACAAGGGCGGTTAGCCTGTCAGGGTCTGTTTTCACCCCCCGCACATCCACCCCTTCTCGGGATAATTCTTGGCGGATGAAGCGTCCCATATGCTCATCCCCAACCCCTGTTATCACCGCAGATTTCAGCCCTAGCCGCGCGGTTCCACACGCAATATTGGTGGGACTACCCCCAATATATTTATCAAAGCTACGCATATCTTCAAGCGGGCCACCAATTTGTGCGCCATATAGGTCAACAGATGACCGTCCAATGGTAATCAAATCTAGTGTTTTAGACATTATCTACTCTTACAGGTCTTCCAGTATCAAATGAAGTTTTTGCAGCTTCTGCCATTGCCAGCGCAACAACCCCATCTTCTAAACTTACAGGCATAGATGCGCCTGTTTTAACAGCCTGCACAAAACCATCCCATTCTGCTGCATAGGCTGGCATATAGCGCTCAAGGAAAAAATAGGTTGGCTTGGCACTGACAACCCCTTCAGCAGTTGATTTAATAACAGTATTTTCAAGCATGTTCTGCGCTTGAAGCAACCCAGCTGAGCCGAGTATTTCTAGCCTTTGATCATACCCATACCCTGCTCTACGGCTATTTTTAATTACCGCAATTTTCCCATCTGCATAGGATAGGGTTACGATAGCTGTATCAATATCCCCTGCTTTGCCGATTTCAGGGTCAACCACACAAGAGCCCGTCGCACTAATCATCTCAGGGGCTTCACCCATGATAAAATTCGCCATATCAAAATCATGGATCATCATATCCCGAAACAACCCGCCAGACACTTTGATGTAAGATACTGGCGGTGGGGCAGGGTCAAAAGAAGTAATCGAAAGAAGCTCAGCCTTGCCGATTTCACCTGCATTAAGCGCATCTTTAATCGCTGCAAAATTAGGATCAAATCTACGGTTAAAGCCCATCATCACAGGCTTGCCATTTTTCGATGCTATTTCAAGACATTTTCGTGCTCGCGCTAAACTCAGATCGACCGGTTTTTCACATAACACTGCTTTACCTGCTTGGGTGGCAGCCTCAATTAAATCAGAATGAGTATCTGTTGAGGTTGCGATAAGCACTGCATCAATAGCGCTATCAGCCAAAATGTCATCTGAATTTTTAACGGCCGCGCGATATTTGGCTGCAAGCTGTTCTGCGGCAGGCAAATGCACATCTGAAATGGCAACTAGTTCACATTCTGGATGACGCGAAATAGTTTCTGCATGCACCTGACCAATGCGCCCAGCGCCTAATAACCCAACCTTCATCTATAACCCCTTATTCCTTTTCTTGACCTTATCTTGTTAACCCATATCATATAATTTTTGTGCAATCATGTGGTAATTCATCTTGGCTGTTTCACCCAAGATGCAATGGGCTGAATATCACACCATAAATTCTTACATTACATTTTGGGTGAGTTTCTGGAAACGCGCTGCACTTATGTTAGAGCCGCAGGCAAGCACACCGGTTTTTCGCCCTGCAAGCTTTGAGCGTAATGGACCCAAGGCTGCACCAAGCGATGCAGCACAAGCAGGCTCAACAAACAAATTTAAACGGTCTCTCATCTCTACCATCATCTGTGACATAACCTTATCTTCAATTTCGATCACCTCATCTACATGCTGATGCGCAAGGGTAAAGGATTCTTCCAAGGCTGATGGCGCGCTAAGACTATCGGCAATACTATCTATTCTCTCCAACGCCTCAGGCTTGCCCGATGCAAAGCTTCTGCTCAAACTATTTGCACCCACAGGTTCAACCCCGATAATTTCTAGCTTTGGGTTGTGATGCTTCATTGCGGCCGCCATACCGCCGATCAATCCCCCGCCGCCAACCGGCAAAATAACACGCTCTAAATCAGCGACATCTTCAATAAATTCTGCCCCACAGCTTGCAGCACCAAACGCCATATTGACATCATTAAAGGGGTGTAGAATCTTTCTGCCCTCTTCTTCTGCAATCACATTTAGCATTTCAGCAGCACCTGCCATATCTTCAGCAAGCACCACTTCTGCGCCCATTTCCCGGCAGCCGCTAATCCGAGAAGGGTCTGCTGTTTTTGGCATGATCACTTTGGCTGAAATGTTGAATTGCTGGGCAGCCCATGAGACAGCTAGTGCATGATTACCGCCAGAGAATGTCGTAATGCCATGCTTACGCTGTTCAGCCTCTAGCCAGTCCACGCCAAGCAATGCGCCTCGTGCTTTAAAAGAACCTGTATGCTGAAATAACTCTAGCTTCATAAATAATGATGTATCTGTTGGCAAAAGCGGTTGGATTTTGCTTCCCCATAGCGGCAACACAGGTGTTCTGATAACCCTTCCAGCCAACGCAGAGCGGATTTCAGCTAATGTTCTGATATCAAATTTGTTTGTTTTCACGCTCTGCCCACAAAGAAAAGTAGTTTATCTTTTCCGAATCATGTTTCATCCAATTTTAAAATATTTTTTAAGACAAAAACCATATAGATTTTACTTCTTAAAACTAAGTAAAGCAAAAGCCCAGCAAAAGAAAAATAGCTGATTAACTGCTGACACACGAAGCACATTAAATTCAAACATCAGATAGGGCACAAATCCGGCCAAAACACATACGGATAACACGGACAGATAAGGTTTTGATGTTAAAACAGCCATGCGTTTTTCAAACAGCATTTGCCTTATAATGTAGAATGCCGGCAAGCCTAAAATCCCCAATACGCC
>CBFHYP010000002.1:0-234653 GCA_965660095.1 Puniceispirillaceae bacterium (SeqCode)
CAACGTGACCAATCGTGCCAATATTCACATGGGGCTTCGAACGATCAAACTTCTCCTTAGACATCACGCCTCTCCTGCTATCTTATTCTATTTCAAATCAATAAACGTTAAACTAAAACTACTTAGGCCATCTTTGCGCGGACTTCGTCAGCAACAGCCTGCGGAACCTGCTCATAATGGTCAAACTGCATAGAATATTGTGCTCTACCTTGGCTCATTGAACGCAGGTTATTGATATAACCAAACATATTTGCCAATGGTACCATCGCATCAATCGCACGCGCATTACCACGTGTCTCCATACCGCCTACTTGACCACGACGACTATTCAAATCACCGATGATATCACCCACATATTCTTCAGGTGTAATCACTTCGACCTTCATTACTGGCTCAAGCAATTTTGGTGATGCTTTTGTCATTGCTTCACGGAATGCTGCACGCGCAGCGATTTCGAAAGCAAGCACAGACGAGTCAACATCGTGACTTGCACCGTCTACAAGCTCAGCTTGGAAGTCAATCACAGGGAAGCCTGCAATCACACCAGTATCTTTCGCCTGAATAATCCCTTTTTCTACGCCTGGGATAAATTCACGCGGCACTGAACCACCGACAATAGAATTGCTAAATTCATAACCGCCTTCAGCCAAAGGCCCGAACTTAACCTTAACACGCGCAAACTGACCAGAACCACCAGACTGCTTCTTGTGTGTGTAATCAATTTCGACTTCTTTGGTAATGGTTTCACGATAAGCCACCTGAGGTGCACCAATATTCGCTTCAACCTTAAATTCACGCTTTAGACGGTCAACAAGGATGTCTAGGTGAAGCTCGCCCATACCACGCATGATGGTTTGGCCTGATTCATTGTCTGATGACACTTGGAATGAAGGATCTTCTGCTGCAAGACGCTGAAGACCTTGTGACATCTTCTCTTGGTCATTCTTTGACTTAGGCTCAACTGCAATTTCAATCACAGGATCAGGGAAGGTCATGGTTTCCATCACAACAGGGTTTGTTGGGTCACAAATTGTATCGCCTGTTGTGGTTTCCTTCATCCCTGCAAGCGCAACAATGTCACCTGCAAAAGCCTCTTCAATTTCTTCACGGTTGTTTGAATGCATCATCATCATTCTTCCAACACGCTCACGCTTGCCTTTGGTAGAGTTCATCAGGCTATCGCCCTTTGCTAACTTACCAGAGTAAATACGCATAAAGGTAAGTGAACCCACAAACGGGTCATTCATAATCTTGAACGCCAAGCCAGTGAATGGCTGTGCATCGTCTGCTTTACGCTCAATATCACGCGTTTCTGTTTCATCACCTGGCTTAAAGCCCATATATGAAGGCACATCAAGTGGACCAGGGAGATAATCAATAACAGCGTTCAACATCGGCTGAACACCCTTATTCTTAAATGCAGAACCACATAAAACAGGCACGAAAGACATATTCAATGTGCCTTTGCGGATAAGGCGCTGGATAGTGTCATAATCAGGCTCTTCACCTTCTAAGAACTTTTCCATCACGTCATCATCTTGCTCTACTAAGATTTCAATCATCTCAGCGCGCATTTCTTCGGCCTTATCTTTCAGCTCGTCACGAATTTCGCGCAATTCCCAGCTTGCACCAAGGTCTTCAGATGACCATACCCATTCCTTCATGGTTACGATATCAATTAGACCAGCGAATTCTGATTCTGCACCGATTGGGCAATGAATTGGAAGCGGCTGTGCACCTGTACGGTCTTTAATCATATGCACACAGTTAAAGAAATCAGCGCCGATTTTGTCCATCTTGTTCACGAACACAACACGCGGCACTTCATAACGGTCTGCTTGACGCCATACTGTTTCTGTTTGCGGCTCAACCCCAGCGTTTGCATCAAGCACACACACAGCACCATCTAGCACCGCTAATGAACGTTCAACCTCAATCGTGAAGTCAACGTGACCAGGTGTGTCAATGATGTTAAAACGGAATTTAGCAGCCTCTGAATCGTCGCCATAACCAGCTGAAGGTGTTTCCCCATCTTCAGTACGGAACCAGAAACAGGTTGTAGCAGCAGAGGTAATTGTAATACCGCGCTCTTGCTCTTGTTCCATCCAGTCCATGGTCGCATTACCATCATGAACTTCACCAATTTTATGAGAACGACCTGTATAATACAGAACGCGCTCTGTTGTTGTTGTCTTACCGGCATCAATATGGGCCATGATGCCAAAGTTACGGTAACGTTCTAATGGATATTGACGAGACATTTCAGGCTCCAGATAAAAAATTCAACTACCAACGATAATGGCTGAATGCACGGTTTGCTTCAGCCATCTTGTGTGTGTCTTCACGTTTCTTTACAGCGTTGCCGCGATTATTAGCAGCATCCATCAGCTCACCAGATAGACGGCCAACCATCGTTGTCTCACCACGTTTGCGTGAGCTGTCGATTAGCCAACGAATAGCAAGCGCCTGCGCACGGTCAGCGCGCACCTCAACAGGAACCTGATAGGTTGCACCACCTACACGACGAGAACGCACTTCCAAATGAGGGCGTACATTTTCTAATGCATCATGGAACACTTTTGTTGGCTCAACACCAACTTTTGCTTCAATCTGATCAAAAGCGCCATAGACGATTTTTTCAGCAGCAGAACGCTTGCCATCATACATCAGGCAAGACATGAACTTAGATACCACCTGATCCTTGAACTTTGGATCTGGAAGCACAGGGCGTTTTTCAGCTTTACGACGACGTGACATAGAAACCCCTCACTTACTTTGGACGCTTAGCGCCATATTTAGAACGACGCTGACGTCTGTCAGCAACACCTTGCGTATCAAGCGTACCACGGATGATGTGGTAGCGAACGCCAGGAAGGTCTTTCACACGACCACCGCGGATAAGCACAACTGAGTGCTCTTGGAGGTTGTGCCCCTCACCTGGAATGTAGCTTGTCACTTCAAATCCGTTCGTTAGCCTTACACGCGCCACTTTACGCAGTGCTGAGTTCGGCTTTTTAGGTGTAGTTGTATACACACGAGTGCACACGCCACGCTTTTGTGGACATGCTTCCATCGCTGGTACTTTATTCCGCGCTAGTGGCCGCTTACGACCATGGCGAATAAGCTGGTTAATAGTTGGCATAGCTGGCCCTTTTTCTGCCTATCCCAAAATAAAAAACAGACAAACCGGCGCCCGCCGGCATCTCTGTGATGCCTGATTGCTCAGGAATTTGTCTACCCGTATATCTGATCCAGCGTCTAACTTAGCTGTTGCATCATTTGTGATGTCCGAGGCTAAATTACTACCTGCACCAACGAGGTGAGCGGATAATACTTTCTTGTTCCCCTAAAGGTCAAGTTTTATTTTTGAATTTGGGGGAAATCAGGGAAGGAGCTGTCATTTTTGATTATGACAGCCCCTCGCCTCTTATTCTTCAGCTTCGATTTGTGCAGAATCAACATCTGCAAAGTCTGGATCGGCAATTACGGCCGCTTGTGTAGCTGTTTCAGATTCGGTTTCGATAAGCTGGCGCTCTTCGCGAATCTTTTTATCATTATCGCCAGCAATGCGGCGGTAGCTGTTCATCACAGAGCCTGTACCTGCTGGGATTAGACGACCCACAATCACATTTTCTTTAAGCCCCTCTAGCCTGTCTTCACGACCAGACACTGAAGCTTCGGTAAGCACTCTTGTGGTTTCTTGGAAAGATGCAGCAGACACAAATGAACGTGTCTGCAAGGATGCTTTTGTGATACCTAATAGAACAGGATGTGCTGTTGCAAGACGAAGTCCTTCAGCCTCTGCATCTGCATTTGCAGCTGCAAATTCCTCACGTTCTACCTGCTCACCTGCAAGCATTGTGGTATCACCACCATCTTCGATTTCAACTTTTTGAAGCATCTGACGCACAATTGTTTCAATATGCTTATCGTTGATCTTCACCCCTTGAAGACGATACACATCTTGAATTTCTTTCACCAGATATTCAGCCAAAGCTTCAACACCCAAAATGCTTAGAATGTCATGTGGTACAGGTGATCCGTCAAGAAGCAAGTCGCCTTTACGCACCATATCCCCTTCATTAACAGCCAAGTTACGCCCCTTAGGAAGCATATATTCAACTGGCTCTAGCTCGGTATTTGCTGGAACGACTCTGATCCGGCGCTTTGCTTTATAGTCTGTACCAAATTCAACACGGCCATCGATTTCACTGATTACCGCAAAATCTTTCGGACGACGTGCTTCAAACAATTCAGCCACACGCGGAAGACCACCTGTGATGTCTCTTGTCTTTGAAGATTCACGCGGAATACGCGCTAGCACATCACCAGCCTGAACCGTAGCACCACTATCAACCGATAAAATCGCACCAACAGGCAGGAAGTAACGCGCTTCCATACCATTAGCAAGCATCATCACCTCACCATTCGCATCACGCATTGTAATACGTGGGCGCAGGTTAGCTGATTTACCAGATTGCTTTGTTTCAATAACCTCACGGCTGACAATACCGGTAGCTTCATCGGTTACTTCACGCATAGAAATACCGTCTGTAAGGTCAACAAAATGAGCGACGCCTTCAAGCTCAGTGATAATTGGGATTGTGTATGGGTCCCATTCGATTAACACATCACCTGGATTGACGGACGCACCATCTTCTGCGAACAGCTTACCACCATAAGGTAGTCTATGGCGTTCACGCTCTACACCCTGCTCATTAACAATAATCAGCTCAGCTGAACGGCTCATCACAATCGCTTTACCATCCGCACCTCTTACAAGGGCAACATCATCAAGCTTCACATCACCTGCAACTGTAGCTTCGATATTGTTTGCTTCAGCCCCTCTTTGCGCTGCACCACCAACGTGGAAAGTACGCATCGTAAGCTGTGTGCCTGGCTCACCGATAGACTGTGCGGCAATAACACCAACAGCTTCACCAATATTTACGTTGGTACCGCGTGCGAGGTCACGACCATAACATGCTGAACACACACCAACCGGAGATTCGCAAACAAGTACAGAACGGATAAGTGCTTGGTCAACGCCTGAATCTTCAATGGCTTCAAGATGATCTTCTGTAATCATCTCACCTTTTTTAGCCAGTACATTCCCTGTCTTAAGGTCAACTAAATCCTCAGCAAGGTTACGCCCCAAAATACGTTCAGCAAGGCTATCCACAATCTCAGAACCATTCATGGCATGGCGAATAGTAATACCCTTATCTGTTCCGCACTCTTCAATTGTAATGATACAATCCTGTGCCACATCCACTAGACGACGTGTTAGATACCCTGAGTTCGCTGTCTTCAATGCTGTATCTGCAAGACCCTTACGCGCTCCGTGTGTTGAGTTAAAATACTCAAGCACATCAAGACCGTCTTTAAATGAAGACTTAATAGGTGTTTCAATAATCTCCCCAGACGGCTTTGCCATTAGACCGCGCATACCAGCAAGCTGTTTAATCTGAGCTGCAGAACCACGCGCACCAGAATGTGCCATCATCCATACAGAGTTAATTGGCTTTCCAGCTTCTTCTGTGGAAATACCTTTCATCATCTCTTCAGCAACGGAATCAGAACAACGTGACCACACGTCAATCACCTTGTTGTATTTCTCGCCTTGCGTAATGAAACCATCAAGATATTGACGCTCAAACTCTTCAACCTGCTCTTCAGCATCAGATACAAGCTTTGCTTTCGCATCTGGTGTTGTCAAATCAGCAATACCAAATGAGATACCTGATTTACATGCATGGTTAAATCCAAGTGACATCAGGCGGTCACAGAAAATTACCGTATCCTTCTGACCACAGTGACGATAAATATAGTCGATAACATTTGTGACTTCTTTCTTGGTCATCAGCTTGTTCACCAAGTCAAATGTTACTTGCGGGTTGTTTGGAAGCAAATCAGCAAGACATGCACGGCCAGGGGTGGTTTCGATCACCTTGGTAACCTGCTCGCCATTTTCATCAAACGTAGTCACACGCGCCTTAACTTTGGCATGCAGATTAACCATACCGTGATGAAGTGCCATCAGGATTTCCTGAACGCCTGTAAAGGCCATGCCTTCACCCACTTCGTTTTCACGTTCCATTGAAAGATAATACAGCCCAAGAATAATATCCTGTGACGGCACAATAATCGGCTTACCATTAGCAGGGCTAAGGATATTGTTTGTGCTCATCATCAGCACACGCGCTTCAAGCTGTGCTTCAAGCGATAGCGGGACGTGCACGGCCATCTGGTCGCCATCAAAGTCAGCATTGAACGCTGTACAAACAAGCGGATGAAGCTGGATAGCTTTACCCTCAACCAATACAGGTTCAAACGCCTGAATACCCAAACGGTGCAAGGTTGGCGCACGGTTTAGCAAGACTGGATGTTCACGAATAACTTGTTCTAGAATATCCCAAACTTCAGGACGTTCTTTCTCGACCATCCGTTTTGCCGCTTTAATCGTGCTTGCCATGCCATATAACTCAAGCTTTGAGTAGATGAAGGGCTTGAACAATTCCAGCGCCATTTTCTTTGGCAGACCACATTGATGCAGCTTTAATTCTGGCCCCACCACAATAACAGAACGGCCTGAATAATCGACACGCTTACCAAGTAGGTTTTGACGGAAACGACCTTGCTTACCCTTCAGCATATCTGAAAGGGATTTTAGCGGACGCTTATTCACGCCTGAGATAATACGGCCACGACGCCCATTATCAAATAGCGCATCCACAGCTTCTTGCAGCATTCTTTTCTCATTACGCACAATGATATCAGGTGCGCGCAATTCGATAAGACGCTTTAATCTGTTATTTCTGTTGATAACGCGGCGATATAAATCGTTCAAATCAGAGGTTGCAAAACGACCACCATCTAGCGGTACAAGCGGACGCAATTCAGGCGGGATCACTGGAATAACATCCATAATCATCCATTCAGGGCGACAGCCTGAGGCACGGAATGCATCTACAAGCTTCAGACGCTTTACAAGCTTCTTACGCTTTGCTTCAGAACCTGTTTCATGCAACTCTTCTCTGATTTTTTCGCGCTCAGTTTCAACATCTAAGCTAGAGAGGATGATTTTAATCGCTTCAGCACCAATGGCGGCTTCAAACGCATCTTCACCAAATTCATCCTGTGCGTCATAAAATTCTTCTTCACTGAGAAGCTGGCCTTTTTCAAGGGAAGTCAAGCCAGGTTCAATCACAATAAAGTTTTCAAAATAGAGCACTTTTTCAAGGTCTTTAAGTGCCATATCCACCAGCAGGCCAATCCGGCTTGGCAAGGACTTTAAGAACCAGATATGGGCAACAGGCGCAGCCAGCTCAATATGCCCCATGCGCTCACGCCGAACCTTAGATAAGGTTACTTCAACACCACATTTTTCGCAGACAATGCCGCGATATTTCATCCGCTTATATTTACCACATAAACATTCATAATCCCGCACAGGGCCAAAGATGCGTGCGCAGAACAAACCATCACGTTCTGGCTTGAACGTACGGTAATTGATGGTTTCAGGCTTCTTGATCTCCCCAAAAGACCACATTCTGATATGTTCAGGGGAGGCAATGGAAATCCGGATTTTATCAAAGCTCTGTGCTGCTTTTGGCTGGCCAAATGGATTCATCAAATCGTTCATGCCGCAGATACTCCTGTTATGTGTATTTTATCCGTTATGCAGTGCCACATTATCCATGCAGCACTGCCTTAATAGTGTGTTCAGATTAAGGCTTATGCTTCCGCATCATGCAAGTCGACATTCAATCCAAGTGAGCGAAGTTCTTTAATCAGAACGTTGAATGATTCAGGGATACCTGCCTCAAAATCATCATCGCCTCTAACAATCGCTTCATACACTTTGGTTCTACCTGAAACATCATCTGACTTAACTGTAAGCATTTCCTGCAATGTATAGGCAGCACCATATGCTTCAAGTGCCCACACTTCCATCTCACCAAAGCGCTGACCACCAAATTGTGCCTTACCACCAAGCGGCTGTTGGGTCACAAGCGAATATGGTCCAATTGAACGCGCGTGGATTTTTTCATCCACCAAGTGATGCAGCTTAAGCATGTAGATATAACCCACAGTTACAGGTCGGTCGAACTGCTCGCCGGTTCGGCCATCTGTTAGCCATTCCTGACCTGTTGAGGATAATCCTGCTTTATCTAAAAGCTCGATAATATCTGCCTCGCGCGCACCATCAAATACAGGTGTGCCCATTGGAACACCACGCGATAAAAGCTTGCCTTGCTCAATCAGCTGGTCTTTATCCATAGCTGCAAGCTTGTCATTATATTGGTCATCTGGATAAATATTCTTTAGCGTATCCTGAAGCTTATCCACATTTGCCGTAGCTTGTGCAGCTTCAACCGCTTTTGCAACCTGTTCACCCAAACCACGGGCAGCCCAGCCAAGATGCGTTTCCAGAATCTGCCCCACATTCATTCGCGACGGCACCCCAAGCGGGTTCAACACGATATCTACAGGGGTTCCATCTTCAAGATATGGCATATCTTCTGATGGCATAATGCGTGAGATAACACCCTTATTTCCATGGCGACCAGCCATTTTATCACCTGGCTGAAGCTTACGCTTTACCGCAACAAAGACTTTTACCATCTTCATCACACCTGGCATCAATTCATCACCACGTTGAAGCTTGTCAACCTTGTCACTGAAACGGCCATCAAGGGACTTAATAGCTTGGTCATAATTTTCGTTCTGCGCTTCAAGTGCCTTTTGGATATCATCATCCTTCACAGCGATTTGACTTAGCGTAGAGCGTGACATGCCTGAAATAATATCAGGGTTCAGCACAGTGTCGGTTGGAGCTTCTTTTGGCCCTGATGCAACAGTTTGACCATTTAGAAGAGAGGTTACACGGCTGACATAGCCGCCCTCAAGAATGGCTTGCTCATCATCTCTATCTTTTGCAAGACGTTCAATTTCAGCACGTTCAATTGCACGCGCACGTTCATCTTTTTCAAGACCACGGCGTGAGAAGACACGCACCTCAACGATAGTACCAGCACCGCCTGGCGGCACGCGCAATGAAGTGTCACGCACATCAGATGCTTTTTCACCAAAAATCGCGCGCAGAAGCTTTTCTTCCGGTGTCATTGGCGATTCACCTTTTGGCGTTACCTTACCCACCAGAATGTCCCCTGACTTGACCTCAGCACCAACATAGATAATGCCTGCCTCATCAAGGTTTTTCAGGGCTTCTTCACCCACATTCGGGATATCGCGTGAGATTTCTTCCTGACCAAGCTTAGTGTCTCTTGCCATCACTTCATATTCTTCAATATGAATTGAGGTAAACACATCGTCTCTTACGATACGCTCATTAATCAGAATTGAATCTTCAAAGTTATAGCCATTCCAAGGCATAAAGGCGACAAGCACGTTACGACCAAGCGCCAATTCACCATCTTCAGTAGATGGACCATCAGCAATAATATCGCCAGCAGCAACCTGATCCCCAACCTTAACAAGCGGACGCTGGTTAACCGTGGTATTTTGGTTTGAGCGTTGGAATTTTAATAGCGAGTAAATATCCACAGGTGACGCATCAGCATCGCCAATATCATCTGTACGAATAACCATTCTTGTGGCATCTACTTGGTCAACCACACCGTCACGTTTGGCAACAATCGCAACCCCTGAATCGCGCGCTACACGCGCTTCCATACCCGTGCCAACGATAGGCGCTTCAGCTTTCAGCAAAGGCACCGCCTGACGTTGCATGTTTGAGCCCATAAGCGCTCTGTTCGCATCGTCATTTTCTAAGAACGGAATAAGTGCCGCCGCAACAGATACAAGCTGTTTTGGTGATACATCCACATATTCAATGTCAGATGGACGCGCCAAGCCAATTTCCCCTGCTCTGCGCACAGGAATAAGCTCACCCACAAATTTACCGTCATCGTCAAGCTCTGCGTTTGCCTGCGCAATGGTATAGCGCCCTTCTTCCATCGCAGAAATATATTTGAAATTATCGGTAACACATCCATCAACAACTTCACGATATGGCGTTTCAATGAAGCCATAACGGTTAATCTGTGCATAGGTAGCAAGCGAGTTAATCAACCCAATATTTGGCCCTTCAGGGGTTTCAATTGGACAGATACGGCCATAATGGGTTGGATGCACATCGCGCACTTCAAAGCCCGCACGCTCGCGAGTCAAACCACCTGGCCCGAGGGCTGAAACACGTCTTTTATGGGTGATTTCTGAAAGCGGGTTTGTTTGGTCCATAAATTGTGAAAGCTGGCTTGAACCAAAGAATTCACGCACTGCCGCAGCCGCAGGCTTGGCATTGATCAGGTCGGCAGGCATCACTGTATCAATTTCAACAGAGCCCATACGTTCACGAATAGCACGTTCCATCCGCAATAGACCAACACGATATTGGTTTTCCATCAATTCACCAACAGAGCGCACTCTACGGTTGCCAAGATGGTCAATATCATCCACCTCACCCTTTCCGTCTTTCAGTTCAACAAGAACTTTCAGCACAGACAAGATATCTTCTTTGCGCAAGGTTCTGATTTTATCAGACACTTCTAAATTCAAACGACCATTTAGCTTTACACGACCCACAGCAGATAGGTCATATTTTTCATCGTCAAAGAACAAGTTGGTAAATAGCTCATGTGCGCCTTCTAATGTTGGCGGCTCACCAGGGCGCATCACACGGTAGATATCCACTAACGCTTCTGCACGGCTGTTATTTCTATCTGCAGCTAAAGTGTTGCGCAAATGCGGTCCGGTGTTGATATTGTCAATACCGAGCACTTCCACAGCAGTATGATCCATATCTGCAAAGACGTTTAGCATCTCTTCAGTGATTTCATCACCAGCTTCAGCGACCACAAGACCATTATTCATATTGATAATGTCTTTAGCAATAAAACGTCCAATAATATCGCTATCGTCGGATTTGATGAAAGCAAGCCCGGCCTCTTCTAGCTTACGCAAGGTGCGCGGGGTTAGCTTGGTGCCTGTTTCTGCAGCAACTTCACCTGTTTCCGCATTCACCAAATCTTGGGTAAGTTTGACACCGCGATAGCTATCCGCAACAAATTCACACTTCCAGCCATCACCATCTTTTTCATAACGCACCGCATCATAGAAAACAGATAGGATATCTTCACGGCTCATACCCTCGATTTCTGACGGATCAATCTCAGCATCATCTTCAATACATTGTGCAATATAATCCTGCGATTCCTGATTTGGAAGCGCCATCAGAAACGTTGTTGCGGGAAGCTTACGCTTTCTGTCGATACGCACATTTAGAATATCTTTGGCATCATATTCAAAATCTAGCCATGAGCCACGATACGGAATGATGCGTGCTGCAAATAAAAATTTGCCTGATGAATGTGTTTTGCCTTTATCATGGTCGAAAAATACACCAGGTGAGCGGTGCATTTGCGATACAATAACACGCTCTGTGCCATTGATGATAAAGGTACCATTTTCAGTCATCAAAGGCATATCGCCCATGTAAACATCTTGTTCTTTAATGTCTCTGATTGACTTTGAGCCTGTATCTTCATCAATCTCCCAGACCACTAGACGCAATGTTACACGCAAAGGTGAAGCAAATGTAATCCCGCGCTGTTGACACTCTTCAACGTCATATTTTGGCTTTTCAAGCTCGTATGACTTAAATTCGAGAACTGCGCGTTCAGCAAAATCATGAATAGGGAATACAGAGGAAAATGCCTCTTGCAGGCCAAAAACATCTCTGTCTGTGCTATGTACACCTAATTGCAGAAACTGGTCATAACTGGTGCGCTGAACCTCAATTAGGTTAGGCATTTCTGCGATTTCTCTTAGGCGACCAAAACTACGTCTTACTCTTTTCCGACTATCCAAGCTGCTTATACGTTTTGCCATTTGTTCACCTTTTTATCATCAAGTTCTGCGCTTGCCATGTGCCCTTAATTGCCCGTAGCATCGCAGTTGCGAGGAATTATTCAGTAATTTCAAAGGCGCTTTCAAGTTTTGATGGTAAGTTGCAAGGCCAAAACAAAGCACCTACCCTTTTAAACGCCCTAAACCGAGCTCCGGATGACCAGAACTCGGCGGAAAATTTTTGTCGTTTAAAACGACTGTGGCAAAGCCACCTTACTTAAGCTCAACTGAAGCGCCAGCTTCTTCAAGCTTACCTTTGATTTCTTCAGCTTCGTCCTTAGACACGCCTTCCTTAACAGGCTTTGGCGCACCTTCAACAAGGTCCTTCGCTTCTTTCAGGCCTAGACCTGTGATAGCGCGAACTTCCTTAATCACGTTGATCTTAGAAGCACCTGCTGCAGTAAGAACAACGTCAAACTCAGACTTCTCTTCAGCAGCACCACCAGCAGCATCGCCGCCGCCAACAGCAGCTACAGCTACAGGAGCAGCAGCAGCAGAAACGCCCCACTTCTCTTCTAGCAATGTTGCAAGCTCAGCAGCTTCCATAACTGTTAATGTAGATAGCTCTTCAGCAATTTTTTCGATATCAGCCATTTTGATTCTCCTCTTGGCTTTTATTTCTGATCACAAAGGCAAATGCCTACTGCAATTGATCCGCTCTAGCTTTGATCACTCTAGCAAGCTGTGCTGCTGGCGCTTGTGCCACGCGTGCTACCTTCGTAGCTGGTGCGTTTAGCAGGCCAACAAGTTTTGCACGAAGTTCATCAAGTGATGGCATTTTCGCAAGAGCCTCAACCCCTGCTTTATCTAGAATCTTGCCATCAAGTGAGCCACCTACGATGCTCAGCTTGTCATTGTCTTTTGCAAATTCAACCAACACCTTCGCAGCAGCCACAGGGTCACTTGATGAGCCCATTGCTGTTGGACCTGTAAACAGGTCTGTTAGGTCTTGGAATTTAGTATCTTGCAAAGCAATACGAGTGACCCTGTTCTTGGTAACTTTGTAGCCTGCACCTGCTTCACGCATTTTTGTGCGCAATTCAGTTGATTCAGCCACTGTCATACCAGATTGGTGAGTTACAACAACAGTTGTCGCCTCGGACAGGGTCGCTTGCAGTGTTTCGATCAGTTCGGTTTTTTCTTCCCGGTTCATCTGATCATCTCCACTTGTTTAAATGCCAGCCAAATAACTGGCACCCGGTTCAACTTTATATGACCGCCCCGCCTAAGCTGAGGAAGTCATATAGGTGACCTGCCCACAGAAAGTAAAAGCACAAAGAATGCTTTTGTCTTGTCTGTCTATGCAGGAAATTAAGAACATCAGATTATGCTCACCTACAGTCTTGGACAGGGGTGAGGCAGTGGCTTGATATCAAACCCCTACCTCTATTCGCCAGCATCACACTGACAAATTACATAAAAGCGCACTTCGCAGATTATGCTGCGCTTACATCCTCAACAAATACACCAGGTCCCATTGTTGAGCTCATAGTGATTTTTTCGATATAAGTTCCTTTGGCACCAGATGGGCGTGCCTTGCGGATAGCTTCAATAAATGCTGTTGCATTTTCAGCAATTTTATCCGCATCAAAGCTTGCCTTGCCAATACCTGCATGCACAACGCCAGCTTTTTCAACTCTGAACTGAACTTCGCCTGCCTTTGCAGCCGCTACCGCAGCCGCAACATCAGGGGTAACCGTACCTAATTTAGGGTTAGGCATAAGACCACGCGGGCCAAGCACCTTACCTAGACGGCCAACAACACCCATCATGTCAGGTGTTGCGATTACACGGTCAAAACCAGCTTCACCATTTTGGATTTCTTCAGCTAATTCTTCTGCACCCACAAATTCAGCACCAGCAGCTTTTGCTTCATCAGCCTTTGCATCACGTGCGAACACCGCTACGCGCACAGATTTACCTGTACCATTTGGCATTGCAACCGCACCACGAACCATTTGGTCAGCATGTCTTGGGTCAACCCCTAGGTTAATCGCAATTTCAATTGTTTCATCAAACTTTGACGTTGCACAGCTTTTCACCAAAGCTGCTGCATCAGCTACAGAATAGGTTTTTAATCTATCAACGGCTTCGTTTGCTGCCTGCTTTTTCTTTGTTACTTTTGCCATGTTATTAACCCTCTACCACGTCCAGACCCATTGCGCGGGCTGAACCACTAATCATTGCCACAGCACCGTCCATATCCACGGCGTTCAGGTCTTTCATCTTCTGCTCAGCGATTTCTTTAATCTGGCTGATAGTCACTTTACCTGCAACTTCACGCCCTGGTGTTGAACCACCCTTTGGCAGTCCAGCAGCTTTCTTCAAGAAATAGCTTACAGGCGCTGTTTTGGTTGTGAATGTGAATGACTTATCCTGATATACAGTAATCACCACAGGAACTGGCATGTTCTTCTCAAGGCTTTCTGTTGCCGCATTAAAAGCTTTACAGAATTCCATGATGTTCACACCACGCTGACCAAGTGCTGGTCCAACCGGAGGAGATGGATTAGCACCACCTGCAGGAATGTTCAGCTTTAAGTAGCCTTCAATTTTCTTCGCCATTTTCTCATCCTCACGCCATTTTGGCGCCTTTTATCAAAAATATGTCCATGCTGGTAGCAAGTTGCTTAACGACCAGCCCAACCCCTTTAGTCTGATAGATTAGCCTGCCCGTTCCACCTGACTATATTCAAGCTCAACTGGTGTTGACCGGCCGAAGATAGATACAGACACTTTAAGTCTTTCTTTTTCATCATCCGCTTCTTCAACAACACCGTTAAAGCTTTCAAACGGGCCTTCAATAACCCGAACCTCTTCACCAATATCAAACGAGATAGTAGAACGTGGACGTTCAACCCCTTCATCCATTTGCTTAATCAGACGTTCAGCTTCTGAATTTGTAATCGGAACCGGCTTGCCTTTGCCGCCCAAGAACCCAGTAACACGAGGTTGTGCCTGCACAACAGACCAAGCCGCGTCAGTAAGCTCCATTTTAATCAAAATATACCCTGGGAAGAATTTGCGCTCGCTCTGGACTTTAGCGCCCCTGCGTACTTCCACAACTTCTTCAGTAGGCACCATAACGTCTTCGATCTGTTCTTCAAGACCGTTTGCCTGAGCCTGTTCAAGAATCGCTTGTGCCATTTTCTTCTCAGAACCTGAAAAGACATGAACCACATACCAGCGCTTCGCCATTATCACACTTCCTTAACGCAAGGATGGACACCCATACTTACAAATACAAAAAGGCCCTGTTCGCTATCAACCGCCAAGGCCAAGAACGAATTGAACCACATTTGATAGCACCAAATCGACGAGCAAAAAGAAGATTGCAGCGATTGTTGCCATGATAAACACAGTAAGCGTTGCAACGCCCACTTCTTTACGACCAGCCCACGAAACACGTGAGATTTCCTGACGAACCTGCCTTACAAACTGTGCGGGAGATACTTTTGCCATAATCAGGTCACCTTTTCAAGCGCAAATTTTGCGCAATATATACCATGATTCAGTTGGGAGTTAAAACTGTTGCAGGGAAATACCATCATCAGCAAGGTTTTGCAAGATTATTTATTACGCGAGTTGGATTGAGATGGCTAGACAAATCACTATAATTTCCGCCAAAATAGGTACATATGAATTTTTTCCGCTCAGGACACACCCTAAAACCCCAAACTGTTTGAGACTGTCATGCAATCCATTGGCGAATTCGACTACATCATTATTGGCGCTGGCACCGCAGGCTGTGCATTAGCAAATAGATTGTCGGAAAACCCATCACACAAGGTGCTGTTGCTGGAAGCTGGCGGGAGGGATAATTACATTTGGGTGAAAATCCCTGTCGGCTATTTATACTGTATCGGAAACCAACTCACAGATTGGGGATTTAGCACCGAAGCAGAAGCAGGGCTAAATGGCAGATCGCTTGGCTATCCCAGGGGCAAAATCATGGGCGGCTGTTCTGCCATCAACGGCATGATTTACATGCGCGGACAAGCTGATGATTATGACGGGTGGAGGCAGGCAGGAAACACTGGATGGGGATGGGATGATGTGCTGCCCTATTTCAAAAAATCTGAAGATTATTTTGCAGGTGGTGATGCTTTTCATGGCCAAGGCGGGGAATGGCGGGTTGAGGAACAGCGCTTATCTTGGGAAATCTTAGAAGCTTTTGCAGAAGCATGTACCGAAGCTGGTATTCCGCGCACGCCTGATTTTAATCGCGGCAACAATGAAGGTGTTGGCTATTTTAAGGTTAACCAACGCAAAGGATGGCGCTGGAGTAGTGCAACAGCCTTTATCAAACCTGCACGGAATCGCCCAAACCTAAAGATTATGACCCAAGCGCAGGTCGAACGTATTACCTTTGATAATAAGGTCGCAAATGGCGTCGTTATTCGACAACATGGCGCTTCATATCACGCCCAAATAGGGGCAGAAATCATCCTTTCTGCAGGGGCAATTGGCACCCCCCAAATTCTACAGCTTTCAGGTGTCGGCGAAGCAGCTATTCTTGCAGAACATGGCATTGAAACAGTACATGAGCTCAAAGGCGTGGGGCAAAACCTGCAAGACCATCTGCAAATCAGAACCATCTTTAAGACCCAAAATGTAAAAACCTTAAACAAGCTTGCAAATTCTTTATGGGGAAAGATGCATATTGGTCTGGAATATATCCTAAACCGTTCAGGGCCAATGTCGATGGCACCTAGCCAATTAGGCGTTTTCACTAAATCCTCAGCTGAAATGGCAAGTCCTGATTTGCAATATCATGTTCAGCCCTTATCTTTAAACAAGTTTGGTGAGCCCTTGCATGATTTTGATGCGTTCACAGCTTCTGTATGTAACTTGCGCCCGCATAGCAGAGGTTCGGTTTCCCTGCGCTCGTCAGACCCGCTAGAAAAGCCGGTGATTAAGCCAAATTATCTTTCTTGCGAACATGACAGGCAAGTTGCAGCAGAATCAATTCGCCTTACCCGCCATATTGTTAGCCAGCCCGCATTAGAAAAATATTGCCCTGAAGAATTCTTACCCGGCACTGATTTTCAATCAGATGAAGAATTAGCTGTGAAAGCTGGCGATATTAGCACAACTATTTTTCATCCCGTTGGCACTGCCAAAATGGGGCAAGATAAGATGGCCGTTGTGGATGAAAAGCTCTGTGTATCTGGGCTAAGCAAATTACGCATTGCAGATGCCTCTATCATGCCCACAATTACATCTGGAAACACCAACTCCCCTACCTTGATGATTGCTGAAAAAGCAGCTTCATTGATTTTAAGTGCAAAATAATACAACACTAAAGAATAGCAACACATCAGGACAAGATGATGACAAAACAAACACTCCTTCCCTCGCCACATCCAAAGGGCTCAACCCGTGCAGATGACCACCCAAAGATTGAACCCTATTTAGGGGTGTGGCCTGAAATTGATGATACTGCCTATATTGCAAGCAGTGCTGTGGTAATGGGGGCTGTTCGTATCGGTGCAGATGCCTCTATCTGGCATAATGTGACTTTGCGGGGGGATGGCAATTACATCACCATCGGGAAGGGAACAAATATTCAGGATAATGCGGTTGTGCATATCGATTCACAAACCCTGCCTGCAATTATTGGGGAATATGTCACTGTAGGGCATAGCGCTATCATTCATGCGTGCACTTTGCATGATTATGCGTTTGTGGGTATGGGTGCAATTGTGCTTGATGGCGCTGTTGTAGAATCAGGGGCTGTGGTTGCAGCAGGGGCTGTTGTCACCCCTGGCAAAACCGTACCATCTGGCCAGCTTTGGGCAGGCAGCCCTGCCCGCTTGATGAAAGAAATTGACCTTAAAACCCAAAAAGGGTTCCAAGGCAATGCAACACGCTATATCGAATTTGGCAGAGCCGCTAGATTAGGGGAGGCAGGCGGACCTTATTTCTTTAATGCCCCAAAACTGCCAGACCCTAGCTAAGATTGCCTGCCCCCTGTGGCTAGGTTGGTAGATTACCCGCTTGCATACATCGGGTTTTGTTTTGCCGCGCCTGCCATTTTAGCTTTTGTTTGTTCTTTTAAGATTTGGTCATAGCCTGCTAAATCTTCTGCATCGAACATGGATTTAGGCGTGAACATTGGCGCAAAATTTTGATGAGTATCTTGCCCGCGCACAAGCAAAGCATAGTCTTTTGCACCAACGATTTGTTTCACATCGGGTCTGACATATCTAATCACAGCCGCAATCCGCCTATCATCACTCTGGTTAGGGCCTGAGCCATGGATGGTTAGCCCATGATGCAATGAGATTTGGCCTGGATGTATTTCAATCGGGGTTTTATCTTCATCCTTTACTTCAACAGCAATTTCTTGCCCGCGTGATAGAAGGTTATTTTGATCAAACGTGTCACGATGCGGCTGAATAGGTTGTTTATGCGATGCCTTCACAAAATTCATACAGCCGCTTTGCGGGGTCGCTGGCGAAAGCGATAGCCAGGCTGTTACCATGCCAGAAGTCTCACCAAGCCCCCAATACGTTAAATCCTGATGCATCGTTACAATATGCGGTGAATGTGCTTCTTTGATGAAAAATTCAACAGAATAAATCATCAAATCAGGACCCAAAATCCCTTCAATCACATCTAACAATGCAGGATGACGCCCAATTTCCAAAGCGAAAGGCATCACCAAATGGGCATTTACACGTTTATAGCTGTTTAAGGGACGGGGCAGACCAGCATCTAGCCATTCATCTTCCATTTGCTCAAGTTGGGTGCGATAGCGTTGCGCCTGTTCAGCAGACATGACTTGTATTGGGAATAAAAACCCATCATCCCAATATTGCTGGATAAGCGTATCACCTAGGCGGCCATCATTTAAGCTTAAAGGCGTTAGCATAATTTTGCCCCTTTAATATTTCAAATATCTCATTTCAATTTTCAGCATGACGCAAAACTTTGAGAATTTTCAAGCAAAAACTACCTGCCAAGATGATAGAAAATACATAATTTTTCAGCTATACCTAAATCAAGGCGGTAATAGAGCATCATATTTGTTGAAATTGGATAGTATCAGGGCGCGTATTCTGTCATGAAAATTGAAGATACAGCTAAAGTAATGGACAGTCTTGCACATCCAACGCGGATTAAAATCTATCATGCGCTACAGATTGCAGGAGAAGATGGATTAAACATAGGACAGTTAGGGTTTGTGGTAGACTGCCCTGCTTCAACCCTCTCACATCATCTTTCGATTATGAAAAATGGGGGTATTGTTGCCCAAAGGCGAAAGGGCAGAGAAATGCTTAGCATTCTTATCCCAAAGGCAGTCGATAAAGCGTTCCGTTCAATCCAAGAAAAACAAGTTTGAACAGCCGCCTAAATAGGCTTAAAAACTACGCCAAAAATCACACTACCATAAACAAAGACACACCATAATAGCGCCAAGAAGACCGCAGCGCTTCCATAGTCTTTTGCCCGTTTGGATAGGCCATGACGTTCATAAGAAATCCTGTCAATAGCAGCCTCGACACTTGAGTTAAGAAGCTCAACAATCAGCACCAAAATCACTGACCCAATCATCAATAATTTTTCTGCATGCGTGACAGGTAACCATAATGCAAGGGGGATAAGAAATAACGCAAGTAACAATTCTTGTCTGAACGCACTTTCTTCATTAATGGCAAAGCGCAATCCATCTTGTGAATTATGATAGGCGCTAAGCGCACGCATCACCCCTGTATTATCCTTATACGGGTTAGTCATTGCTGAATATTCATTTCGCTCTTGGCGCAGAACCAAATATCCTTCAAATATGTCTGTTGCATTTGACCATGAAAATGTTTCCGCATAGCTGCGGGCAGTGCTGCGTTTAATCTTTAAGGCTTTGGTCACAGCAATTTCTAAATCATCATCTAACGCGCCCGCATCTGAGGTTCCTATTACATCTATTGGGCCGCTTACTGGATAGGCTGCAACAGGCAAACCGCACGCCATCGCTTCTAATAGCACAAGACCGAATGTATCTGTTTTGGATGGAAAGACAAATACGTCTGCTTTGCCATAATATTCAGGCAGTTCTTCTTTTGTCTTCATGCCATGGAAAACAGCATCAGGGAATGCTTTCTCAAGGTTCTTTCTGGCAGGGCCATCCCCTACCACCCATTTTTCAGCATCAACATCAAGTTTCAAGAAGGCTTCAATATTTTTCTCAACAGCTACCCTGCCGACATAAAGCAATATAGGCTTTTCATTTTTGCTTCGGCGTTTAGGGGGCGTAAATAAATCAAGGTCAACACCCCGTGGCCATAATACCGGGTTCTGAACATGCCATTGAGCCAGGTCTGAGATGACCTTGTCTGTTGGTGCCATGACCGCTTGAGATGGCTTATGAAACCACCGCACAAAACGATAACTAATCCGCAACGGCAATTTAATCCGTGAGTAAATATATTCAGGAAAGCGGGTATGATATGCGGTGGTAAAATGCAACCCATTGCGCAAACAATAATTGCGTGCTGCCAGCCCTAAAGGACCTTCAGTTGCAATGTGAATAACATCAGGTGCAGTGCTTCTGATAAATTGGGCAACACGGCTAGCTGGAAATAAAGCAAGCCTGATTTCTGGATAAGTCGGGCATGGAATGGTTTTATACCCTTCAGGTGTAAGCATGGTAACACGATGGCCACGTTGGCTAAGCTCGTCCCGTGTATGGGTCAGGGTTCTAACCACCCCATTGACCTGCGGGTACCACGCATCTGTTACAATAAGAACATTCTTCTTAGATTGAGGGTCAATCATACTGTTTGGCCTGAAATTAATTCTGCTTGCGTTTCGGCAATTTCGTCAGACGATGCTTTCAGCACCCCCTGCTCGCTCCAATATAAAATCTCGAGCCTGCCATCATAATGTTCAACAAGTGCGGTAATGCTTTCCACCCAATCCCCTGAATTTGCATATAAAATATCATCCATATGTTTTAGTGCTGGCTTATGGATGTGACCGCACACAACCCCTTGGCATTTTCTGCGTCTGGTTTCGGTTGTTATCGCTGTTTCATATGCTGACATAAAGGATACAGCTGATTTCACCTTGTGTTTTAGATATTGTGAAAAAGACCAATAGGGCAAATTCAGCAAGCGCCTGATCGCATTCACCCAGCTATTCATGGATAAAAGCGTGGTATAAGCAAAATCGCCTAAATAAGCTAACCATCTTGCATGCTGAATGACATTGTCAAACAAGTCGCCATGCACGACCCATAATTTTTTGCCATCTGCGGTGTGGTGGATATCTGAATCCTTAATTGCGATATCACCAAAACTTATCCCGATAAATTGGCGCACCGCCTCGTCATGGTTACCAGGAATATAGATGACATTGGTGCCATGCCGTGCTTTACGAAGCAGCTTTTGCACAACATCATTATGCGGCTGTGGCCAATACCATTTACGTTTCAAGCGCCAGCCATCAATAATATCACCGACCAAATACAAGGTATCTGAACGTGTATGTTTCAAAAAATCGAGTAATTCGACATGTTTTGCACCGCTAGTCCCTAAATGTGTGTCAGAGATAAATATGGTGCGATAAGTTGAGAGTGGACGAGAGGATTTTTGGGGCTCAGAGGCGTTATCAACATCGTCTTGAAGCGCCTTCACAGTATCTGCAATTTTTGGGTCCAACAGTGTTCCCTCCATTTCAATATTGTGACAAAGTCGCTATTTTTGATAAAATTCGTGTTACACATATATGACGAATTGATGACAAATCAGATGGGTAGAAGGCCAAAAATTGTGCAGAATTTTAAGCTAGATATGTATGAGAATGCCCTCACACAGCCCTTATTTGCTGCATTGCAACGCCATATTACAGCTGCACTTCAAGCTGAAAACATTCCAGAAGAATATAAAAACGCGCTCTTTCTTGGTCAAATTTGCGGCATAGAGCTTGCACATGCACAAACCAATCATACACCTTGCCCTTATCACTATCTTGCAAGTTTTGAGCTCGCAAATACCCTAATAAATCGAGGCTATTATTACAGTGTGCTTGTCGCCTCAAAACACCGCAATGCGCTTGAACAGCTTACCGATATCCAGAACATCAGCAGCCCCCCGCTAAAGCTCGCCATAAACCAAAAAGGCTCATTCTCAGGGGATGTGCTCGCCCAAGCCTTTCTGCTTAACAAAACTAACCTAACACTGCCCATTTCATATTCAGGAAGCCATGTAAAATCATTACAGATGCTTGCCACTGGCAGAGCTGATATTGCGGCAATTGATTGCATTAGCTTTCATATGGCACTACAGGCGCATCCTGAATTATCAGAAGGACTTCATATTTTAGGGCAAACAGATAGCTTTCCAGGCTTACCCTTTATCTGCGCAGCATCTCTGCCAGATAGCATCAAACACACGATCAAAACAGCATTATTCGCCTTTAAGGACACATCTGAATGGGCTGGATTATCGGCAGCATTAGGGGTTGTAGATATCGTTAGCCTGTCTGCTGATATCTACCCGCCTATGTATCAGTTTGAGCATGATGTCCGCGCCAACTAATCTCACTATTTTTCGTATTATTCAGCACTTCCAAATACGCCGAGCTTTACCCGGTAATCCACGGCTAGATCATATTCAGGATCATCTTCGCTATCGATCACAAGTTGGCCAGAGCGTGACAGTAATTGATGACAATTTCGGCTTAAATGGCGCAATTTCACCATTTTACCTGCTTCCGCATATTTCTGCGCAACATCTTCAATGGCTTGTAGTGCAGATTGATCCACAACCCGGGAATTTGCAAAATCAATTACAACCACTTCAGGGTCATCTGCAATTTTAAATAGTTCTCTGAAGCTAGTGACAGAACCAAAAAATAATGGCCCCTTAATATCATATACTAATGCACCTTCCACACGCACAGATGGGCGGGTTGAGGCATGAATTTGTTTTGCGGCGTTCCATGCATAAACAAGGGCTGACATAATCACCCCAACAATTACAGCGATTGCCAAATCTGCTAGTACAGTGACGATAGTGACCACAATAATCACCAGCGCATCAGCTAGTGGAACACGGAATAGTGCCTTAATCGAATTCCATGCAAAGGTGCCTATCACCACCATAAACATCACTCCAACAAGTGCAGCTACTGGAATAAGTTCAATAAGGGGGGAGGCAACCAAGATAATTGCCAGTAAGAACAACGCAGCAGACGCAGCGGCAATACGGGTGCGCCCACCTGATTTTACATTGATCATCGATTGGCCGATCATCGCACAGCCGCCCATACCGCCAAAAAATCCAGTGACCAAATTTGCAGCACCTTGCGCTACACATTCTTGTGAAGCACCGCCGCGCTGTTCGGTAATTTCGCCAACTAAATTTAGGGTAAGCAGACTTTCAATCAGACCAATTGCTGATAAAATCAAGGCGTAGGGTAGAATAATCCACAACGTCTCAAGCGTAAACGGCACCATCGGAATAGAAAATTCAGGCAGACCACCCGCAAGACCTGCAAGATCGCCAACCCGTGTAATATCAATATCAAAGCCAAGCACAATCATGCTGATAACGCCAATAGCAACAAGGGGCGCAGGAATAGTTTTCGTTAATTTAGGGGTAAGCCAAATCAACGCCATCGTCCCAAGCACAAGTGCAAAAGTGATGTATAATTCAACACCACTAATCCATTGGCTTTCGCCAGCTTGTGAGACCGTTTTAAACTGCTCAAGCTGGGCTAGACCGATCACAATAGCAAGCCCATTTACAAATCCTAGCATGACAGGATGCGGCACCATTCGAATGAAACGCCCCCAACGCAAAAAGCCAGCTACCATCTGCAATATCCCCATCAAGATCACAGTGGCAAATAGGTAAGATACACCATGCTCAGACACCAGCGATACCATCACCACCGCAAGTGCCCCTGTAGCCCCTGAAATCATCCCAGGTCTGCCGCCAATAAGCGCTGTGATCAAACCCACAAAAAAGGCGGCATAAAGCCCGACTAAGGGCTCAACACCAGCAACAAACGAAAATGCAACCGCCTCAGGCACAAGTGCTAATGCAACTGTTAGCCCAGAGAGAATATCAATACTCATCTGACGGGTAGAAAGTTGAGGCTGAGTAGAGCCATAGCTCGACCCATATAAATAGGCGGTCAGCCTTGATGCAAATGACATGGAATTTTAACCTTGGATTTTATGGCCTAGCCAATACAATTAACATTGTTGCATTACGGTTTTATGCAATCTTGCGTGCTTTATATCGCATTCAGCGCAATTTGCCATGTGTTTTTCGCCGCATCAAACAGCAATGCACATCCTAGGACTGGCTAAGACGTCTTTGTGCAGATAGCCGGTAGGGTGCGTTTGCAGCACCAAATCCAGAATATCCATCCCTGCGTTCAACAATCTCAAAAAATAAATCGGTGCCTTCAGGATGACAATAAAGGTGGAAAAAACTGCCCCTATCATCTTCATCATATAAGATATTTTCAAGCTTAAGCGTATCACAAAAATCATCTGACAAGCCAAATTTGGCACGAATATCATCATAATAATTTTGTGTCTGAACAAGGGTTTTAAACCCAGCATTTCTGAGCTTACTAGCGAGGGCAGAAATATCATTTGTATGCAATGCAATATGCTGAACATGCGCGCCACTATTCTTATTCAAAAATGTCGTTGCTCTTGTTTTGCTTGCATCACTGGCATTCAAGGTTAGGCATAAGCTATTATTTGGCGCGCTAACAACTTGGCTTTTGATCAGCCCATCAGGGTCAATCACATCCACAAATGAGGATTTCTCCATATTAAAAATGGTGGTGTAAAACAACGCCCAACTCAGCATTGCATCGTAATCCATAGTCTGTGCGATATGATCGATACGGGTAAGATTTTTGTCAGACGGCTTGGTATCGGGGTAGGTGTCAAAATCACTTTCCCAAAGCGTAATATTTTCATCAACAAAACGGATGACACTTTCATTCACCCCTTGAATTGCAGGAAATTTTGCTTCTTCGCCTGAAACTTTAAATTCCATTTTGCGTGCACCAAGGGCTTCTGCCCTGATTAAAGCCTGTTCTGCTGAAGGGGTTTGAAGCGCTATTTCACGCACAAGCATTTCTGATGACAATGCTTGTGATATGCGCCTGCTTGCATCATAATTCAGCAAGAAATTAATATTATCTTGCTGTAAGCGAATGACTTTTTTTGTTTTATGGTGGGCTTTTTTGACAAATCCAACTGTTTCAAAAAACCGGATGATATATGGCAAATATACCTCAGATACATCACATTCAATATAGCTAATATCAACTATATCTATTGCTGGCGGAAGGCAATTTTCAGCCTGAGCATTATTTCGTGCAAGCATACACTCTTTCAAATATATCAATGAGCGATGCCCATCTTCTGCCACAGTTTGTGTATCTGTTCTGCGGAACTGATCATTGAAAATCTCTAACGAGATTGGGCCTTCATATCCAGTTGCAAAAACAGCATCCATAAAGCTGTTAATATCTAAATCCCCCTCCCCTGGCATATTGCGGAAATGCCGAGAGAGATAGAGGTAATCCATCTCAATCGCTGGCGCATCAGCAAGCTGCAGGAAAAATATCTTATCCCCAGGAATAGAATAGATGCTGGTGCAATCTATGCCCCGCACCAAAGAATGGTAACTATCAAGAATAAGGCCGATATTGTCATGATCTGCACGCCGCACAATTTCCCATGCATCTCGATGGTCTGAGACAAATTTTCCCCATGCCAACGCTTCATACCCTACCCTCACCCCAAAGGATTTGGCTATCTCACCTAATGCAGCCAAATCATCAGCCGAACGGTTTATACCCCCAACGGCTTGAGGATGCGTGCTTGAACAAATTAACATTAAATCACAGCCAAGCTTATTCATCACCTCAAACTTATATTTGGCACGCGAAAAAGCACGGTTACGCAATTCACCTTGCGGCAAGCCTTCAAAATCCCTGAAGGGCTGAAATAACATTACCTCCAGCCCATAATCAGCTATCATCTGCCGGGTTTGTTCAGGGCGCATGTCAAAGCCGATAAAGTCCTGTTCAAAAATTTCAATTCCAGAAAACCCCGCCTGGCTAATCGCCTTTAGCTTTTCGCCTAAATCTCCAGACAAACATACAGTTGCGATAGAGGTTGCAAATTTTGTCATCTTCTTTGTTTTCATCCAATTTTGTCCCATTTTTTGCAAAGGGGGCTTAAAATTTGTGCAAGACACTTTATAGGATATGATAAGATTAGCTAAAATGAAAGAAGCTTACGCATCAGATGGGCACATCACCTCAAAACGCGAACACCAAACAGCAGTACGCCGCAGAACCTCCACATTCTGCGCATCACTTTCTTGTCATTGGCGGGGCTAATTTTGACTTAAATGGCATGGCAACACACAGCCAGTTAAGCACAGCAGATTCATGGCCTGGCACTATTAGTTATGCATATGGCGGTGTGGCTAGAAACATCGCTGAAAATCTTGCACGATTACATCAAAGCGTTTGTTTTATTAGCAGAGTTGGACAGGATGATCATGGCGTAGTACTGTGTAAGAATCTTAGCGATATAGGGGTTGATTTATCCCATTGCCAAATAGATGAAAAAGCGCCCACCGATAGCTATATTTCTATCCATGATTCTGCTGGTGAAATGGTGGCAGCACTGAATGCAATGGCACTTGTCACCCAGCTAGAGATTGAACCTGTTCTAAACGCAATACCAAATCAAGACAGTTATCATACGGTGGTGATTGACGCTAATTTATCGCAAGAAATGATATTAGCGCTAGCCAGACATACACCCGTTAAGCAAATCGTTGCAGATGCTGTGTCTGTGGCAAAGGTTGCAAAACTATCCCCCATTTTAGAAAGATTATATCTGCTGAAATGCAATCGCAGTGAAGCGGTAGCGCTTACCCAAGAAGCAGCAGATGCATCGCTCGCACAGCTAGGCCGTGGGTTAAATGCATTAGGGGTTAAAATCGCGCTTATCTCAGATGGTGCTAATGGGGCATCCCTTACCACCGAGGCTGAACATTTGCATTTAAAGCTAGGTGGCAAGGGCGGCATGACATCAGGTGCAGGCGATGGATTGCTTGCAGGGGTATTATTTGGCCATGCGCAGGGATATAGCTTTCAGCAGATGCTTGAAACTGGTCTAGTGCTGGCCTCTATCACCTTGCGGTGTAACAGCCCTGTGCATCCAGACTTAACTCCTCATTTACTAGCCAAAGAAACAAGCGAGCAAACAACATGGAATTAAACTATCATCCAGAGGTAAAACAAGCCCTTGCAGAAGGCAGGGCTGTTGTGGCATTAGAATCCACCATTATCAGCCACGGCCTACCCTACCCCCAAAATCTCGCAACCGCAAAACAGCTTGCAGAAACCGTAGCAGAACAAGGCGCAGTCGCAGCGACCATCGCCATTTTAGATGGCCAAGTGAAGATTGGTTTAACGCATGCTGAATTAGAACGTATTGCCGACCCTCATCAGCAGGTTGAAAAGGTAAGCAGGCGCGATTTACCAACGGTTTGTATTAAAAAACAACATGGCGCAACCACCGTTGCCGCAACCATGTTTCTGGCAGAAAAAGCAGGCATTTCTATTTTTGCGACTGGCGGCATTGGGGGGGTGCATCGCGGGGCTGAGACGAATTTTGACATTTCTGCTGATTTGACCGAATTACGCACAACCAATGTAGCGGTTGTATCTGCTGGCCCAAAAGCTATCCTAGATTTAAATTTAACGTTAGAGACTTTGGAAACCTACGGCGTGCCTGTTATCGGATATGGGGTGAATGAATTGCCTGCATTTTGGTCACGACAATCAGGGCTTCAGCTCCATCAGCGTCTTGACACCGCTTATGCGTGTGCTGCTGTGGCTGATTTCAAATGGCAGGCTGGGCTGACCGGCGGGGTGTTATTTATGAACCCGATACCAGCAGAGGCAGAGATCGAAAAAAGCGTCATTGACATCGCTATCGCAGACGCCCTAGCACACGCCCATAGCCAAGCCATATCTGGAAAAGCAGTTACGCCCTTTCTGCTTAAACATATTCGGCAGATTACCAAGGACAGAACCCTTGATGCCAATATCGCACTGGTGCTGAATAATGCCCAATTAGCAGGGCAGATTGCATCTGAGCTATCGCGCATCAGACAAAAGCGCAGCTAGATATATTTTGGCTCAAAACCCTTGAAGCGGCATATCTGCTGGGCGTTGAAGCCAGTTATCAGAGGCATATGCTGCTTGCCCATCAATGAGATGAAGCGCATATGCATAACGCGACTTTTCAGACAAATTCGCATGTGATAAATGCGGTAGCCTACCATGCAAGACCACCACTGTCCCTTTCGGCGCTTCTAGGGCGGTGGTGCATTCATCGAACGGTGTATCATCTAATACTTGCATCACCATCCCATTATCTGAGGCATTATCTTGGTGCACGAAACGCTGACGCAAATTTGATTTATGCCCGCCAGCCGCCGCCCACATACAGCCATTTTCGCGGGTAGCATCTTCAAGCGCCACCCATAATCCAATACAAGATTGCGGCTCGGTATATAAAAAGGTTGAATCTTGATGCGCGTTGACCTCAGCACCAATGCGGGGCTGTTTACAAATCACCATAGATTGCAGTAATCGAGGGTCTTCAAGGCCGCAATTCCGCGCCAAAATCTCCATCTTCTTACTTCTAGAAAAAGCTGAGAAGACAGGGTCTAAATCATGCAGCGCATGCCCGATTTTATTTATCGCACGGGCTTTTTCCTTGCGCAGATCACCATTTTCATCCACCGCCCCTTGCTCAAGAAAAAACGAAATTTTTCCTGCGGATTGCATGAAATAATCATGGGCGGCATGGGATTGACCAGAAGCAGAGAAAACCACCTTATTTTGCGCCACATCAAATTGCTCAATTAGCGTGTGTGAACGAGAAAGCAAATCATCACATTCTTGAGGGGAGACAAAATCTTCAATGACTAAAAACCCGTCTTTCGTAAAGGATTGTTGCATTTCTGCATCAACCGCACCTGACCAACTAAATCGTCTACAATCTTGGCTCATAATACTGACCTCTTTGTGATCTAAGGGGTATATACTGGCATATCTCACCCTTATATGCCCTTGCGCGTCAAGGACAAAAAAACCCTACCTTGCGTAAGATGCAAGATAGGGTTTTAAGATGGCAGGAGTGGAGGGGCTCGAACCCCCAGCCCCCGGTTTTGGAGACCGGTGCTCTACCAATTGAGCTACACTCCTATAATGGTGCATCCTTAATAGGGCTTTGCGCAGGATTTGGCAAGCGGCCAGTGCAAAAAAACCCGCAGCCTTTTGATAAGGTTGCGGGTTTTATCATTTATCTGAATAGGGCCTTTATATCAGCCGCTATCACTTATCTGTAATATTACTTACTCAACGATAGAAGCGACGACGCCTGCGCCTACTGTTCTGCCGCCTTCGCGGATAGCAAAACGTAAACCTTCATCCATCGCAATCGGTGCAATCAATGTCACAACCATCGCAATATTATCCCCTGGCATCACCATCTCTGTACCTTCTGGAAGCTCAACAGAACCAGTGACATCAGTCGTACGGAAATAAAATTGTGGACGATAGTTTGAGAAAAATGGGGTGTGACGACCACCCTCATCCTTGGTTAACACATACGCCTCACACTTGAACTTTGTGTGCGGAGTAATCGAACCTGGCTTTGCCAATACCTGACCGCGCTCAACATCTTCACGCTTCGTACCACGCAATAACACACCAACATTATCCCCTGCTTCACCCTGGTCAAGCAACTTGCGGAACATCTCAACACCTGTACAGGTGGTCTTAGTGGTTTCCTTCAGACCGATAATCTCAATCTCTTCACCCACATTCACAATACCGCGCTCAATACGGCCTGTTACAACTGTACCACGACCTGAAATAGAAAATACATCTTCAATCGGCATCAAAAATGGCTGATCCTTCGGACGATCCGGCTGCGGAATATACGCATCAACCTCTGCCATCAACGCTTGAATCGCATCACGGCCAATTGTCGTATCGCTATCTTCTAAAGCTGCTAGCGCTGAGCCTTTCACAATCGGAATATCATCACCAGGGAAATCATATGACGATAGTAGCTCGCGTATCTCCATCTCAACAAGCTCAAGTAGCTCTTCATCATCAACCTGGTCAACCTTGTTCATGAACACACATAATGCTGGTACACCAACCTGACGCGCTAGCAAAATATGCTCACGGGTTTGCGGCATTGGACCATCTGCTGCAGACACAACCAAAATCGCTCCATCCATCTGCGCCGCACCCGTAATCATGTTCTTCACATAGTCAGCGTGACCAGGACAGTCAACGTGAGCATAGTGACGACCCTCTGTCTCATACTCAACATGGGCTGTGGAAATCGTAATCCCGCGCGCACGCTCCTCTGGGGCCTTGTCAATCTGATCATATGCCTGAAACTCAGCACCACCAGCTTCCGCCATCACCTTCGTAATCGCTGCTGTCAATGTCGTCTTTCCATGGTCAACGTGACCAATCGTGCCAATATTCACATGGGGCTTCGAACGATCAAACTTCTCCTTAGACATCACGCCTCTCCTGATTGTATTTTGGCTGCTCTTCGCTTTTCGCCAATAGCCGTTATTAAATAATGGTGGTGGGGGTAGGATTCGAACCTACGTACGCATACGCGGGCAGATTTACAGTCTGCTGCCTTTAACCACTCGGCCACCCCACCATGGGATTTTGTATTTCGATAGCTGTTTTATTTGGCTTGCGAAAATACAATGGTTCTGCCAATTAGAAAAGTGAGCGCCACTTGTCAATAAAGATTTGGAAAATGCGGCAAAAAAAATCAAAAAACAGGGCTTTTGACCCTAAAGGCACGTCGGAGAGACAAAATTCTGCGGCGAAGGGCGGTCGCCAGCCTCATGTTCAGCAATCACAAAAAAGGCATTTTGAGACGCAAAAATCACCCCCCTCACCTGCCTTCAAAAACGCAAAAAAAGGGTTGGTTATTTTTGGACAACATGCGGTGCAATCTGCGCTTGGGAATCCGGCGCGAAAAATCCATACGATTTTTGCAACTGACAGGCAGGCCGCTAAATTAGCAGAATTGAAACAGACAACTCCCTCTCTGTTTCATGCACAGCATCATGCGAGGCTCGATGCGCTAGAAATTCTCAACCGAGACCAGTTTAACGCGCTATGTTCTTCGAGCGCCTCATCAGAGCCTGTGCATCAGGGGTTAGCCATTCATACAGAACCGCTTGAAGAGGTATTTTTATCCGATATTCTAGCCCAGATTGAGCTATCGGAGGATGCGTCAGCGCGTATTATGGTGCTAGATCAGGTGACAGACCCGCGCAATATTGGGGCGATTATGCGCAGTGCGCAGGCATTTGGGGCCAAGGCGATTGTGATGACACGCAAACATGCGCCTTTAGAAACAGCTGCCTTAGCCAAAACTGCAGCAGGTGCGCTAGAGACGGTGCCGTTGGTGCGGGAGATAAACCTTGCGCGGGCGCTAGATGCGCTGAAAGATGCAGGGTTTTTAATCGCCGGGCTGGATGCTTTGGGGCAGGATAGTCTTGAGGGATTGGGCGGGGTATCGCATCTTGCTTTGGTGATGGGCGCTGAAGCGGGCGGGATGCGCCGGTTGACCATGCAAGCCTGTGATAAGCTTGTTTCGATTTCCATGCATCCTGATGCCGAATCGCTAAATGTGTCTGTTGCGGCGGCGATTGCGCTTTATGCAACGCGCTCAAAACAGGGGGATTAAAAAAGCTATTTTTCATCTTTGAAACAGGCTTGACAGCAAGATGCGTGTGATGTATCCACTGCATCATGTGCTGGTGTGGCTCAATTGGTAGAGCACCCGATTTGTAATCGGGCGGTTGGGAGTTCGAGTCTCTCCACCAGCACCATTTTTCCCCTACATACCACAGGTTAACACATGTAATTGAAGCATTGTTGTTGTTTCAATCGGCGTAATGGTAGACCATTTTAGTACCTATGCAGATAAAAAGACTGAATGCATCAAAAGAATTGAAATAGCTTAAATTTTGATGCAACTTACTTCCTCATTTTGTGAATTTACGACCTTAATTACTGGAATGGTTTTATGCGTTTTTCTTTTGAATTAGCGGCATGTGCAGAAATGCTTTGGCCAGATAAACCTATTGACTGGCGCGCATCTAGACTGAAAGAAATGGGCTTTGGGGTTGGATTATGGAATTGGCCAGACCATGATATCCAAAAACTGCAAAAAACTGGCGCCACCTTTACCATCATGAATGGCTATCTTGAGGGCGCACTCGCAGATGATGACGGGGCTAATCAGCTCATACAGTCCATCAAAGACACGATTATCGTCGGCAAGACATTAGGTGTTCAACGCCTGAATTTGCATGGCACTGGCCTTGGAGATGGCGGCATCCCAAAAAAGAAAGCCGCTATCGTCACCGACACGATGTGGACAAAAGCCGAAGATACGCTAAACCGAGTATGTGATGTGGCAGAAAAAGAGGCGGTTGTGTTTACGCTTGAGAACCTCAATCTGTTAGACCATCCTGGCTGCCCCTTCAATTCGACAGCGGATGTCTTAAAACTCGTATCTGCTGTGAACAGACCACACCTTCGCATCAATCTTGATTTGTATCACACCCAAATCGGCGAAGGCGATGTGATACGGTGGTGCAAAAAATGCTTTGATTATATTGGTGAAGTGCAAGTTGCAGATAATCCAGGACGGTGCGAGCCTGGCACAGGTGAGATGAATTATCAGAATGTAGCACAGGCATTATACGCGATGGGGTATCGCGGCCCTGTTGGCCTAGAAGCTTTTGCATCTTCAGATGAAGAAAGCGCACTTGAAGCTTTTCGGCACGCTTTCAGCATTTAATCACATCAAAAATTATAAACCAGATAGGCAGGATTACGAGGTCAGCAGAAATGTTAGTTGACCTTAGCTTTCTGATTTAGCAGGCAACATTTTCCTTAAATGCGTTAGAAGAAGTACCCAAACCGCAAACACACCAAGATAAAAGATGGTTTCTGTTGTATCTGGCATTTTTCCGTCACTGTTCATCATCACTTGTTCAGCACATCCCATACACATCGTCGCAATCCTTCGCTTCCTCGAAAAAACCACAACCCCTGAAAAGCTATGGATTATAATGGCTTGACGTAGCCATCATAAAGACCATCATAAAGATAGGGGCACTAAGCTCACACCCTTGCTTCAGTGTAGCACAACACCATGTGTCGTTTTCCATCCGGAATGGCCTGATGGCACTTTTTTGGTCTCTCGCTTTGGATGTCGATTTCTCATTGTTTTCGCACTTCCATTGCGCTTTGTTGGCTGATTAATGTTTGTTTGCTTTACTTTTTCAATATGTGCTTCGCATATTTGTGAGCTTATCTCAGTGGATTCAGATTTGATTGCCCTAAGTGCTTGGTTTACGAGCCTCCTTTCTTTCTTAGCTTTTTTGTGTTTTGTCATTCCGCATTTGCGGTGGTTCCATTTTTTTGTGCATTTTGGGGTAGCGTTCGGAGTGCAAATCAGAGTGCTGTGCATCATGCTTCCTATTTCAACTTACAACCTTGAGAATCTCATCCTTTTATTACATTTCGTTTACATATATTTTTGCTGAGATTGTGTATGTATCTTTCAAAAGAATTCATAAAACTGAAATCTAACCGTAATGTTTCAAACAGACGCTAAAACTCCAACATCTGGAGTGAATCATGATCATACATAAAAATTTTAAAGGTGCAGTCATTGCAACGAGCCTCTCTATTTTCACAGCTTATTCAGCGAATGCTATGGAAATGAAAGAGATTGGAAATTTTCAAATTGGAAACGGCGAGGGTTATGCAGAAATGTTACGTTACCACGCTGAATCCAAAAGCTTGATGGTAACAGCATCTGAAACAGGCACGATCGAAAGGCTGTCTATTCAATCGCCCTCTAACATCACAAAAATGGATGCGCTAGACCTATCTGGCGGAGATGTTACAGCAGTTGCAGTCCATGGGTCTATGGTAGCTGCCTCTATCAAAGCTGAGGCTGCTGATGCTGCAGGTATGGTAAAATTGTTTGATGTAAATGGGGCCGAAATCGCAACCTTTCCAACAGGAGCGCTACCAGACAATGTAGCGTTTTCCCCAGATGGTCGTTATCTTTTAACCGCAAATGAGGGTGAGCCGTCAGACGATTATAGTGTAGACCCTGAAGGTAGTTTCACGCTGATTGATTTGAAATCTGGAACCAGCAATGCGGTGGTCTCGCAAATTAGCTTGGAGGGGATTACCACCCCTGCTGGCGGCAGAATAGTCAAACCCGGCGCGAGCTTTTCTGCTGATGCAGAGCCTGAATATGTTGCTTTTGATGCAAGCGGAAAGACTGCATATGTGACATTGCAGGAAAATAACGCTGTAGCTGTTATCGATATTGCAAATGCTAAGGTTGCAGCTGTTGTGGGTTTAGGTGTTAAAAATGTGTCACGCACAAGCCATGATATGTCAAACAAGGACAATGCTATCAATATGAAGCGCTGGCCAGTCCTGATGATGTATCAACCTGATGCAATCGCCACCTATGATGTGAAAGGCGCAACCTATCTTGTAACAGCTAATGAAGGTGATGCAAAAGACTATGACGGATTTTCTGAGGAAACGCGTGTTGCGAAGCTAACGCTTGATAAAACAATGTTCCCAAATGCAGAAACACTTCAAAAGCCAGAAAATCTTGGTCGTCTAAAAACCACCACTACCATGGGTGATACTGATGGTGATGGAGACCATGATATGATTTACGCATATGGCGGACGGTCATTTTCAATTTGGGGCGCAGACGGCACCTTAGTTTTTGATAGCGGCAATGCGTTTGAACATATCATCGCAAGCAGATCACCTGAAGTATTTAATGCTAATGGCGGCAAGTCTGAATTTGACGACCGCTCTGATGATAAAGGCCCTGAACCTGAAGCTCTGGCGTTAGGAAAGATTGATGGCAGAACATATGCCTTCATTGGTATGGAAAGAAACAACGCAATCTTTGCGTATGACATCACCTTGCCTTCAGACCCACACATGGTTGGATATATGATGCCTTCTGAGACACATAATTCACCAGAGGGACTTGAATTCATTGCTGCAAATGACAGCCCAACGGGTAAACCATTACTGGCTGTAGCATATGAAATGACAGGAACTGTTGCTTTGTATGAAATTCATAAGTAACACATTGAATTTAAGCTGAGGCAGATTTATCCTGCCTCAGCTTTTTAGCGCAATCTACCTCAATTGCTGATAGTGTTAAAAAACAAAGGAACTGTATTTATTAGATTTTTCTAATATTTATCTGATATAGCAATAAGTATCGCTCATCATTAGCTTTTGCTGAAATCCGTGGTCTGCCATACGTTTGTGAAACGCCGCTACCCCTTCATTGCCATATATTTTGGGATGCAACTCAACAACGATGGTTCGGACATCCCCAAAATCAGATGCATCTAAATACGCTAATTCAGCACCCTCTACATCACAGAATATGGCTGTTGGATTATGCTGGTTTATCACCGCCTCACAGCTGATTGTGGGCACATCTATTTGGCGGTAATCGTCTCTGTCTTTTGGCTTCTGGAAAGAGCTGAGGATATAATCATCCATCGCAAAGAAAGGCAGCGTATCGCCATTTCCCAACGCACTCATGATTAGTTCTATGTTTAAATTATTTTGCGCAAATAGTTTTTCTGCGTAGGTTGCTAATAAAGGATTAGCTTCAAAACATATGTGTTTTTTAGGCGTTATCGCTTTATGCACACGCGCAGCTGCAATCCCAAGACCACAGCCAAATTCTATCACCACATCATCTGTATTTAAGGTGGCATTGGCGACAAGCACTTCTTCATTTTCAATCGCACCGGCGGCTATTGCGACCAGTCTTTTTCTATCCATGAAGTTTTCATCGAAATGAAAATCTATGCCTTCTAGCGTGCAAGCATCAGCGGTTTGAACAGCATTAAAGCTGGCAATCGTTTTTCGGATACCTGGAAATTTTCGGACTAACATCCGAAGCCAAGGCGACATGATATAGCTCATTTCCAGTCTCACCAGAATTGTGGGCACGCCTTCGCAGGTTTAAAACATAAACGCAGTATTTGCAATGTTATGATACAATAGAGGCTATGATACAATAGGGGATAAAGAGGGGTGTTGTACGGTGACGCGCTGAACCTCGCGGTGGCGCGGATAATGGTCACCACAAGCAAAATGCTGGGTTGCCCAATTATCCCACATCAGCACCGTTCCTTTTTGCCATTTCACCCGAAGTTGGTAGCGCGGATTTTTCACCAAACCAAATAAATAATCTAACAAATGTTGAGATTCTGCAGGCGCTAATTCATGGATATATTCAGTGAAGCTTGCATTCACATATAAAATTTCTTCACCTGTTATCGGATGCGGCCTTAAGACGGGGTGGGTTGCTGAAAAAGCCTGTTTTTCGGTATTTGCTAATGCAGATGAACGTGCATCGGCTTGTCTGTCATGCACAAATTTAAAACCTTGCTCAAGCGAATGAAATGCGGTTAGCCCGCGCAAAAAGCGCTTAAAAGACGGGGATAAATCCCGCACAATCGCCCCCATATCTGCAAATAACGTATCCCCGCCTACCTCAGGAATTTCTACCCCATGCAAAACAGCGGCAAAAGATGGGTTTGCATCAAAGGTCACATCTGCATGCCACACTTCATTTTCAGGCGGATTATCATCATCATTCACAATCCGGATAATATCTTCATACCCCTCCACTTTTGGATAAAGCGGGTGTTTTGGTGCCAGCGCGCCTAATTTTTTCCCTGCCGCAATATGCATATCTGGGCTGGGATGTTGGCTGCGGAAAATTAAAACCTTGTGGCGGGTCAGCGCATCACGCAACATCCCTGCTTTGCTATCGTCATTTTCTTGGATAAAATCAATCAGATCAATGCCGTTTGCTTCTGCACCTAATGTTGCCGTAAGAGGCTGGAATACCGCATTTTGTGCCATGCTAAATCCCCATTTTATCTATGTTCACACATGCCCATTTTATCTATCATTCAACGATGATAGGAATTAATCTTTTCTGTCAAAATAAAATTAACACCTTATTTATCTCCGCTTTGCCGCTCAAAACAGCCTGTCAGCCTGCAGTCTTTTGGCCGCACCGTCTCATTAAGCTAGGCTAAATGAGGAACTGGGGGAAAAGATGAAATTCTTAGGATTGGCAATCGGCCTTGCGCCTATTCTAGGGGCGGCAGCTTCACATCCGTGATACAGCGCTCATGTAAGCTGCAGCAAAGATGTGAAGCATTATCTCTGTTTGTCTTTACCGAGTAGTTAGGCGTATTAGCCGTCTGCGCCTTCGATAATCATCAAATCAGTTTCAGCGCATGCATCACGCACCGCTTTTGCTTCTTGATATTCATCACTAAAATAGAATTTTTCAGCAATTTCTTTGCTTTCAAACTCAATCATCATCACGGTGCCTTCAAGACTGCCTTCATGTCTGTCTGCGCCAGGCCCTCTTGCAAGCACGACACCGCCGAATTTTTTGATAACAGGGCCTGCCATACCTGAAAAGGCCTGAAATTTTTCTTGGTCTGTTACCCTAATATTGGCCACTAAATATCCTTTAGCCATTTTCTTACTCCCTTTTTTCTCACATTAAAAAAAGGCAAGCCAATCTGATAAAATGGCCTGCCTAGCTAAGGTTTTACATATATAAAATATCTTGCATATTATAGAGCAAGAAACCATATCCAGCGCCAAATACGATTGGTGCGATAATGGGCTCAGCTGTATAGATCACCCCCTCCTCAATAGCGACTTTGGCTTGTACGGTACGCGCACTTAAAAATGCTGCAATCGCCGCTTGAATAACAAAATACACAAATAGATACCATGCGCCCTCTGCCCCTCTGAATAAAATAAGCAGATGCATCACAACCGCAGCACACGCGAATGAGCCAACAAAGCCGCCTATAATAACGCCTGTATGGCTAATGTTGAACTTGTCATAAAAGGCCTTTATCCCCAACGACATTTGAAAACCATACATCGCCCAACCAACGGTTAATGCAATAAAAATAATGAGATTTAATATCCCGCCAAAATTCTCGACCATTCTTCTTCCCCTGTAAAAATTGGAAGAAGTGAAGCTTATTTTGTTAATGTGCTTTTTTGATTTTTTCTCAAAGCTTCCCCGCTCCCATAACTGGACTGCAAGGCAAGCTTTTATTCTGCTGGCAAGCCAAGCAGTATATTACACAATGCTGAATTAAAAAACAGGTGCTGTCAAATGCACAAGATAGAGCTGGTTAAGAAGGTTTATCTTTTAGGCATTTTCACCCACTTTAATGGGGGCATTCATAAAGGGGATGGAATTAACTTATTCCTGCGTCATATGCAGGATGCGTTCACCTTCAATAAGTCTAATCCGATTATTGCCTTTGATATCTTGCAATGCTGACTTCATAATGCCCATAATCTTGTCAGCTTCAGCTTTGCTATTGAAGCGAGATACCACAAAACAAGAAGTTTCAGAAATTTTAAAAACCTCACCACTTAGCTGGCCTGCTTCGATATTTTTAGGAAGTAGCTCTTTTTCAACGAAAGCCATAATCATTTTGAATTGAATTTCAGAACTACCAACGATTTCGGCAACCCGCACATACATATTTAACTCGCCTGTAACTTTATCTATCCCATCATACCCAACCCTAGTGTAAATCCTATTTACAGCCTGTCAACTGAGGCTAAAGGTGAAGCTGAGATTAGTTTGAGAGCGCATCTAAAATAGGACAATCTGGCAGCTCGTCACCATTGCAACATTCTGCCAAGGCTGAGAGATGATTTCTCAAGGTCTTTAGCTCTTCTAGCTTGACATCAATCTCTTCAATCTTTTCTAAGGTCAGTGCTTTTACCTCTTTGCTAGAGCGTGTTTTGTCCTGATAAAGCGACAATAACTCTCGGCATTCCTGAATGGAAAAGTCGAACCGCCTCGCCTTACCCACAAAATGCAATAGTGAAACATCTTCCGCAGAATAGTCACGATACCCCGTTTGGCTGTCCACTTGCGGCACCACCAATCCAATATCTGCGTAATAACGCACTGTTTTAACGTTTAAGCCAGATAATGCTGCTGCTTTACTAATTTTCATTTTTCGCTTTACTTTCCTGTTAGTGGAGAGTTTACCTTGTTCTTCAAAGGAGAGCAAGATGTCTACGCTAACAGCACCATTACATATAAATTGGCAGTGCAAACACACATGGAGGCGTTCTTCTTATAATACCATGTGGTGTTTAATTGGGTGTTCGATTGGCGATTTAGGAACGATTGCATATTTTCAGGTCACAGGAATTGACTGGCCAGTTTATGCGATTATGTCTTTGGCGATTTTCAATGGTTTGATGACCTCTATCATGCTTGAGACGGTTATATTATGGCGTCAAATGGGGCTGAAAGCTGGCTTTAAAACAGCGATTGGGATGGCCCTGATATCGATGATTTCGATGGAAGCTGCAATGAATATTACAGATGTGCTTTTAACAGGCGGGGCTATTTTAACATGGTGGGTTGTTCCTATTATGTTATGTGCAGGTTTTATCACACCCCTACCTTATAATTACTGGCGTTTAAAAGCATTAGGAAAGGCCTGTCACTAAAATGAGAATATCATTGTTTTTGGGCGTATCGTTATTTGCGATAACCAGCCTTTTTTGTATTGAGCAAACCTCAGCCCATCAGGGCGCAACAGGCATTGTAAAAGAGCGAATGGACGGCTTTAAAATGAGCCAGAAAAAGCTAAAAGCCATCCCGAAAGCTGTCAAAAGTGGTGATTTTGCTGAAGTTGAAGCGTTGGGAAACTGGCTTGCTGATTGGGGAGATGAAATGCCTAAACTTTTCCCGCAAGGAAGCCTGCAGCCGCCAAGCGAAGCTTCCCCGCTAATCTGGGAGAATTTCGCTAATTTCGAAGCCAAATCCAAGCAATTTGTTCTTGCCAGCCAAACGCTTGTTGAGGGTGCAAAAAGCCAAGATAAAGCTGCGATAATGGATAGCTTCAAAAATCTGGCTGCGAGCTGTACATCTTGTCATTCTGCCTATCGGTTAAAATAACAATCATCCAAAGACTATCTGGTGCATCACACGCCCTGGCCACAGGGTGAAAAGTCCTGTTAAAATCAGAGCTAAAAAATACATCGATATCATCATTATTTTATGGGTTTTAACGCTGCCAATGCGGACAAAATAAATCGCCAAAAAACATGCAATTATCGTCCATAGGCTTAGCAGATGGATAGGGCTATAGATGCCCCATAGCCTAATTTCATGAATAAAAAATGATGAAAAAGATACCGCTAGCATGAGCCCCACCCAAATATGGCCAATGGTTTTATGCACTACCCCGCCCTTCTTCAAGCTAAGCTGTATTCCGCCAAGAATAATCGCAACCATTGCAGCAATCACATGAAGGGGAATTGGGAAGGTTTGGTTGAGCAATAAATTCATCATGATAATGCTGCAGGAAACAGCGCTGGCTCTTTTTTAGCGCATAGCTTGAAAGCTAGTTTACCCCATATCTGGCGCGTTTAAATCTAACCTTGAGCATATCAGCATGGGGGGATTAGTCCACCCCTATTGCCAGCACCTTTAAATCAAACTATGTATAGACCAAATTCCCTTTCAAGATGATTTCACAGCAAACGAGATTTTAGGGCGCGATGATGAATAGATTAATGCTTGCCGCACGTTACCTTATTCTGCCCTTTGCGCTTATTTTATTGCTTGGCATCGTGCTTCTTATGCTTCAAGCAGGTGAGCAAACCTTATTTTTATTCACCCATCTTGGCAGCCTTTCGAGCAAAGATGTATTGATAGGGCTGTTCGGCATTATCGACCTTGCCTTGTTGGCAAATATCTTATTGCTTATCGCTTTATCTGCGTATGATTCCTTTGTATCAAGGTTAAACACATCATCTGAAAAAGTATCTGGGCTAGATGCATTAGATGGGCTAACCCTTGCAAAAGCGAAATTAAAACTTCTCGGTAGTATGATCATTATTTCAGCCATTGGGCTGTTATCAAGCTTTCTGAGCCTTGGCTCAAAAGCAGATCAGAATTTTGAAGGGCTATATGCGCAAATTGCCATTCATCTTGTGCTTTCTTTGTCTGTTGTCCTGCTTGCATTTTCAGACCGTTTAGATAAATCCTAGTGTGACCTGAAAATTAGCCTAGCTATGTTCATCTCTTTATTTCTAAGTGCTTTCATTGCTGCCACCATTCTGCCAGCACAATCTGAGGCTGTTTTAAGCTATTTTATTGCGACCACCCCTGATGCGGTCATCGCGCTTGTAGTGGTTGCCAGCCTTGGCAATATATTAGGGTCTGTAGTGAATTGGGCGCTTGGGAAAACCGCAATGCGGTTTCAACATGCAAAATGGTTTCCAGCGTCTACAAGCCAGCTTGAACGCGCAGAAAAATTTTATGCAAAATGTGGACGTTATTCTTTATTGCTGTCTTGGGTGCCTTTTATTGGTGATCCGATCACCGTTGTTGCCGGTATGCTGAAAGAACCCCTATTTCGATTTCTGATATTTGTAAGCATTGCAAAAACGGGGCGTTACATTATTTTGGCAATTACGGTACAAAGCCTTACACCTGCCGCATAGAAACTGTAAGCGGTGCGTTAGGAATGCTGAAAAACCCTAAAATAGGGCAAAAATGCTTCACCTTCATGCAAAACAAAAGATGTTTAGCCTAATTTCTGAGAAAACACTGGACAGAAGGGCTAAAAAAGGTCAGACACTAACTAGTTTGTAAAGTTGCAAGCTGGTAAGCACGATTTTCTAAATGAATTGAGGCGCTTTCCTAACCCCAATTCAAAAGGAAATGATATGAGTGTGGGAACAGTTAAGTGGTTTAATGCCACTAAAGGATATGGTTTTATTGAGCCTGAAGAAAAAACAAATGATGTGTTTGTACACATTAGCGCAGTTCAAGCTGCTGGTATCGACAGCCTAAATGAAGGCCAAAAGGTATCTTATGAGCTAGAAACAGGTAAAAACGGCAAATCATCTGCAGTTAGCCTACAGCTTTTATAAGCTAAACCATCACAGGCAGTTGTAAGATTGTCTGATCCTACGTTACTGACACAGCGGCCACTTTATTGTGGGCGCTGTTTTGGTTATAAGAGACCGATTTTAAAAAACATCAGGAAACCTAAGATGATTTTCACCCCACTTTATGCAGCATTTCTAGCAGTGTGGCTGGTTATTCTTTCTGTCCGTGTCATCGCCCTAAGAGGGAACCCTGTCTTTTCAGCTTTTGCATTTAAACATGCTAGGGATGACAGTTTAGAACGTGCCATCCGCGCGCATGGAAATTTCACAGAATATACGCCTTATTTTCTGATACTGCTTTTTCTTGCTGAAATGTTAGGCGCAAACCCAATGGCCTTAAATGCTATCGCATTGTCTTTTACGATTGGCAGGATAATGCATGGCATCTGTTTCAGCTTTATGGCGCGTAATTTATTTCTGCGGGTTGGCGGCACAATACTCACCCTATTTCCGCTGCTTGGGTTAGCCTCACAAATTCTGCGTAGCTATCTATAAGGCAAATAATCCTTAGCTTAATTTTACAGGATTATATCCTTTATCGATAAGGTTTTGATGCAAAAATGCGATATGCTCTGGGCCAATCTCGCAACACCCTCCAACAATTTGTGCGCCTGCATCTACCCAGCCCATGACATGTTTTGTATAATTCGCTGGCGGCAAATCGGTGCGTGCACTTAGATTATCCACTGTTGTGCCAGGAATAAGTGCATTAATCGAGGTAAAGCCATTTGCATATCCACCCCATCTCATCCCTGATTGCGATAGCAAGGGCACAGCGTGGGTCACTGCTTCAGGGAAACAGCAATTAATCATCACAGCTTCCACCTTTTTATCCTGTAATTTCTCAATAGCGTCGCTGAGATATTCGCCTGAACGTAATTTAGGCTGGCTGTCTGAGCCTAAATCATCCTCTTTTAAACTGAGGCCAATATATGCCAATTGGCCATGCGATGCGAGGGCATCCACAGCTGCTATTGTTTCAGTAATGTTCGACATGGTTTCAACAAGAAATAAATCAACGCCCTTCATCTGCATATCAATCAGGCGACAATATTCATCATAAGAAGCGGTATAATCAAGCGCTACAGACGCATCATAACTCCCTGCTATCGGCGGTAAGCATCCTGCTATTGTAATTGTCTCTCTTGGTATTTCCGAACGTTGAACAGCTTGTTGCATTAATTCAATCGCTATCTGATGGGTTGTTTCATACACCTCCATCATATTATGACGGGTTAATCTAGTCGTTGTAGCGGTGTAATTATTGAGCGTCAGGGTTTTTGCCCCTGCCCGTATAAAAGCTTCATGCACATCCACCACAATATGTGGTTCTTCATGCATCACCTTAACAGACCAAATCGGGTGGGATTTTGCCGCAGAAGACCGGCTATTAATTTCCTGTCCTAAGCCGCCATCTAGCAATGCAATATCCATTTTTCTTTCCCTGTGGACTAATCTCATTTCACAAATTTCATCGTATAGTATGATACTTAATTATACACAATTAATATATCATTAGATTGCTTAAATCATGTTCCGGTTATGTTTGATACAATTCTGATTATTGGGTCTGGCCCAAATGCGATTAGCGCTAAATCTTGGCCTAAAAATAGCTTTGATGCAATTATTTGTATCAATAATGCGTGGCAGGTTCGTCCCGATTGGGATTTCCATATTTATCCAGATGATTTCCCGCCAGAAAAAATGCCGCCGCACCTTAAAAAGGGGCAACACTTGATTGATGAGACCCATTTTGTGCCGGTACAAAATAGGTATGGCGGATTTGTTTATGCTGGCGGAACAATGGCCTATACTACAGCCTATTGGGCACTTGGTACATTACATCCTAAACAGATGTTTTTCATTGGGTGTGACATGCATTACCCCAAAGATAAGCCAACCCATTTCTATGGCACTGGCAGCCCAGACCCGTTGCGCAAAGATATCACCCTGACCTCGCTTGAGGCATCATCAGCACGGTTTTACTGTTTGGCGCACGCACAAGGATGTGCTGTCTATAATCTCTCAGACGGCCCATCACGCTTGTTATTTGACAGAGCGAGGATGAAAGATGACGGGCAATTTGATAAGCCGTTAGCATCTCAAACCCCGCCAGACAGAGCCAAAATGGATGTGATATTGGCAAAGGAAGACGCACTTGGTTATTTCGTTGAAAATGGCCGCTATTGGGAATCAGATATTGATTTTGACGAGAAGGCCTTGCGCAAGCTTGACAGGGCATGGCTTGATGCGTCACCTTTTGATTTTAAGGCACCCTAGCACCAAATATCAGACTTTTTACCCATGTTTAGCATTCGCCCCTATCACAGCGATGATATCAAACCCATCACTGAAATTTATAGCTTTCATGTCTTAAACGGCACTGCAAGCTTTGAAGTTGAGGCGCCATCATCTGATGAGATGCGTGCTAGGATGAATAGCCTGTTAGACGCAAATTATCCTATTTTTGTTGCAACAGACGAGACACAACAGATTGTGGGCTATGGATATGCAGGGGCGCATAAAGCCCGGTATGGATATCGGCTTACTGTGGAAGATAGTGTGTATGTCCACCATCTTCACCATCAAAAGGGTATCGGCAGTGCATTGCTAAATGCGCTGATCACACATTGTATGGAAGATGGCTATCATCAGATGATTGCTGTTATCGGTGATGCTGCTAATCTTGGTTCGGTTAAGCTGCATACCAAAGCAGGGTTTAAGATGGTGGGCACTGCACCGCATCTTGGCTTCAAATTTGGACGATTTATCGATGTTGTTTTTATGCAACGTCAACTCAATCCAGAACAAGATTTTATTTCTCAATAACCCTCATTTTTGAAAATGAAAAAGTTAATATTTTTAACTTGCAGTGTTTTGCCAACTTGCTAACATTTAATTCCAATCACCAAAAATTAAAAACGATAAGGTGATGGAAAAATAAGGGGAGGTTGCTCGTGGCAACAAGTGCAGATACATTATATGCGCTTGCAAGGCGCAATGCTGATATCTATGGCGATAGGCCAGCTTATCGCGAAAAAGAATATGGCATTTGGCAAAGCTGGAATTGGCGTGAAGCTATCCAGGAAATGGATAAACTTGCTTGTGGGCTTATCGCACTTGGATTAAAGCCTGGTGAGCATGTTGCGATACTTGGCCGAAATAGACCTTATTTTTATTGGGCAATGATTGCCGTTCAAGGTGCTGGCGGTATCCCTGTCCCGCTTTATCAAGATGCTGTTGCTGAAGAAGTGGCGTATGTGCTGGAACATTGCCAAGCACGTTTTGTATTTACCGAAAACCAAGAACAGGTGGATAAGGTTCTTGAAATTCAAGAAAAGTTAGTGAAGCTTGAGGGGTTGATTTATCTCGACCCGCGCGGCATGCGCAAATATGACAAAGCTAATCTGCACAATTATCGCGAGATTCAGGCAAAAGGCCATGAAAACGCAGACCAATTAATGGCAGAGCTGAACACAAGGCTTGAGACGCAAAATGGCGATACAGTCTGTGCAATGCTATATACTTCTGGGACAACTGGCAGACCGAAAGGTGTTGTACTATCCAATAATAACATTATCATCACCGCACAGAAATCGAGTGAATTTGATAATCTAACTGTAGATGATTCTGTGCTTGCTTATCTACCTATGGCATGGGTTGGTGATTTTATTTTTTCTATCGGGCAAGCCTTATGGACAGGGTTCTGTGTGTGCTGTCCTGAAAATCCAGATACGATGCAGCATGATCTAAAAGAGATTGGTCCAAGCTATTTCTTTGCCCCGCCGCGCTATTTTGAGGCCATGCTGACAAATGTAATGATCAGGATGGAAGATACAGGCGCTTTCAAGAAGAAACTATTTGACACTTTCATGGCGCATGCGCGTTCAGTTGGCGGCAAAATCTTAGATAGCAAAGAGCCTGTTGGCGCGCTGGATAGGTTTAAATATATGCTTGGTGAGGTGTTGATTTACGCACCGTTAAAGAATTCCATTGGCATGAGTAATGTGCGCATCGGATATACGGCTGGTGAAGCGATTGGTCCTGAAATTTTTGACTTTTACCGCTCATTAGGAATTAACCTCAAACAGCTTTACGGCCAAACAGAAGCAAGTGTTTTCATCACCCAGCAACCTGATGGTGAAGTGCGTTCGGATACGGTTGGTGTGCCCTCACCTGGGGTTGAGCTGAAAATAGCTGATAGTGGTGAGGTATTTTACCGCTCCCCTGGGGTTTTTGTTGAATATTACAAAAACCCTGAAAGCACAGCCGATACAAAAGATGAAGAAGGCTGGGTTGCAACAGGGGATGCAGGTTTCATTGAAGAAGAAAGCGGACATCTGCGCATCATTGACCGCGCCAAAGATGTTGGCAAAATGAAAGATGGCGGTTTGTTTGCCCCTAAATATGTGGAAAATAAGCTGAAATTCTATCCTAACATTTTAGAAGCTGTGGTGTTTGGGAACAACCGAGATACCTGCACAGCCTTTATCAATATTGACTTGCAGGCTGTCGGCAATTGGGCGGAACGAAATAATATCGCCTATTCCTCATATCAAGAGCTTGCTGGCAATGATGACGTCTATCAGATGATCAAATCACATATTGATGAGGTCAACACGACCATTGCAGAAGATGATATGCTCTCTGGATGCCAAATACACCGTTTCATCATTTTACATAAAGAATTGGACGCTGATGATGGCGAGCTAACTCGCACCCGCAAAGTGCGGCGACGCATTATTGAAGATAAATTTAGCGATTTAATCTCAGCACTTTATGCTGGTGATACGGAAATCTTCACCAAAACTGAAGTAACCTATGAAGATGGTAGCAAAGGCTCTATTTCAGCAACACTTCGGATTTGTGATGCAGTTACCGTCCCCGCAAAGACGAAGAGGAAAGCAGCATGACCGCTTCTGCTAAAGATATCGAAAATCAAGACAGCTATTTCACCGCAGATGGCAGGAAAATTGGCCCACCGGTGATGGAAATGCGCAATATCACCCTGAAATTTGGTGGTGTGGTTGCTATTTCAAATATTTCTTTTGATATCCGCGAAGGGGAGATTAGGGCAATTATCGGGCCTAACGGCGCTGGCAAATCGTCTATGCTAAATGTCATTAATGGCTTCTATCACCCTCAAGAGGGAGAGATTTTGTATAAGGGCGAGGTTCGCAAACCGATGAAACCTTATGAAATCGCCCATCTTGGCATTGCCAGAACCTTTCAGAATATTGCCTTATTTAAGGGTATGAGCACGCTGGATAATATTATGACAGGGCGGCTAACCCATATGAAAAAGGGGATGCTGGCGCAAACCTTATGGTGGGGCGCTGCTGAGCGAGAGGAAGTTGAAAACCGCGCTTATGTTGAAAAAATAATCGATTTCCTTGAAATTCAATCTATCCGCAAAACCCCTGTTGGGCGCCTGCCCTATGGGCTTCAAAAGAGAGTGGAATTAGGCCGCGCGCTTGCAGCACAACCCTCACTATTACTGCTTGATGAGCCGATGGCAGGGATGAATGTGGAAGAAAAAGAAGATATGTCCCGCTTCATTCTTGATGTGAATGACGAGTTCGGCACCACTATCGCGCTGATTGAACATGATATGGGGGTGGTGATGGATTTAGCCGATCGGGTTGTGGTGATGGATTATGGCCGTAAAATTGGCGATGGCACACCAACTGAGGTACGCAATAACCAAGATGTAATCGATGCTTATTTAGGAGTGTCGCATGATTAGTCCCGCTCAGCATAAAAAATCATTATGTGCATTATTTGTCTTAACGCGCCCCCGCTTTAATCAGGAGCTAGCCGATGTCAGCTGAATTTTACTATGGGGTTGAGGTTTTTCTAAACGGTTTGATGGCTGGCGTGATGTATTCGCTTGTCGCGCTTGGCTTTGTGCTCATCTTTAAGGCCTCAGGCATCTTTAACTATGCGCAAGGTATTATGGCGCTTTTCGCTGCGCTAACGCTTGTTGGTTTCCAAGAAGGCCAAGTGCCATTTGCGCATCTATTCAATGCGATGTTTGGCACTGAAATACACCATTTTGGATGGCACCTTAATGCGTTTTTCGCGATCATTTTAGCGCTTGGGGTGATGATATTATTCGCCTTTTTAGTCGAAAAACTCATTTTGAAACACCTTGTCAATCAAGAGCCCATCATATTATTTATGGCCACCATTGGCCTTGCCTATTTTATGGAAGGGTTTGGCGATTTGATGTGGGGCTCAAACGTCAAAAAGCTTGATGTAGGTATCCCGCAAGGTGGTAATTTCTGGATTGAAGAGAATACCTCATTTCTAGGCGGTGAAAATTTCTACGGCTTCTATCTAGACACATTGGATATCTATGCCACTGTTATTGCAGCTATTTTGGTTATATCGCTTGTATTATTCTCGCAATACACCAAAACAGGCCGTGCTTTGCGTGCGGTTGCTGATGACCATCAGGCAGCTTTATCTGTGGGCATTTCCTTGCGGACAATCTGGGTGATTGTATGGGCGATTGCTGGGTTTGTGGCGCTAGTAGCTGGCATTATGTGGGGTTCTAAATCTGGTGTTCAATTCTCTTTATCGCTTATCGCACTAAAAGCATTGCCGGTATTAATGCTAGGCGGCTTTACCTCTATTCCGGGCGCTATTGTTGGCGGGCTAATTATTGGTGTTGGCGAGAAAATGTTTGAATTCTTAATCGGTGCGCCATTGCTTGGCGGTGCAACTGAAAACTGGTTTGCCTATATGCTGGCATTGGTATTCTTGGTATTCAGGCCGCAAGGCTTGTTTGGCGAGAAAATTATTGAAAGGGTCTGAAGATGCTTTACCGTGAAACTGGTGATTTTAAGACATCTTACCAACGTGATCAGCAAACCTTTCCTATCGCTTTTGACAGAATAGGGTTTTACGTCACGCTTGCTATCGCATTTGGTGTTATTCCATTTTTCATCAATGATTATTGGGCAAATGCTATTTTGCTTCCTTTTCTTATTTTTGGTATCGCCGCTATTGGGCTCAATATTCTGACCGGATATTGCGGGCAGGTTTCACTTGGGTCTGGCGGGTTTATGGCAGTTGGTGCGTATGCCTGCTATAAATTAATGACTGCTTTTCCTGAAATGAATTTGATAATCTGTGTGCTCTTATCAGGGGGTGTAACAGCCTTTGTTGGGATTTTATTTGGGTTGCCAAGCCTTCGAATTAAGGGTTTTTATCTGGCAGTGGCAACCCTAGCAGCACAATTCTTTCTTGTCTGGCTGTTTAACAAAGTGCCGTGGTTCTATAATTATTCAGCCTCTGGGCAGATAACAGCACCTGAACGTCTATTGTTCGGCATGCCTTTATCTGGCGCGAACTCATCACCTGTAATTGTGTATTTGGTCTGTCTTAGCTTTTTGGTTGTGCTTGCGTTTGCGGCAAGAAACTTAACACGCGGGTCATTTGGCAGAAAATGGATGGCCATTCGCGACATGGATATTGCAGCAGAGATTATTGGGGTAAATCCGCTCATGGCTAAATTAACAGCCTTTGGGGTAAGCTCATTTTATGTTGGCATTTCAGGGGCGCTGTTATTCAGTGTCTATCTAGGCGCGGTTGAGGTGGGTGAAGTATTTGGCATCCAGAAATCATTCTTGGTCTTGTTCATGATTATTATTGGCGGGTTGGGCTCCATTTTTGGATCGCTCGCTGGGGCTGCATTTTTGGTGCTGATGCCTGTTGTGTTGAAAAATGTAATGGTTGGCCAGCTTGGCTGGGCCGTGGATATCGCAGCGCATTTTGAGTTTATAATTGTAGGATTGCTCATCATTTTCTTTTTGATTGTCGAGCCGCATGGTTTTGCCATGCTGTGGCGGATCATTAAGGAGAAGTTGAGATTGTGGCCATTCGCACATTGATGGTCAGCAGCACATTTTAAGATATATGTGCTGTAATAAATAATGTGTCAAAAACCATTTGGAGGAAGAAGATGAAATTGAAAGCAACAGTAACAGCAATGCTTGCGGCAGCTGTAATGGCTGGTCCAGCACTTGCTGATTTAACCTTTCCAAATTTGACCTATCGCACAGGGCCTTATGCTGTAAATGGCATTCCTTATGCGGATGGTTATGCGGATTACATGACCTTGCTGAATGAGCGCGATGGCGGTATCGGCGGGGAGATGATCAACTACATCGAATGTGAAACACAATACAATACCGAAAAAGGTGTTGAGTGTTACGAGAATACTAAGGGCGAAGGCTCACTTGTGTATCAGCCAATGTCAACAGGCATTACCTATCAGCTTATTCCAAAAGCAACTGCTGATGGCATTCCGCTATTAACTATGGGCTATGGCCGTACATCGGCTGCAAACGGTAAGGTGTTCAGCCATATCTTTAACTATCCAGCAAATTATTGGGTAGGTGCATCTGCGGTTGTGAACCATATCTTATCGCTGAATGGTGGCGATATTAAGGGGAAGACAATTGCGCTTGTCTATCACAACTCAGCCTATGGTAAAGAGCCTATTCGTACGCTTGAAGAGCTGTCAAAAAAGCATGGCTTTAAGCTAAGCCTATTACCTGTTGACCATCCAGGTCAGGAACAAAAGTCACAGTGGCTACAGATCAGACGTGAGCGTCCTGATTATGTAACCATGTGGGGTTGGGGCGTGATGAACCCAACAGCCATTCAAGAAGCTGCAAATATCCGCTTCCCAATGGAAAACTTCATTGGTGTATGGTGGTCAGGCTCAGAAGGTGATGTGTTGCCAGCGGGTGAAGCTGCAAACGGCTATAAGGCGCTTGCAATGCATAGCACAGGCATGGATTTCCCAATTTATGCAGACCTGAAAAAGCATGTCTATGATAAGGGCAAAGCAGCAGGTGATGGCTCATCCGTAGGTCAAGTGCTGTATAATCGCGGTATCTACGCGGCAATCTTAGCAACAGAAGCTGCACGTCTTGCGCAAAAGATGTCTGGAAAGATGGATATCTCACCAGCAGATATGCGCGATGCAATGGAAGCATTCTCCATTGATGAAGCGAGAATGACTGCGCTAGGGCTACCAAATTTCGCACCAAGCTTTTCAGTATCATGTGAAAACCATGGTGGACCAGGCCTAGCAGCTATCCAGCAATGGGATGCAAAAGCAAAGAAATGGTCTTTGATTTCTGACTTCATCCAAACAGATGCAGAAGTGATTAACGCACTTATCCAAGAAGATTCAGCAAATTATGCGGCTGAAAACAAGATCACAGAGCGTTGCTCATAATACGAACTAAAATAGCGCTAGCCTGCTCCCTCTCGGCGTGGGCTAGCGCAATTAGAAACAGAGCTTATTTATTTGAACCTTTATAAATTCTTAAAATGGCAGAGTGCCAAACGAAATTGAAACAGGCAGAGTATGATGCTGGACACAACTGAACGAAGTGAAACATTGCTCGATGTAAATAATATCGAGGTAATTTATAATCACGTTATTCTGGTCTTGAAAGGCGTTTCGCTTGCTGTCCCAAAGGGCGGCATCACCGCACTTCTTGGCGGTAATGGCGCTGGCAAAACCACCACATTGAAAGCGATTTCTAACCTGCTTCATTCTGAAAGAGGAGAGGTCACTAAGGGTTCTATCTCTTATCGCGGTAAGGATGTGGCAGATTTAAACCCTGCTGCGCTTGTGAAACAGGGCGTTATCCAAGTGATGGAAGGCCGACATTGTTTTGAGCACCTTACCGTTGAGGAAAACCTGCTAACAGGAAGCTATACAAGAAATGTAAGCCGCGGTGATATCGCAAATGACCTTGAGATGGTTTATGCCTACTTCCCGCGCTTAAAAGAAAGACGCAAATCACAAGCTGGCTACACCTCAGGAGGTGAGCAGCAAATGTGTGCTATTGGTCGCGCCTTGATGAGCAAGCCTGAAACGGTTTTATTGGATGAACCTTCAATGGGCTTGGCACCCCAATTGGTAGAAGAGATTTTTGGCATTGTGAAAGCCCTGAATGAAAAAGAAGGAGTGTCTTTCCTGCTTGCTGAGCAAAACACCAATGTTGCGCTGAGATATGCGCATTATGGCTATATTTTGGAGTCCGGGCGGGTGGTGATGGACGGACCTGCTGCTGATTTGCGTGAAAACCCTGATGTGAAGGAATTCTATTTGGGCATGTCTGAAGAAGGACGTAAATCTTATCGTGAAGTGCGTTCTTATCGCAGACGCAAAAGATGGTTAAGCTAATGGCAGGTTATTTTGATGCGCTGGAAATACGTTCAGCTGATGAGCGCGCAGCAGATATTGCTGAAAAACTGCCTAAACTTATTGAACATGCCAAAAATAACACTGCTTATTACGCCACATCCTTAAAAGAGGTTGACCCAAATCAGATAACAGATGCGGCGGCGCTTGCTGATTTGCCGATTGTACGGAAAACACAGCTTATCTCTGCGCATGATGGCAAGCCTGCTTATACCCAATTTACTACTCGCCCGCAGGCTGAAATAGACCAGCTTTTTCAATCCCCTGGCCCTATTTTTGAGGTAGGAATGCGCACGTCAGACTGGTGGCGTTTTGGGCGTGCTGTTGCTGCGGTTGGTATTGGCAAAGGGGATATTGTCCAAAATTGTTTTTCATATCATTTCACGCCTGCTGGTGTGATGTTTGAAACTGCTGCACAGGCTGTTGGCGCTATTGTAGTCCCTGCGGGGGTTGGGCAAACAGAATTGCAAGCACAGTCTATTGCGACGCTCGGTGTGAGTGCTTATGCGGGTACGCCCGACTTCTTGCTTGCGATATTAAATAAGGGCGATGAGATGGGGCTAGATATGTCTAGTCTGAAATATGCATGTGTGAGCGCAGGGCCTTTATTTCCGCAATTAAGGCAGGCTTACGATGAACGCGGCATTTATTGCAGGCAATGTTATGGCACAGCAGATGTCGGTCACATTGCTTATGAGAGTGAGCTAACCACTGGCATGATCATTGATGAAGGCGTGATTGTGGAAATTGTCACACCTGGCACAGGTCATCCTGTTGCCCCCGGTGAGGTTGGCGAGGTTGTTGTGACAAGCTTTAATCATGATGTGCCCATGATCCGTTTTGCAACGGGCGATTTATCCGCCCATCTTGACGGGCTTAGCCCGTGTGGGCGCACGAATGCCAGAATTGTAGGGTGGCGCGGGCGGGCTGACCAAGCTGCAAAGGTAAAAGGTATGTTTGTTCGCCCTGAACAGGTTGCGCAATTCTTAGCCAAATTTGATACCGCACACAAAGCCAGATTAACCATCACCCATAATGGTAAGTCTGATGAGCTTCATGTGCAAATAGAGGCGGAGAATACACCTGTAGCAGAATTTGAAGCTGCATTTAGCGATGTGTTTAAACTAAGAGCATCGGTTGATATTGTCGCTAAAGATAGTCTTCCAAAAGATGGTATGGTGATTGAAGATAAGCGCGATATTCAGTAAAATCGAATAGCATCTATTCAAGATATAAGAGAGAAAAATGGAATTTGCACTTTCAGAAGAACAGCAAGCTGTCTTCGACATGGCGCATGATTTCGGCCAACAGGTGATCGCGCCTCATGCGATTGCATGGGACGAGCAATGTGTAATGCCGCGTGAGATGCTGGAACAGGCTGCTGCGTTAGGGTTTGCTTCAATTTATGTGCCTGAAGAACATGGCGGTTCTGGCTTAAATAGACTTGATGCGACCTTGATTTTTGAAGCGCTTGCAATGGCTTGCCCGTCTATATCTGCGTATTTGTCTATCCATAATATGATCTGCTGGATGGTGAGCTCTTTCGGTGATGAGGGCTTGCGGGATAAATATCTTGCCAAACTCTGCACCATGCAAAAGGTAGGCGCATATTGTCTTACCGAACCTGGCTCAGGCTCTGATGCGGCGGCGTTGCGTACCACAGCATCACGCACCAATGCAGGATATAGCTTGAACGGAACTAAATCCTTTATCTCTGGTGGGGATTACGCTGATTTATATGTCGTAATGTGCCGCACAGGCGATGACACACCAAAAGGCATTTCAGCCTTGCTGATCGATAATGGTGCAAAAGGTCTGTCTTTTGGCGCGCAAGAGCGCAAAATGGGCTGGCGCGCTCAACCCACCGCACAAGTGATTATGGAAGAATGTGATACCCCTTCTGAAAATCTGCTTGGGGAGGAAGGGCACGGCTTTAAATATGCCATGATGGGGCTTGATGGCGGGCGGCTAAATATTGCGGCAGCAGCACTTGGCGGCGCCCAATCCGCCCTAAATAAAGCTATTGCATATAGCGCTGAGCGCAACGCTTTTGGTAAATCTATAAACCAGTTTCAATCCGTGCAATTCAAACTATCAGATATGCATACCAAGCTAGAGGCAGCGCGGATATTCCTGCGCCAAGCCGCATGGCATTATGATAATAATAGTCCCGATGCGACAAGACGTTGTGCAATGGCAAAACAGTTTGTGACCGACATCAGCTTCGAGGTTGCAAATGAAGCGCTACAAATACATGGCGGCTATGGGTATCTGGCAGATTATGGGATTGAAAAAATTGTGCGCGATTTGCGTGTGCATCAAATATTGGAAGGTACGAATGAGATTATGCGGATGATTATCAGCAGGTCTTTGATGCAGGAGCATGCCGAAAATGGCTGATATTACCACAAGGATAGAAAACCATACGGGCGTGATTACGCTTGAGCGGCCACAAGCGCTAAATGCACTCACTTTTGAGATGTGTGAGGTGATTGATAAAAGCCTGCACGAGTGGGCTGAAAATGAACATGTAAAGCAGGTAATTTTATCTGCAGAAGGCGACAAATCATTCTGTGCTGGCGGGGATGTTGCAGCGCTATATCATTTAGGAAAAGCTGGCAAAATAGCCGAAATAAATAGCTTTTGGCGCGCCGAATATAGGATGAATAGCTTCATTGCGCATTATCCAAAGCCTATTATTGCGATGATGCAAGGCTATGTGATGGGCGGCGGCGTGGGTATTGGCTGTCATGCATCGCATCGGGTGATTTGCGAGACCACCAAGCTTGCCATGCCTGAATGCGCTATTGGGTTAATTCCAGATGTAGGGGGCAGTCATCTTCTGGCCAGAACTGAAGGGCATATTGGCGAATATATGGGCATCACAGGCGCACGCATTCTGCCTGCTGATATCCTGAAAACAAACTTTGCAGATATGCATATTACCCAAGATAAGTGGCAACAGATTATTCAAGATATCATCGCACAAGATGATATCAATATCCTAAAGCAGGCTGCTTCCACCCCTGAGGGGTCTTCTGTACTTGCAACAAATATGGCTGAGATAAATCAGCTTTTTGGTGCTAAAGACCATTTTGAATTTGCACATCTACTCTCAATCGCGGATAGCCCATTTACAGATAGTGTGAAAAAAGCAATGTCTAGAGGCTCCCCTATCTCCATGGCAAGTATCTTCACCCTGATAAGAGAAGTGAGGAATGCTGGGACGGTAGATGCAGCGCTTGATTGGGAATATCGTTTTACCAGCAGAGCCATAGAAGATGCTGATTTCTTAGAAGGTGTGCGTGCTGTTCTTGTGGATAAGGACCATGCCCCTAGCTGGCAAATCGATGGAATAGAAAATGTTCCTAGCCCTAAGATAGAGGCTCTATTTGCCCCTGCATCGCGGCACCAGTAAGCGCTGAGGCATTGTGCTAGCCGAAACACAATAGAGGAAAGAGAATTGAAGATGCGTATTGGATTTATTGGACTTGGTAATATGGGGCTTCCCATGGCAAAAAACCTTGCTGCAGCAGGACATCAGCTTATCGGCTTTGATGTCAGCCCGATCACATCTGATGATTTTCAGATTGCTAGCACTGCAGCAGAAGCCGCCCAAAATGCTGAGATTGTTATTACCATGCTTCCCAATGGGGAAATCCTGCGCAATGTAGGCGATGAAATTCTGCCTGTATTAGCAAAAGGCTCGATGTTCATCGATTGCTCAACCGTTGATGTAGATTCAGCGCGGGCTGTCGCACAACACGCTCAAGATGCGGATATTGAGTTTGTCGATGCACCTGTTTCTGGCGGTATTGGCGGTGCGCAGGCTGGCACACTTACCTTTATGGCAGGCGGTAGCGATGAAGGGTTTGAGCGCGCAAGCCCCCTTTTTGAGATTATGGGAAGCAAGGCTGTGCATTGCGGCGGTGCAGGTGCTGGGCAAGCAGTAAAAATCTGCAATAATATGATTTTAGGGGCAACCATGATTGTAAGTTGCGAATCTATCGCGCTTGCAGATAAGTTAGGGGTGGACAGGCAAAAATTATTTGATGTGGTCAGCACATCATCTGGATATAGCTGGACCATGAATGCCTATTGCCCTGCCCCAAATATTGGGCCGCAATCGCCTGCTGATAATGGGTATCGCCCAGGGTTTGCAGCAGAAATGATGGTTAAAGACCTTGGCCTTGCAGAACAAGCCGCTATCTCTGCAGATGCTGATACACCGCTTGGCACGATGGCGTTAGAGCTATATCGAAAATTTGTAGAAGAAGAAGATGGTAAAGGCTTAGATTTTTCAGCCATGCTACCACGGTTTGAGAAAAGAGGTCGTTCTTAACACCCAACCTTGCTTTTATACTCTATTTAAGGGGAGAAAAATCCGATGAGCAGTATTTTAACTGAAAGACATGGCAAGGTTGTGCTTGTAAAGCTAAACCGGCCCGATGCCCTTAATGCTTTGAATGCGGAGGTGATGCGCAATATTTGCGACCAGCTAGAAGCGCTGGATGCAGATAGGGATGTGGGGTGTTTTGTGCTAACTGGAAATGAAAAAGCATTTGCAGCAGGTGCAGATATTAAAGAAATGGCTGAGCAGTCTTACATGGATACATTCCACGGCAATTTATTTGCAGGCTGGGACGGATTTACCCGTCTTCGCACGCCAAAAATTGCAGCTGTGAATGGCTATGCCCTTGGCGGCGGGTGCGAATTAGCCATGATGTGCGATATCATTTATGCAGGGCGTGATGCACAATTTGGTCAGCCTGAAATAAAACTTGGCGTGATGCCAGGGATGGGCGGCTCACAACGATTAACCCGCGCTATTGGCAAAGCAAAAGCGATGGATATGATCCTAACCGGCAGGATGATGGGGGCTGCCGAAGCTGAAGCTGCGGGGCTAGTGGCACGCATATTTGATCCAGATAAGTTGGTGGATGAAACCCTAAAAATAGCAGAAAAAATCGCTAATTTCGGAAAAGCAAGCACCATGCTTGCACGCGAAGCCGTAGATAGAGCGCAAGAAATAGGTCTAAGCGAAGGCGTATTATTTGAGCGAAGGGCTTTCCATTCTTTATTTGCAACCCAAGACCAAAAAGAAGGCATGGCCGCCTTCACAGAAAAACGCAAAGCAGATTTCACAGGGGAATAACATGGGCTGCATTTACATCGCAGGCGCAAAGCGGACAGCCATAGCCAGCTTTCAGGGCGGGTTTTCTGCTCTCTCTTCCCCTGAATTAGGGGGGCATGCCATCGCAGCAGCCCTTGGGGATGCGCGTATTGATAAATCAGCTATTGATGAGGTTATTATGGGCTGTGTGCTTCCTGCAGGGCTAGGGCAAGCACCTGCACGTCAAGCTGGCTTTCATGCAAGCCTCGGCCAATCTGTTCCTGCAACTACGGTGAATAAAATGTGCGGTTCGGGCATGAAAGCTATCCTGCTTGGGCATAATCAGATAAAGGCAGGTGAGGCTGATATCATTGCAGCTGGCGGCATGGAAAGCATGACCAATGCCCCCTATCTTAGTGCGCCAATGCGTTCAGGCATGCGCCTAGGCGATACCGGGCTGAAAGACCATATGTTTTTAGATGGTCTAGAAGATGCCTATGATAAAGGGGTGTTGATGGGCAGGTTTGCTGAAGATTGCGCCCAGCATTACCAGTTCGCACGCCAAGACCAAGATAATTATGCTCTAGCCTCATTAGAACGCGCTAGAGAAGCACAAGCAGATGGTAGTTTTGAGGCGGAAATCACCTCTATCACCGCGCCTGCTAAGAAACGGACTATCGAAATCTCAAAGGATGAGCAGCCCTTATCTGCACAGCCAGATAAAATACCTACTCTAAAACCTGCCTTTGTGCCAACAGGGACAGTTACAGCAGCAAATTCATCTTCTATCTCAGACGGGGCGGCCGCTGTAATACTGGCAAGTGAAAGCGGCATGGCCGCACATCAACTGACACCGCGCGCAAAAATTGTGGGACATGCAGGCTTTGCCCATGCGCCAGGATGGTTCACAACAGCACCAGTGCATGCCGCGCAAAAATTACTAGATAAAATTGGCTGGCACAAAAATGACGTTGATTTATGGGAAGTGAATGAGGCCTTTGCTGTGGTTGCAATGGCCTTCATCAAAGAATTGGGACTAAGCCACGCCTTCGTCAACATTCATGGCGGGGCATGTGCACTTGGTCATCCTATCGGCGCATCAGGTGCCAGAATTATTGTAACATTGCTGCATGCCATGGAAAAATCAGATGCAAAAAAAGGTGTTGCCGCCATCTGCCTTGGCGGGGGTGAAGCGATTGCGGTTGCATTAGAACGCAGCTGATTTCTATCCCCGCCATGCATTTAACCTAAGGCAACGATTGCAACAGATGAACTCATTTTTGCAATCAGCGTTTCCTTGTCATCCTGAACGGCAAAAGCGCTTGCTTCTGTAAAGCTTATTCGCTTGCCAGCTTTTAACACCTGACCACGGAAAATAATCCTATTTCCAGATGCAGGGCGCAGAAAAGACGTTTTAAATTCTATGGATAATACCTCATGGTTTTCAGGTGCAAGGGTAAGGGCTGAAAAACCGCATGCGCTATCAAGCCCTGCTGTGATAACACCGCCATGCATAAACCCTTGTTGCTGCAAGATATGCGGGGCATGCTCAACCTGCATTTCAACAGCGCCCTCATGCGCGCTATTCAGCGTAATGCCCAAAGTCTGCATTGCAGATTGTTTATTAAAACTAGTTTCGATACGCTGATAGATGTCTTGAAGTGATGATGTCATTTGCCTTGCTCCGATATTCTCTGATTTTTAGCGTGGCATTATTTTTCTTTGCAGTCGATAATTTACATCGTCTACTCTATACAGACGCGCCAAAATCAACGGAGATACATGATGCAACCCATAAGCAGATTTAACGTCCCTGAGCTTTCAAGCCTGCCAGATGACATTCAACAGATGCTTGCTGATGTTCAGGAAAAGGCTGGATTTATTCCGAATGTGTTTATCACCCTCGCCCATCGCCCAGATGAATTACGCGCATTTTTTGCCTATCATGAGGCAGTGATGGACAGACCATCTGGTTTAAGCAAATCCGAAAAGGAAATGATTGTCGTTGCTAGTTCTGCTGAAAATAATTGTTTATATTGCGTGATTGCCCATGGGGCGATTTTGCGGATTTATGAAAACAAACCGCTTATTGCAGATCAAATTGCAACCAATTACCGCAAGGCTGATATCACTCCAAGGCAAAAGGCGATGCTAGATTTTGCAATCAAGCTTGTCCATCATTCTGATACAGTTGGGGATGATGATTTTAACACCTTATATGGATTTGACTTTGATGATGAAGATATTTGGGATATTGGCGCCATCACCGCCCTGTTTGGGTTGAGCAATAGAATGGCAAACTTAATTTCTATGCGCCCAAATGATGAATTTTTTGCGATGGGCCGTACCCCTCGCCCACCAAAAGATAAAACCTAAAGGGAGCATCATGATGGACCCTAGAATTGATGAGATTAATCGCCATGACGGTTTTAATAAGCTCAATGGCATCACAATTTTGAAGTGGGAAGATGGCAGAGGAGAGGTTCACCTTAATATCTCAGACAAACATACCAATCCTGCTGGTCTTATTCATGGCGGCGCCATGATGGGGATGCTGGATGTGGTGCTTGCGTTAACAGGCAGTTATGAAGAACCACCTCTCAAGCTCATGCCAGGGCTAACCTTGTCCTTAAATACAGAATTTATTTCCGCAGCGCGCACTGATGATAAGGTTTTAATTGGCAAAGCCCATAAAACAGGTGGCGGCAGAAATATTTTTTTCGCAGAGGGTGAAATTAGAACGCCAGATAATAGGCTGATTGCGCGTGCATCAGGCGTCTTTAAAAGAGGCAGGCAGCCAGAAAAATAAGCCGGCTAATAGCTTACAGAGGTGTTTATACAAAAAGGCAGCTGCCCCTGCGGCAACTGCCTTTTTTATGTGATTGCTTCATGAAAATAGCGATTACGAACTTGCCTTATGTTCTTGGCGTTCCTGAACATGCTGAAGATCAGCAAGCTCAGATTTCAAGTAATTGCGCAATCCCAAAGGCCCAGCGTCTCGCCATACTTGTCTGATGTTATCATGAAACATGCCATAGGATATTTCATCTGTTGCCAGAATGAATTGGAACAGGCTGGATGAAAACTTCTTTTGCAATTCATGATCGAAATCATACAGAATTTTTGCAACAAGTGCTTCATTTGCATCCAGTATCTTATGTGTCATGTCCGATTATCCTTTTAGCTAGTAAGTGGCATGCCGGTGTCGGCATGCGGCATTACTTACAAGAACCATACCAGTTTGGAAGTTAGGGCTGTGGATAAATCAAAAAAATAGAAAAAAATAAGGCTAGCTCATTTGTGCCGTATTACGGCGCTGCAGGATTTCCCGAATACGCTGAATAACAACTGTCTGATTTTTAAAGTCTTTTGTCATGTGGAACGTGTTATCTTCAATCATCGTCATGACCATATCTGAAAAAGGACAGCGCCGAAATTTAGAACCATTAATCACTTGCATCCATCTACCTGCTAAATCAATGGTGCATTTCTCACCGGTGGATGTAACAACTTCTGATAAGGTGATGAGATTTACCTCAAGCCCTAGCCTGTTGAGCATGCTGGTGGCGGTAAGGTGATCAAAATTAGGAATGGATTCGATATCACCATCTGAGGTGAGTAGCACAGTGTTCGGGCTATTCATCAGGCCTTTGCGCGAGTTCGGCGCGAAGATGAAAATTTCCTTTATTTGGGTATCAAGCTTGCCGCCACGCGCTGAGAAAGCAAGCAGGGCGAATTCAGCCATTGAGTTAAGCGGAATATTTGAAGAACCTAGAAACTGCTGCCGTAATTCTTCTTCAATGAGCGCATTAATAACACCCTGATTAAGCGCCAAATCATTACTTAGAATATCAACGGTCTGGGAAAAGGAAATCGGATTTGGGGTAAGCTGATTACGCGCAAACAGAATAAGCCCTTCATTTTCTGTCCGTATCCCTGTTTCAATAATGTCCAGTATAACAGAAAAATCAGCGTTAAACTCACCGATAAGTTTATTGCGATACAAGCTCATCTTCTCGCAATTTGGGCCAAGTACAGTGATTTTACTCTCAAAATTTTCAAGTGCTGTCGGGTTATTTTCGGTAACAGATGCAAACCGGCTTAGTGAAATGGTAACAGGTTCAAAATCTTTATATTCAGCGTAATAATGCTGGCTTTTCTGAATATAAATCTCATTTTCATTTAGCAGCGTATTTCCATTCCTATCCAAAGGAGGGATATAGGGCTGAACAATTGAATTAATCAGCACAGAGAAAAGCTGCGGGTCACTCTCTTGGCATTGCATTTGTGCCTGCGCAGATACACTGCCCCCGTGCCACAGCATAATCGCCGCCACAAACACGTTTTTGAGGTGTTTTACGCTAATCATTTCAAACTACCCTGCCCTCTTTTAAACTCGAAGCGCCTTAGTGGGGAACTTGTCCCTCATGCTGTTAACGGCACTAACGGCATTAGCTGTACCATAATTTAACATCACGCATCAAATTCTTGGCCTGGTGCATTGCGGCTATAAAAACTTCTTCCCCATGGTCGTTACCCTTGATGTTATGTTACAGGACTTATTCAGAATTCAAGCTGCCTTAGGCGGTTCGTCCAGCCAATCTGGCTCAACGCTTCATCGGCGTTTCCAAGAGCAAGAGGAAAAGGACGAAGAAATAACAGATTATGGACTAGCTGGCCCAGACCCAGATAGCCATATCTTTGCTATTGCTGGAACCACCACTATGGTGTGGCTAAAATCGCATCACCTTATAGACTTATCAGAGAAGTCCGCGTGATGAGAAAGCTTAGCCTTGCAAGCATCTTAGCCTGCAGTGTACTGCTTTCGGCCTGTGAGCCGCGGATGGCTATGCGCCTTAAGTCCAATGATGAGATAAGCATTCCAGCCCCAACTACTGAAGTGAGCTTAGTTGAAGATGAAACAGGGCTAACCCCTGTCATCATTGAAGAAGACATCCCAGAAGAAGAACCAGAAACACAGCTTGAAGAAGAAGAAGCACCGCCACCACCACCGCCGCCGCCATCTATTGAAGAGCAGATTGAAACGCTAACGGCGCCAATTTATTTCCAGCTTGATTCCTACGCCTTAAATGGCGCCCAAATCGCACAGCTTGAACAGCTTGCAGCATTCTTAACTCAAACTGCCCAGTCTGACTTGCAGGTGCGTATTGAGGGGCATTGCGATGATAGAGGCACTCGCGAATATAATTTTGCACTAGGCTCAGCTAGAGCAAATACTATCGCCTCATACCTTGTTCGCGGTGGTGTGGCTAAAGAGCGGATTTCAACCATTTCCTATGGTAAGGAAAGACCTAAATTCACCGGTACATCAAAAGTAGCGCGGGCAAGAAACCGTCGCGGCGATATTTACTTGCGCACAGAATAAAAGCCTGAGGCAGGAAATTAGCGGCTTTTTAAAATCATCACATTTCCAGTGATTACCAATAAAATGCCAGACCCAGCAAGCCAGCCAAATTCATACCCTTCAAAAAGGGTTGAAATAAGCAAAGCAAATACCGGGAAAACCACAGTGGCATACCCTGCTTTGCCTGCACCTATTCTCCCTACCAAGGTCAGATAACAGAAAAACGCAATCACAGATGAAAAAACAGCTAACCATAACAAGCCGCTAATATAGATAACACTATTATCAAAAATAAAAGGATTACCAAGCATGTACGCATAAAAGCTAAGGACAAAACAACCGTAAAACATCCCCCAGCAATTTGAACTAATAACGCTAATATCGCTTTTTTGCACATGAGCAGAGACTAAATTACCAGTACAAAAACTTAACGTCCCAACAATACATAAGAGCAATGCAGGCAATGCATCTGGGCTAACGCTAAGCTCTGGCCAGAAAATAAGCCCTACCCCCATCAGCCCGATAAGCGCTGAGAGAAGCTGTAAGGCTGGCGGCCTAGTCCGGTTAAGCAACGCAATAAGCAGAATATTCATCAGGGATGCGGTTGAAAACACAACAGCTAACAGCCCGGACGCAACATACGCACTGGCATAATAAAAAAGCGTGAAATTGGTGCTAAAAATAAACACCCCCATGGCCGCAAAACGCACATGATTACGCCATGTGAAAGATAGCGGCGCTTTCAGTATTTTAGCAATGATAAATCCAAGGGATGCAGCGATGATAAAACGCCATAAAATAGAGACTTCAGGCGCAACAACACCGAGCTGATATTTCAAGGGCAACCAGCTTGTCGACCAGCCAAAAACCAGTAGCCCATATAAAATGAAATCTCTAGATGTCATCAAGAAGTCCTAAAAGAGTAAACAGGCCAGAATAGCACTCAGGCCAGAATAGTACACGGGGTAGAGTAAGATACCCCACCCTGCATTACCATGATACTGTTGAAAAAAGGTTAGCAATATTTCTCTGGGCCAACCCATTGCGCATCAGAATATCTGTCCCCATGCGCCCATCCTACTGGCATTATCTCGTCGATAGCAGCGGTAAGCGCGTCAGTGACATCGATTTGCATTGCAGCCGCTAGCTCATCCAGATGCTGAGGTTTGCGGGTTCCTGGAATGGCAATAATATGCGGCGCTTGTGCAAGCACCCATGCAATCGCAAGAGAAGCAGTAGCCACCCCCATATCGGCTGCAAGTGTCTGAAGCGCCTTCACATATTTCATATTCGCATCGTAATTTGGTTGCTGAAAACGTGGATTAACCTTCATAAAAGCTAGTTCCATCATCTCTTCATAAGAACGCGGCCTGTCCGTAAGATAGGTGCGCCCCACAGGTGAAAATGCTACGAGCGCGGTTTCAAGTTCAGTACAGGTTTGAATAAGACCAAGCTCAGGAGCGCGGGTAGATAATGAATATTCAGACTGCACAGCCGCAACTGGATGCACCGCATGGGCGCGGCGCAGTGATGATGGCGCAATTTCAGAAAAGCCAAAGGATTTTATCTTTCCCTTCTCTATCAGCCGCACTAATGAGCCTGTTACATCCTCAATTGGAATTTCAGCTTGGCGGCGATGAACATAGAATAAATCAACCTGCTCAAGCCCCATCCGTTGCAGGCTCAAATCTAGCTGTTCTTCAAGGTAACTTGCTTCATTATTAAAGACCCGTTCCATCGTGCCAGGCCTGCGTGCAATACCCGCTTTTGTGGCAATATGAAACATCCCTTGAGCTTGCTTGCCCTGTTTTTTAAGAAATGCACCAATGCGCTCTTCTGATTTACCATCCCCATACACATTAGAAGTATCAATATGATTGATGCCTAATTCAAGACAACGTGATAGCACCTCACCTGGCATTTGGTCATCACACGGACCATAGAAATTGGTAAAGGACATTGCCCCCAACCCAACAGGGATTACAGGCTGACACCCTGCGCCTAAAACACGTTTCTTATCTGATTTCATAATATTCACCATTTCACTTAAATGTTTATCTCAGCCTATTCGCTTGAGGCTTATCTATTTATTGGACTATCACTTTTTGTTCATTTTCAATATCTTTAAAGATAGGTTGGTTAGGAGCGTAAGCGATGATTTCAAAAGGTGCAAGACCACTCATTATTATTGCGGTAGAAGCTGAACTTCCAGCAAAATTAGTACCTGACTGGGAGGTTGAAATATGCGGTGTTGGCAAAATTAATGCAGCCCTAAATCTGAGCCGAATACTGCATCACAAGACACCAGATTATATTCTTAACCTAGGCACAGCAGGCGAGGTAAGCTGCGCTAAAGGACAGCTTGTTGAAGTGGGAAGTGTCGTGCAAAGAGATATGGACTTGTCAGCATTAGGCCTGCAACGCGGCGAGACAGCATTTGATACAACACCAGCTCAAATAAGATTGAGCAATAGTGATATTGTCTGCGGCACAGGTGATAATTTTGTGCATGAAAAGCCTGAAATTGAATGTGATATTGTGGATATGGAACTTTTTGCCCTTGCAAAAACCTGTCTGGCTTTTGAAATCCCGCTTCGTTCTTTTAAATATATTTCAGACGGTGCAGATGAAAATGCAGAACATGATTGGCAAGAAGCGTTAACCCCTGCATCACATGCTTTTATAGCGTTACTCAAAACCTTATAATTTAAGTAGATTTATCAATTTAAACATAGCTGCCTCCTGACCAGTATTTTTCACACTAGGCCAAGACGCATACCATATTGTGGAAAGCTTATAAAAAAACTGCTCTACATACGGAACCAAATAGTCCAATACAGCTATCATGTCGTAAGAGTTATGTGTCCCTTGGTTGAGTAATCCTAGCCGGTCCCAACTCGTCGGGGGACACGCCCTTTACTCTCCTACATATCCAAAAGCTTCTCTTGCTAAATTTTGTGGCAAGTGCTGTTTCAAAAATGCTTCCCCACCTTGAGGGTAACATAACCGTGGGATAAGTCAAAATTTACGTAAAATGAATTTAAAAAGGGTAAATGCATCCCTTAACGCTACATCAGGGCTGAAATAGCGCCCATACACATTTGGGCAAAACTTTGTGCTAATTCAGACTGGCGTACGATAAATGGTAATGCGGCTACCGCTATCACCATAATCCCCATCCACATCCCCCAAATAACCCTATTTTGGCGTTGGGGAAGGCGGGTTTTCTGCTCCGCGTTATTTTCCTTTTGGATAAGCATGTGCTTTCAAATCTTCCAGGCTACAAAAATGAAGTGCAGCCCTATTTGTTGCCTCTAGCTTCACTGGCGGTGCGCACCCTGCTTGTCTTGCTTGCTCCCATCTTCCAGCGCATAAACACCACTGATCGCCAGACTTCAACCCTTCAAAACCAAACTCAGGGCGGGGGGTTGATAAATCATTTCCAACAGACTTACTATACTCTAAAAAACTATCGCTCATAATCGCGCAGACAGTATGGCTTCCGGCATCTTCAACCCCTGTATTGCAACAGCCATCACGGTAAAAGCCTGTCACAGGGTCGGTTGAGCAGGTAATTATCACACCGCCTAGCACATTGCGCTGTCCGCCGCCGCCAAAGCTTTCACCATCCATCTTAAATATCCTAAATTTAAAAATTCAAAGGGATTATCGACTCTCTTAAATCTAAGATAGCCTTACTGCACAGACAGTTCAAGTTGGTCTGTTTTTGCTTCAATGGCTTGTTCTAGCTGGTGCATGAAGCTTTTTTTATCAAGTCCTGGCTTTATCTCAGGCAAAAATGCAACCGTGATACAGCCAGCATCTTTTCGCCAAGCAGCCCTGCCCCAAAACATCCCTGCATTTAACGCTACTGGCACCACTGGCAGTCCAGTATGCTGATACAGCATATAAACGCCAATATGATAAGGTGCTTTGGTTTGTGCAGCTACTCTGGTGCCTTGCGGAAAAATCAATAGTGAGCGTTGTGTTGCAACTGCCTTTTCAGCCTCTTGTTTCATGTAGCGCAAGCTTGCAATACCTTGTGAGCGGTCAATCGGCACAACCCCTGCACGTTGCATAAACTGGCCGATTACAGGCAACCGCAATAATTCTTTTTTCAACACCACCAAGGGCGCTTGCAACAGATCATACAACACCATAGTTTCCCAAGCGGACTGGTGTTTTACAGCATAAATCACCTGCCTGTCTGTTGCCATCTGCCCTTCAATGCGGTGGGTTAAGCCAATAAGCGCACAGCAAAACACACAATAACGCCCCCAAATTCGCCCTGCCCATGATGCTGATTTGCGGGTAAATAGCAAAGGTAGTAGCAAAAATGCCAACACCACTGTGCCGCCATAAAATATGAAGCTGAAAAAAAGGGAACGTAGTACCACCATATTCACACATCTACAGGAAAATGATATGACAGGCAAAATGATATTATAGGATTAACGCTTTATATGCCTGAACCATCAGATAATAAAACTATTGCGCCATGGCAGGACAATGTTATCGCAATCCTAGCAAGCTATGCTGATGCGGGGGAGTGCATCACCTATGCCGCCCTTGCAGCCCAAGCCTTGATACCGGCGCCGCACCGCATTCACAAGCTCACCCAATTTTTAGAAGCCTTAATTCAGCAAGATGTAGAACAGAAAAGGGCGATAAGAGCAGCGCTTGTTATCTCCAAAACAGGCACAAAAATGCCTGCAGCTGGTTTTTTCATGCATTGTGAGGCGTTAGGTATCTTCTCAAAAGATATTTTTTCCAGCCCGCAGGATTTTCATCAAGATTGTTTAGAGCGGTTATTTAATCCAGATAAAGAGGCTTGAGAATAGTTGCCCGCTATGCAGGCTCGCCCTTGGTAATCACAAAAACATAGCATCCCCCCTCACCTTCTAGCTGGTCAAGCAGATGCCCTTCAGTTGTGCAGAAATGGCTCATATCTAATGGCGAGGCAGGGTCATCAGCAGCGATACTTACCGCCGCACCTAGGGGGAGTGTTTTTAGCGCCCTTCTTGCTTTAAGCACAGGAAGCGGGCATTTCAAACCCCGATAATCCAAAACATCAACTGGTAATGTCGTCATTTCTTACCGCACCTTTTTATCATCGCTGTGCTGTTGCATTATGCATCTTGAAGATATACAAATCACTTCACGTTTTGCCAATCTGGTTTTTCAACATGCAGGCAGAGAAATGACAATTTGGTCTATCTTAATCGGCGGTGCCGCAGGTTTTGCATTTGGTGGGCCTATTGGTGCGCTTGTAGGTGCGGCGGCGGCGGCCTATGCAGAAAGCCAAATCACCAAAAAGCTAAACCCAGAGCAATCGAAAAAAGTAGCCTTTACTGTTGCGATTATTGCGTTAAGCGCGAAAATGGCGCGTGCAGATGGTCAAGTGACAGCCTCAGAAATTGCTGCATTTCGCTCAAAAGTGGATATTGCACCAGAAGATGTAAAACGTGTCGGCCAATTTTGGGATTTAGCACGCCAAACCTCAGAAGGGTTTCAAGCCTATGCAAAACAGGCGGTAGGATTATTTGGACCACAATCAGCAATTTTAGAACAATTAATGGATTTATTGTTTACAATTGCCAGAGCTGACGGTGAAATTGGAAATCTTGAATGGGATTACCTGAACGAGGTGGCAAGCATATTTGGATATGATGAACAGGGTTTTGAGCGGCTTTCACATCTCTATTCAGGGAAACAGCCTGCACCGCATCTTGTGCTTGGCATTCCATCAGATGCAGATTTGGAAACCGTTAAGCAAGCATGGAAAGATATGGCGCGTAAATATCATCCAGACCAGCTGATCGCCGCAGGCATGCCAGAAGAATTTATTCAAGTCGCAACGGATAAGCTAGCAGCGATTAATGCTGCCTATCACATTATGTCATCGCAGCTTAAACCTGTGATGACCACCCCTTAGAAGCTGAAGCTGCCATGCCCCCCTTACTGACCATATCTGATATTGGCGTGAATTTAGGCGATAGATGGCTGTTGCGTCATGTTGATGTTAGCATTCATGCAGGGGATAGGCTAACCCTTGTGGGACGGAACGGCGCTGGTAAATCCACCTTAATGAAGCTAATCGCAGGTCAAGCAGAGCCTGATGAAGGCAGTGTATGGATTGCCCCTGGCGCACATGTGGCTTATCTGCCGCAAAATCCAAAGTTTAAATCTAGCATGACCTTGGCCTCTTATGTGATGGAGGGGCTATCTGCAAGCCAAGATGAGGCACACAGCCAGATGATGCATAAGGCTGAGGCGATGCTATCGCGGATGGGGATGGACCCTGCGCGTATGACAGATGGTCTGTCAGGCGGTGAGCGCAGGCGGGCATCCCTTGCGAAAGCTTTGGTCACAGAGCCCCAAATATTGTTGCTTGATGAGCCAACAAACCACCTTGATTTGCCAACCATTGAATGGCTTGAAGGATTGCTTAAAGAACGCAGTGGCGCACTTGTGCTGATTAGCCACGACCGTGCCTTTATGCGCTCCCTAGGAACAGGTATTATCTGGATTGATCAGGGAAAGGTGCGCACCCGCCCTGGCACGTTTGAGCAATTTGAAGACTGGTCTGATGGGATATTAGCAGAAGAAGCTGTGCGTTTGCGTAAATTAGATAAACGCATAGCTGAGGAAACCAGATGGTCACATCAAGGCATTAGCGCAAGACGCAAACGTAATCAAGGCAGGCTTCGTGAACTTGGTGAGATGCGCAAATTGCGCGCTCAAGAAGGCGGCATTGCATCGCGTCAAATGTCTATTTCGGCAGGCAGTGCTGAGGGCGGCGGGCAAGTGGTGCTTGAAACCAGAAACCTTAGCGTTACAGTTCCAGGCCAAGATAAAGAGCTTGTTAGTCATTTCAATGCCATCATCAAACGCACAGACAGGCTTGGCATTGTTGGTCCTAATGGGATTGGTAAATCCTCATTAGTGCGGGTGCTACTTGGCAAACAAGAGCCAAGCGCAGGCTATGTTAAAGCAGGCTTTGGGATGCTGCCAGCTTATTTCGACCAAAATAGAGCGTTGCTCAATCCAGATTCTAGCCCATGGACAGTATTATGCCCTGATGGCGGGGAGGTGGTTGAAATTGACGGCAAATCTCGGCATGTAACAAGCTATTTGCGCGATTTCCTGTTTGATGAATATAAAATGACACAGCGTGTTGCCACCCTATCAGGGGGCGAACAAAACAGGCTGATGCTAGCGCATATTTTTGCCCAGCCACATAATTTTCTTGTGCTTGATGAGCCAACCAATGATTTGGATATTGAAACCATAGATTTGTTGCAAGAAGTGATTGCTAATTATGACGGCACTGTTCTGATTGTAAGCCATGATAGAGATTTCTTAGACAGAACAGTTACAGCTATTTTAGCCTTTGAAGCAGAAGGTAAAATCATCCCGCATGCAGGCGGATATTCAGACTATCTTAGTAGACGCAAAGGACAGGCTGAAAAAGCCCAGATAAAACGAAAATCAAAACCCAAAAATGAACGCATTAAACAGCCTAGAGTTGATAGGCTGAGCTATAAGCAAAATTATCTTCTGGAAACCTTACCAAAAGAAATCGAAACATATGGGAATAAGATAGCAGAGGCTCAGGAAAAGCTTGCGGATATGGATTTCTTTGCTGCTGACCCACAGGCCTATCAACAGCTAGCTACAAAACTAGAAGAATATAAATCATCTTTGGAGCAAGCAGAGCAACAATGGCTTGAGTTAGAGATTTTGCGCGAAGAATTAGACGCGAAATAAGGCGGCATTATCAGGCCTTATCCCTCGCTTAGCTGCAGAGATAGATTGACAAATCCCGATTTATTTGTAACAGCGTATCTGCAGACAGCCGGATAGCTGCTGGCTAGCACTGCTAGCGAGAGGAAAGTCCGGGCTCCATGGGATCAGGATGCTGGATAACGTCCAGCGAGGGCAACCTTAGGGAAAGTGCCACAGAAAACAAACCGCCTGTCTTCTTTCAGGTAAGGGTGAAAAGGTGCGGTAAGAGCGCACCGCAGGGCTGGTGACAGCACTGGCAGGGTAAACCCCATCCGGAGCAAAACCATATAGGAACATAGCTGTTCGCTCAGCAGTGGTGATCCCACCACAGATGTTCGGGTAGGTTGCTAAAGCAGGCTGGCAACAGTCATGCGTAGATGAATAGCTATCGATACATTTAAATGTTGAACAGAACCCGGCTTATAGGCTGTCTGCACCTTTTGCCTTAAATGCGCCTCAATCAGAGCGTATAATGAAAGATGATAAAAGGTGATTGTGTGTATCCCATGATGGCATTTCTTTTTGAATAATGCCGGCAAGGTCAGCCCCTCATGCGAAAAGAATTGTAACTTCTTTTTTTCCTTCAGACCTTGTTGGCGTGAGGAGATTTGCGTTATGGCACATCGCTTATTTACGACATTATCTGCCTTTGTTGGTCTTGGACTTATATTTGGGGGACTGATATCTGGGGTAAGCCAGAAGGCTGTTGCTGGTGATGAAACTTACAATGTGACCATCACCAACATGATGACAGATGAGTTGCTTGCTCCTGTCTTGATTGCCCCTTCCACAGCAGATAGGGACATTTTTGATGGCAATTACGTCACGCCAGAAGCTGAGGAACAAATCCTTTCTGGCGACCCAGCCATGCTTAAAGCGAGAATTGGCAAAAAAGCAATGGTAGGGCATGGCACAGACGGTCCTCCAGGTGTATTGCTTGCCCCTGGAAAATCTATCACCATTGAAGTTAAGGCAAGACATAAAGGTGCATTGCGGGTTATCGCAATGGTCGCACCAACAAAGTTTCCAGATAATTTTGTAACCGTACTTGTAAACCCTAAATCAATGCTTGAAAGCTATGCTGACAGATATGACATCGGTTATGATGAAGGCGATAAGATGACAAGCTTTGTAAGCAGCGCAGCTGCTAAAATCACCGTTGAAGGGGATATGATGATGGACGATAATAACTAATTCGTCTGTTCACTATAACCTTTTTCGCTGTGGTGGCAGAAAGCCTTAATTCAGTCATTTCAAAAGCTTGTTTCAAGTGCTGAATGGCCTTTCTGCCACAAACACCTACTCACCCTCTCCTGACACACGCTCTTTTGCTGAAAATGCATCAGCAGAAAAGTAACTTAGCTTGGCTTTTATCTAGCTTGAGCCGCTCAGCTATCTGCTGAAGGCATGTTGGGGGAGATATTTTTTCAAAAACTGAGATGAATTTTCTTGCCTTAAAGACAAGCGAGCTCATCAACGTAATTTCAAAAAGGAGGGTATGATGACAATTAGCCTGACAGAGTTTCTGGCCCAAATCGGCCACGCAGGACAAATGGCTTCATATACAACTGCACAAGCATTGAAAAAACATATTGAAAACCTGTGTGAAGAAGATGAAGACGGTACGCTAAATCCCAAAATGATGACCGTTAATGTGGATGGAAGTGAGGTAAAAATACCTGTTCTAGCATTAATGCCTTTAACGCATCTGAATATGGATAGGCTAGATGTGCAGTTTGAAACAGATATCAGGCTAAATGAAAATAAATTACCAAAAAACACACAAATCCCGCCATCCAAGCTTGTTATTGGACTGAAAAATGGATTGGCAGAACAAGACACCCATATCGCTGTAACTGCCAGATTCAGAATGAACGAGCCAACTGAATCAATCGAAACATTACGCGATCGCTTAAATGATAAATTAAAGGAATTATAAAATTGAGTGAATATGAAAATAGAGAAGCAAATTTTAATGCAAATTTAGGCCAGGTAATTGGTAGCTTTGCCACCAGTGCTGTCCATGCAGATACATTAGCCAAACTTGCTTATATCGAACGCACAGAAATGCTGCTGGAAAAAGAGAATGTCGATTTCACGACTGAAACCACACTTGTGAATATGACAACACCGCTGCAGACGCGTATTTCTGTACCGCCTATCACCTTGTTGGATAACAAACCTTTGGAAATCAATGAAGCAAGCATTGATATGTCAATGACGGTGCACGCATCAACCGATGAAACCTTGAATATCAACACTAATACTTCAGCAGATGGAAGCCTGCGTTATGGCATTTTTGGCCAAGGTGCTTCTGTTAAATTAAGCACAAGATTAAGTGTAGATAAAAGTCATAAGAGGCATTCAGACTATACCTCAACAACCACAGCTAGGCTTGTGTTGCGTCAAAGCAATCCATCCGAGGGAATGTCAAAAGTCCTCGATGCCATTGTGCGGCAAACTGAAAAAGCCCTATCGCTGAACGAGATTATTTTGGATAAACAAGCAGACAAACTTGCCGAATCTGCCTCTGAGGTTTCCGATGATGATTTGGTGATACCTGAAAATTCAGGTGATTCAGAATCAGAAAATCAAGGCGAAAACCAGCAAGGGAACCAAGGCTAAATATGGTCATTCAAACGACTATTCATGATGTTGTTTTCTCAGGCCATGGCGGTGTCAACGCCCCGCCGATTAAAAAAACAACTGTGCCTGCTGGGGTGGAATTTTGGCTGTTAGCACCACCTGGCACCTTCTTGTTGAACCATGTAGGTTGGAGTTTGGAGACAGGGGAGAAAATTAGTGGGCTGTATATGCGGCGGGGCGGCAGAGTATCCTACCAATTAATTGAACCGATGATTTATCCACATGGCTCTCAATTGCCAGACCTGATGTTATCCTATGGTAATTTCGTCCCTAAAAGGAGAGTGATTGTCCCGCATGTTCTTACAACAAGTGATGATATGCACCTTCAAGATATGTGGGGGAGGCTTGATCCTTTTCGCACAGAATGTTTGAAGACCGGACGAAAATTACGGGTTTTTTGGAGTGCTTGCTCAAATATTGATCAACAGTCCGAAGATTTTGAAGTTGGCGCGATTGATCACCCTATTTTTCGCACCTATACACCAGAATGAAAATATCAATGAAAACACCCTAGCATATTGTATTGCTGTTTTTATGGCAAAAGACGCGCTGAAATATAACGCAGTTCAGCATTTCTAAATGCCGCTTACATCACATCTGAAAAGCCGCTTTGCTGATACATGCAAAGTGGCTTTTCTTATGCCATTTTTAGAACATTTCAAGAACAAAATCAAAAATTTACCTCTTATAATTAGAGAATCATAATAGAATCAACTTGTTAAGGTGATTAGCTAAAGTAGATTATGATAAACCATTGAAAAGATGTAATATTTTTTGAAAAAACAGTGCAAAACCATTGACTTCCATTAAATTCCCATGATATCCCATAAATAACCATATATTTCCATCACACCCCATAATTCTGGGGTTAACACTGAAAAGATTGGAAATTTTGGCCTCGCGCCTGAGCTGAGACGTCAGAATCAGGGTAATGAATGGATAGATGAGAGGCGTTGTTGATGGCTTTATTTTTAAGCACTCACGACAATAAGATGGACGCTAAGGGGCGGGTTTCAGTACCTGCGTCTTTCCGCAAAGTGCTTGCGCGTGCAGATAATGGCCTCATCCTTTATCCCTCTCCTGATAAAAATTGTCTTGTTGGTTGTACTGAAGAGCGTATGGAATTCATCGCTGAAACCATCGATCAGATGGATCAAAATAGTGAAGAGGCGGCTGTATATATGCAGCTTATGGCAAGCGCTCATCCTGTGAATATCGATGCTGATGGCAGAATTCTGCTTAGCGCCTCATTGATTGAATATGCAGAACTATCCTCGGTGGTGACTTTTACAGGTATCGGGCGTGATTTTCAGATTTGGGATGCGGCGCAATATGCTGACTACAGCGCCAAGGTAAAATCTAGCACCGCATTTAAACAAACTCAGATCAGAATGAGCAAACCTGGCATTAAGGAGGGGGGCTGATGAAACATTCCGATTTGCACGTCCCTGTGATGCTGCAAGAGGTTGTTGACGCACTCGCCCCTAAGAATGGCCAAACCTTCCTTGACGCCACCTTTGGCAATGGTGGATATAGCCAAGCTCTTCTTGAGAAGACCGATTGCAATGTAACTGCCTTTGATCGCGATCCTGACGCGATTAAACGTGGCCAGAAGCTGGTTGAGATCAGCAATGGCAGGCTAGAACTTATTGAAACAGCTTTTGGGGATTTGAGCCGCTATTTCGGCGCAGAAAATCAAGTTGACGGCATTGTGTTTGATTTGGGCGTTTGCTCAACCCAGCTAGATGAGGCCGAACGCGGCTTTTCTTTCCGCTTGGATGGACCGCTTGACATGCGGATGGAGCAAAAAGGCCCTGATGCAGCAGCCATCGTCAACAGCTATAGCGAGGAAGAGCTTGCGGATATTTTATGGCGTTATGGCGAGGAAAAAGCCTCGCGGCGCATTGCACGGGCAATCATCAAAGCAAGGGGTGAGATGAAGATTGAGCGCACATCGCAGCTTTGCGATATCATCCACGGGGTGATGCCGCGCCCATCCCATGGACAGCCAGACAGCGCTACACGCGCGTTTCAGGCATTGCGCATCTACATCAATAAAGAGCTAGAACAGCTAGAACAAGCCCTTGAAGCTAGCCCAGCAGCCCTAAAGCCAGGCGGCATATTGGTGGTGGTAAGCTTTCATTCTTTAGAAGACCGGATTGTAAAACAGTTTTTACGCGAACGTAGTGGGCGCACCCCCAATGCAAACAAATACCGTCCACAAACAGAAATGCCAAAACAGGCAATATTCAAAGAAATCTCGCGCAAACCTGTACTGCCAACCGATGCGGAAACGGCAATTAATCCGCGCGCACGCTCTGCCAAATTAAGAATGGCCATCCGCACCGATGCGCCAGTCCCTACAGATGATCATGCTTTCATTCAGGAGATAGTCACATGAGATGGAGTTATCTGCTAACCATTTCAATCGCTATTTTTTGTGCGATGAGCCTGTATATTATCAAGACAGATGTTGATGCACGCCATGATGAGCTTGTGCGTCTGAAAAAGGCCATTCAGGTTGAACAAGATGAAGCCGCCATTTTGCAAGCAGAATGGAATTATCTCACCCGTCCTGAAAGACTTTTAGAATTATCGCAGAACCTGCTTTCTATGTCCCCTATCCCTGCAGAACGTATTCTGCCGCTTGATGCATTGCCACTTCGTTTCAACACAGAACCGAGGACAGAAAAGAACAAGGGGGGCAGTGAATGAGCAGAACAAAGCATCATTTTCTGGCCAAAACACGCAAAAAATTAGTGCAATTTTTCTGGCCTTCAAAACCTAGCCCTACCCTATCGCATAAGCGCGCATTAGGCCGCTTAAAGCTTGCCAGTGGATTTATTGCTGTATGTTTTCTCGCTTTATCTGCAAAAGCGGTTCAGCTTACCCTTATCACCGATAAGCATGCTGGTTTTGCACAGCAACAAACTGCTGCAGCTGAACGCGGCATAATCACAGATAGAAACGGAACAGTACTTGCGCATAATGTGCCGATTATCACCCTGCATGCAGACCCAAAGCATATTTTGGATATTGATCAGACTGCCCAGGTGCTATCGCCCTATCTGCCGCACAAATCTGCATCTGATTTAAGGCGTGATTTGCAACGCAATACCCGCTATGTTGAATTAGACAGGAAACTAACCCCTGCCCGCCATGCTGATATTCTTAACCTTGGTCTGCCTGGTATTTATTTTAGCCCCTCATCTGCACGGATTTACCCGCAAGGACGCGAAGCCGCCCATCTGTTGGGACAGCTTAACACGGATGGCAAAGGCATAGCTGGGCTTGAAAAAAGCTTTAATACAGCTTTAGAGGCTGGTGAAGATGTCACCCTATCTATTGATATTAATGTCCAAGCTATCATCAGGAAACAGCTTACAGATCAGATAAAGAAGTTTGAGGCAATCGGCGGTGCAGGCCTATTGCTTGATATTGAAACAGGTGAGCTGGTCTCCTTAGTCTCTCTGCCTGATTACGATCCAAACCATTATCAACTTGCAAGCAAAGAATCTCTGTTTAATAACGCCACCAAAGGCGTTTTTGAAATGGGCAGTATTTTCAAAGTGTTAAATACGGCTATCGCGCTTGAAACAGATGCAAGCTCTGTGTTTTCTTCATATGATGTAAAAGACCCTATCCGTGTATCGCGGCACAGGATACGAGATTATCACCCCTATGATAGAAACCTTAATCTGACAGAAGTACTGGTCTTTTCATCTAATATTGGCTCAGCACGAGTGGCAGAACAAATCGGCCCACAGCGCCAAAAAGCCTTTATGGAAAAGATTGGCCTGTTAAAGCGTCCTGATATACGCCTGCCAGAGACAGCCTCCCCGCTATTGCCTGCAAATTGGGGGCGGCTAGAATCCATGACAATTTCATTTGGGCACGGTATGTCCGTAAGCCCTGTTCACGCGGCTTCTGCGATTGCGGCGGCGGCAGGACATGGCGAATATATTGAACCCACACTTGTGAAACGCCGCAATGGTGAAATCTTCGAGCGTAAACGTATTTTTAGTGACGAGACAGTGCGTGCAGTGCGCACGATGATGCGTCTGGTTGTTACCCATAAAGAAGGCACTGCTAATTTTGCAGAAGCCCCAGGATACCTGGTTGGTGCCAAAACAGGCACTGCTGAGAAGATTATCAATAAAGGCTATAACCGCAACGCAAACCGCGTTTCGCTTGTCGCAAGCTTCCCCATCTCAAACCCGCGTTACTTGCTGTATGTGATGGTGGATGAGCCTAAAGGGCAGAAACATTCTTATGGATATGCCACAGCAGGATGGGTGGCCGCACCCATTGCACGCGATATCATTACCCATATTGCGCCGATGCTAAATGTGTTTCCTGTTGCCCAAGATGCGCCAGAAATTAGACAGAATCTCATTCCAGATTTGCTTCGTTATAAAAAAGGAGCGATCGTTGCGTCTTTCTAATTTACTTGAAAAAATGCCTCAAATCACCTGCCTGCCAGACAGCAATCCAATGCTTTCTATGCTGACAGCAGATTCGCGCAAAGTTGAAGCTGGCGGGCTGTTTGCCGCATTTTCTGGCACGCATACAGATGGCCAGAAATTTATTCCTGACGCCATCGCAGCAGGTGCAGTGGCGGTGATGGTTGAAGCTGGCGCAGAGGTGTCTGAAATTTTATCCAAAACACCCATTGCGATATTACGCAGTGAGAATATCAAAGCTGATTTCGCAAAATTATGCAGCATTTTCTGGTCTGCGCGGCCTGATATGGTGGTTGGCATCACCGGAACCAATGGCAAAACATCGACAAGCCAATATTTGCATCAGATTTGGTCAAAAGCAGCTTGGCCTTCCGCTGCCTTAGGCACGTTGGGGCTAACCCAAGCAGATGGGCATACCATCCCTGCCAAAGAAGAGCTTACCACCCTATCTGCAGAACATTTCTTTGCCTCACTCGCGGAGCAGAAAGAAGCTGGGATAAGTCATCTTGCGTTTGAAGCTTCAAGCCATGGCCTTGCGCAATGCAGGCTTTCAGGATTAGGGGTAAATGTTGCGCTATTTACCAATCTTAGCCACGATCATCTTGATTATCACGGCGATATGGATAGCTATTTTGAAGCAAAAGCCAGGCTTTTTGATGAAAATCTGCTTGAAGGCGGCACAGCTGTTATCAATATCGATGATGAATGGGGTAGAAAACTGCATGGCAGGCTGAAATCACGCCATATTGTGCTGTGGTCTGTTGGCACCTCCTCTGAGGCTGATTTCGCTATTCGCTCACTCTCTATTGAGAGTTTTGGTGCAGATGTAACGATAGACGCCAAAGGAAAAGAATACCGTTTTCCCGTAGCGCTTTCAGGCAAGGTTCAAGCGATTAATGCTGTAATGGCAGCGGCTGCCGCACATGCATCTGGATTGCCTTTGCAAGATAGTTTTGGGGCATTACCTTCCTTGCGTGCTGCTGCTGGGCGCATGGAAGCTATCTATGGCCATCCGTTCGATGCGCGCATTGTGGTTGACTATGCACACACACCTGCCGCCCTTGAACAGGCTTTGGTTAATTTGCGCCAAGAAACCGAAGGCAAGTTGAAAGTTGTATTTGGGTGCGGCGGTGACAGGGATAAGGCAAAACGTCCTGAAATGGGCAAAATTGCCTGCGCGCTATGTGATGAAATCTTTATCACAGATGATAATCCGCGCTCCGAAGCGCCAGAAGATATTCGGGAAATGATCCGCTCAGCTTGCCCAAACGCAACCGAAATTGCAGGGCGCGACAAAGCCATCAGACAAGCGATTTTCTCCCTTAAAAGGGGCGATACATTGCTTATCGCTGGAAAGGGCCACGAGCTTACCCAAACAATGGGGACAGAAAGCCTGCCTTTCGATGATAGAGCGCAAGCCAGAAGTGCTGTGCAAACCTTGAAAGCAGCATCATGACCCACGCGCCTTACCTACATGCGGATAGATTAGCGCAAGCAACAGGCGGTTTTTGGCATCATACCCCGCCAGAACATTTTGAAAGCGTTGAAATTGATAACCGTAAATTAGGTGATAATGGGCTTTTCATCGCCCTTAGCGGTGCGCAAACAGATGGCCATCAATTTGTCTGCAAGCTAAGTGCAGAACGCAATCAAGCTGCGATTGTCTCCGCCGTTCAATCTTGTGTGGTGCCGCAACTCGTTACCGCCGACCCGCTATCTGCATTACAACAAATCGCCGCCATGTGCGCGACAGCCACAAATGGCGCTAAAATAGCCATCACCGGATCAGTTGGTAAAACAGGCACCAAGGAAATCATTGCCCATATTTTATCAAAATTTGGCACAACCCATGCTTCAAGCGGCAATTTCAACAATCATATTGGGTTGCCTATCACGCTGGCTAATCTGCCTGAAGATGCTGAGTTTATCATCACTGAAATGGGCATGAACCATGCTGGTGAGATCGCCACCCTTTCTGCACTAGCAACCCCGCATATTGCCGCCATTACCCGTATTGCAGATAGCCATATTGGGCATTTCTCATCTTTGGAAGAAATTGCCTATGCAAAGGCTGAAATTTTCTCCAGCCTGTCAGGCCCTGCGGTTGCTGTACTTCCAAAAGATGATGCGCATTATGCTATCTTAGAGGCTGAAGCCAAAGCAGCTGGCGCTTTGAAAATCATTAGCTTTGGCAGTGGCGAAGATGCAGACTTCCAGCTTTTATCAGCTCGCCAAACCCCGCAAGGGCAGCGCATTGAAATCGCGTTAAACCACAATGAAAATGCTAAAAATTTAAGCTTTGAGATTGGCATGCAAGCCCCGCATTGGGCGCTGAATTCGCTATGTGCTTTAGCGGTATGTAGCGCAGCTGGTATTCCAGCTGAAAAAGCATCTGCTGTGCTGTTTGAAATGCATGATTTAAAAGGCCGAGGCAAAGCTACCCCACTGTATCTGAACGGCAAGCATGCGGTCTTAATTGATGATGCGTATAATGCTAGCCCTGAATCCATGAAAGCATCCCTAGCAGCGCTTGCAAAGCGCAGCGATGAGGCAAATAAATCTGCCATTCTTTCTGACATGCTAGAACTTGGCGAGGCTTCTGAGCCTGCGCATCTTAGGCTTGCAGACGAAATTCATGCAGCAGGCATTACAACCTTCATTGCCATAGGCCCAATGATGAGCAAGCTTGCCACACAGCTAGAAGCTAAGATTAACACTATCTGTTTTGAAGATGCGGATGCACTGCTAGCAGACGCAGGGCGCTTCAATGCGGTATCAGAAAAATTAAGTGAGATCATTTTAGTCAAAGGTTCACACGGCTCAGGGGCATATAAAATTGCTGACTTGCTTGTAGATCACTATGCGGTGGGAGAGCATGATGCTACCTGATTTACTGGTTCCTTATTCCGATAGTTTTCAGCTTTTTAACCTGTTTAGCTACATCACCTTTAGAACAGGTGGGGCGGTAATGACATCGCTTATTCTTGCACTATTATGTGGTGATCGCTTTATTAGCTGGCTTAAGTCGCAACAAAAAGAGGGACAGCCCATCAGAGAAGATGGACCTGAATCCCATCTTCTGACCAAAGCTGGAACACCAACGATGGGCGGATTGCTTATCTTAGGCTGTTTTGTGGCATCTACCTTGTTATGGGTACCGCTATCAAATCCGTATTTATGGCCTGTTTTGCTAATCACCATTTCATTTGGGATTGTAGGTAGTATTGATGACTGGCTAAAGCTTAAAAAACGTTCAAGTGCTGGGCTTTCAAGCCGCCAGAAAATGTTGTTCTTAACAGCTGCCGCCTTCGTTGCTGTATTGATTTTCATCCAGCTTTCACCGGCAGAACTTCGCTATGGGCTTGCCTTGCCCTTCTTAAAGAACAGCTTGCTCTATTTAGGGCTGTTTTATTTGCCTTTTGCGGTGTTTGTGATTGTTGGCGCATCAAATGCGGTAAATCTAACAGATGGGCTTGATGGGTTAGCGATTGTACCTGTGATGATTGTTGCGGCGTGTTTTGCGCTTATTGCTTATCTAAGCGGTAATGTGAATTTTGCGGCGTATTTACAAATTCACCATGTTGCAGGCACAGGTGATCTAGCCACTTTATTAGGCGCATTAATCGGTGCTGGGCTTGGTTTTTTATGGTTCAACGCCCCGCCAGCCAAAGTCTTTATGGGCGATACTGGCTCGCTTGCGCTTGGCGGCTCACTTGGCGCAGTTGCGGTTGCCACACGTCACGAACTTGTACTTGCAATTGCCGGCGGCTTGTTTGTGGTTGAGACCATCTCTGTGGTGCTTCAGGTAGCCTCATTCAAGCTTACCGGAAAGCGCATTTTTTTAATGGCGCCATTGCATCATCATTTTGAGAAAAAAGGCTGGGCGGAAAGCACGATTGTTATCCGTTTCTGGATTATTTCTGTAATTCTTGCCCTCATCAGCCTTTCAACCCTAAAGCTGCGTTAGGAAGGTGAGGATGCACACACACACATCACCATTTTCCGCTATCGCTATTTTAGGCATGGGCCGGTCAGGCAGGGCTGTGCTGAAACATGCAACAGATGCAGGCATCACATGCTATTGCTGGGATGATAATCAGCCTGCATATCAAGAAAATGCACCAGAAAACTGGCCATGGGATAAGATTGACGCGCTTGTCATTAGCCCTGGCATTCCGCATCACTACCCTACCCCGCACCGCATTGCAGCCTATGCAAACACCCATCAGGTTGAAATTATCAGTGAGATCGAATATTCGCTACGATTGGGAAGACAAGGCACATTTATCGCCATTACAGGCACAAACGGCAAATCCACTACGGCTAGCTTAATAAAACATATTTTGGATGTCGCAGAAAAACCTGCAGTGCTAGGCGGGAATATCGGTGTTGCTGTAACCGCATTAAAAGATACAAAGAAGGGCGATATTGTTGTTCTTGAAACATCTTCTTATCAGCTAGAGACTACCCCTTCTCTATCCCCTGATATCGCGATTTTGCTGAACATCACCCCAGACCATCTAGACAGGCATAATGGCATGGATGGGTATATTTCAGCCAAAGCACAATTGCTGAAACAAACCCCAGCGGATGGTTATGCGATTGTGGGTGATGATGCTTTTTGCGCTCAAGCATTACAGCTTAGCCAATGCAGCGCATCCGTTATTGCCTTAAGTGATGATGATGTAGTCCAAGAAGCAAAACGCAAATTGCAAGCACAGAACCCTAGCTTACAAGGGGTTCATAATAGCATAAATTGCCTTGCAGCACGTCTTACAGCCCAGCTTCTTGGGGTTGCGGATGAGGTGATAGATACCGCAATTTTATCCTTTACAGGCTTAGCGCATCGCTTGCAGCCTGTGGCGCAGATAGGCCAGAATATTCAGCTTATCAATGATTCAAAAGCAACCAACGGTGAAGCTACCTCTGCTGCCCTTACCAGCTTTACAAATATTTACTGGCTTGCTGGCGGGATTGCTAAAGCAGATGGTATCGTGCCGTGTTTGGACAAATTAGGACAGGTCAAACAAGGGTATTTCTATGGCGAATCTGCAGCAGATTTTGCACAGATGGCGGCAAGTACTATCCCTGTTAAAACCTATCACCAGCTTGAAGAAGCCCTAACAGGTGCGGTTCAAGATGCGCTTGAGGCTCAGGCTAGCAACCATGGGGAGCGCGCAACAATTTTGCTATCCCCTGCCGCAGCTTCATTTGATCAATTCACCAGCTTTGAAGCTAGGGGGGAGGCATTCACCCACCTTGCCCAGCAATTGACACAAGAATTTACAGCCGTCCCGAAATCGCAGGAGGGCACATGTTAAGGCGCACAGACAGAAGCAAACTTGCAAAATGGTTTTGGACTGTGGATCATGTCACCATTGGCCTTAGCCTGTCCTTATTATGTGCGGGCGTGATTATGGTGATGGCGGCAAGCCCGCCAGTGGCGGCACGCATCAATCTGTCTGAATATCATTTTGTAATCAGACAAGCGATTTTCATTTTACCAACCATAGGGATTATGCTTGCACTTTCGATGGCGTCAGCCCGTGCCATTCGCATTATCAGCATTTTATGCTTGATAGGTTTTGCAGGCTTAATGTGTGCAACATTGGTTTTCGGTGCTGAGGTAAAGGGCGCAACGCGCTGGCTTTCGGTTGGCGGATTTCGGTTCCAACCAAGTGAATTTGCAAAACCCTTTTTTGCAATTGTGTGTGCATGGCTACTTGGGCTTTGGCGGGAAACCGAAGATTTTCCAGGCTGGGCATGGTCAACCGCGATTACTGCTGTGCTTGTGATGTTACTATTGTTGCAACCTGATGTAGGCATGACCTTTTTATTATTAGCAACGTGGGGGGTGCAGATTTTCCTTGCTGGCCTGCCAATGCTATTTGTTATTTTCGCCGTGTTTTTAGCGCCTTTAGCATTAGCCCTCGCCTATTTCACCTTGGGGCATGTGCAACAGCGTATTGACCATTTCATTCACGGCACCTCGTTTCAGGTAGAACGCTCACAATTATCCTTTGCTGAGGGCGGGCTATATGGTGTTGGACCAGGCAATGGGGCTGTTAAACATTATCTTCCAGATTCGCATGCTGATTTCATCTTCTCTGTGATGGCAGAAGAATATGGGCTAATAACCTGTCTGTTATTGATGGCATTTTATCTGATGCTGGTGATGCGCAATGTGGTGAAATGCTATTCAGCTCAGGATATGTTCTCTGTCTTGGCTATTTCTGGCTTAACCGTGCAGTTTAGTATTCAGGCCTTTATCAATATGGGCTCGTCGATGAGCCTTATTCCTACCAAAGGAATGACCCTGCCTTTTATTAGCTATGGCGGCTCATCTCTTATCACTTCAGGCATTACTATTGGATTATTGCTGGCACTTACCAGAAGCCAATCTGCAACCATGCCTGCCGCCCCTAAAATGCAGCAAAAACGGGGATTGGCATGAGTAAGATCAAAACCATTTGGCTTGCGGCAGGCGGGACAGGCGGGCATGTATTCCCGGCAATTAGACTAGCTCATGAGCTTGCATCCCACGCTGATGATATCTGCCTTATCACCGATAAACGTGGTATGCGGTTAGTGCAAAACACACCTGCAGCAGACAAAATTACTATTCGCCATATTCCAAGCGCATCCCCATTTGCAGGTTCAATCGTAAAGCGCGTGAACGCCTGTCTTATCCTGTTATTTGGCGGGGTGTGCTTATTTGGCAGAATAGTGCGAAAGCGCCCAGCTTGCATCATTGGCTTTGGCGGCTACCCCTCATTTATGCCTGCCCTTGTTGCGCGCCTTTTTGGGATACCGCTGATTATGCACGAGCAAAATGCCATTATGGGGCGCTCCAATAGATATCTTGCAGGACGTGCAAAGCTGGTCATGACAAGCTGGCCAGATACACAAGGCCTGCCGCAAAAAGCACCGACGCTGCATACTGGATTGCCGATACGTTCAGAATTTGGCGCGATTAAAACCTATAAGCCTGCAAAAAATGGCAAATTGCAGATTCTTGTTATAGGCGGTTCGCAAGGCGCATATCTGTTCGGCACTACGCTTGTGGATGCCATACTCAGCTTGCCAGATGAGTTAAAGAAATCTGTGCATATTACCCATCAGGTGCGCAAAGAACAGCAAGCAGAAGCAACGAAACGCTATCTGAATGCTGGCATTTCTGCAGATATTGATAGTTTTTTCCATGATATGCCTAAACAGATGGAACAAAGTGACATTATCCTGTGCCGTGCTGGTGCGTCCTCTGTTGCTGAGATTGCTAGCGCAGGACGTGCTGCCATTTTAATTCCTTTTGCACATGCACTGGATAATCATCAATTTGCCAATGCAGATAATCTTGCACAGCAAGAAGCAGCTATCGTGCTTGAAGAAAAAGACTGTAGCGCTGAAACATTAGCTGGGCTTATCACATCGCTGATAACCTCGGCAGAAAAGCGTAAATGCCTTGCTAAAGCCGCCCGCAAATATGCGCATGTAAATGCTGCAGAAAAAATGGCGCAGGCCGTATTACACATCATTTGCCAGCCGCAGGAGGCATCATGAGCGCCCTTCCCCTTTCCATTGGCGTTATTCACTTCATCGGTATTGGCGGTATCGGCATGAGCGGTATTGCTGAGATACTGTTTGAGCTTGGGTATCAGGTACAGGGAAGTGATCAGGCAGATAATGCCAATGTGCGCAGATTAAGAAGCCTTGGTATCCAGATCATGACCCCGCAACATGCAGACAATGTAACAGAAGCTTCACTGGTGGTAAAATCAACAGCTATCAAAGATGATAATGTTGAATTACAGGCCGCAAAAGAAGCCTTTTTGCCGATTGTGCACAGAGCAGAGATGCTTGGTGAATTAATGCGCCTAAGATGGTCGGTTGCTGTTGCTGGCACACATGGGAAGACCACCACAACATCGCTTATCGCAACCTTGCTACATCATGCAGGCATTGACCCTACTGTGGTTAATGGCGGCATCATTTCAAGCTGGCAAAGCAATGCAAGATTGGGGCAAGGCGATTGGATGGTTGTTGAAGCGGATGAAAGTGATGGTTCTTTCTCGCGTCTGAAGCCAACCGTTGCAATCGTAACAAATATTGACCCAGAACATCTTGACCATCATGGTTCCGTTGAAAATCTTGAAGCTGCCTTCACCCAATTTGTAGCCTCCATCCCATTTTATGGCTTTGCATCTTTATGCATTGACCATCCTGCCGTGCAAAAGCTAATCCCGACTATTTCTGACAGACGGGTGATCACTTATGGCTTAAGCACAAATGCAGATATTCGCGCGGTGAATTTGAAACATGACCAGCATAATATGGTGTTCGATATTCTGCTGTCAGAACGTCTAGGCTTTGCGCTAACAAGCCTTGAGAATGTGACCTTCCCAATGCTAGGCGAGCATAATGTCCAAAATTGTCTTGCCGCTATATCTGTATGTATTGAAATGGGCATTTCCATTGATGTGATCAAACAAGGGTTAAATCAGTTCAAAGGCGTTGGTAGGCGTTTTGATAAAAAAGGTGAAATCGCTGGCATTACCATCATTGATGATTATGGTCATCATCCTGTTGAAATTAGGGCTTCATTATCTGCGGGCAGAATGCGGTGTGGGCAGAATAAGCTTATCGCAATTGTGCAACCCCACCGCTATACCCGCCTAAGAGATTTGTTTGAAGATTTCTGCGCTTGTTTCAATGAAGCTGATATTGTCTATGTTGCTGATATATTTGCCGCTGGTGAAACGGCTATTGCTGGCTATGAGAAAGAAGATTTAGTCCAAGGGTTACGCGCCCATGGACACCGCCAAGCTTTCGTTACTGAAAGCAAAGAAGAGGTAGCAGAACAGCTTGCTGATAGTGCAACCTCTGGCGATTTGGTGATGTGTTTAGGCGCAGGGTCTATCACCCAATGGGCAGCAGAATTACCAGCAGAACTTGAAGCAGGCATCGCAAGGAGGCGCAAATGAGCACCCCTTCTGTGCCTTGGTTTAAAAATATTTCAAGTTCGGTGAAAGCGGAGAGCGAACTCTCGAGGCTAACTTGGCTTGGGGTTGGCGGTAAAGCAGATTGGCTTTTCGAGCCTGAGAATGAAGCAGATTTACAGCAATTCCTTAGCCAATACGACCCTGCCCTGCCGCTTACTGTTATCGGTGCTGGCTCAAATCTATTGGTGCGTGATGGCGGTATTGAGGGCGTTGTCATTCGCCTGAAAGGTGATTTTCAGCATGTCAGCCATGAAGGGTGTATTCTAAGCGCAGGTGCCGGCGCAACAGATGCAGATGTAGCGCGGTATGCATCAAAACAGGGGCTTGCTGGGCTTTCCTTTATGATCGGCATTCCAGGGACGATAGGCGGCGGCTTGCGCATGAATGCTGGCTGTTATGGGTACGAGTTTAAAGATGTGCTTATCTCAGCCTCAGGCTTTGATAGAAACGGCAATCCATTTTCAGTTACTGCCGATGAAATGCAGATGGGCTATCGGTATACTGCAGCCCCTGATAGCTGGATATTCACCTCAGCCACTTTTGCAACTACCCCTGATGATCCGCAAATCCTGCGCGCTAAAATGAAAGAACTAATCGCAAACAGATCAGATGCCCAGCCTGTCGGCAAAAGAACAGGCGGCTCCACCTTTGCAAATCCGGATGGGCATAAAGCATGGCAGGTAATCGATGCAGCAGGGTGCAGAGGATTGCGCGTAGGTAATGCGCATCTATCAGAGAAACACTGCAATTTCTTGATTAATGACGGGCAAGCCACCGCAGCAGAAATTGAGCAGCTAGGCGAAGAAATACGGCAACGGGTCAAGCAGCATTCTGGCATAGAATTAAGATGGGAAATCAAGCGTGTCGGGCGCCCACACACGCCTTCAGGAGGTGCAGATGTCATATGATAGACGGGTAGCTGTTATTATGGGCGGATGGGGCTCTGAGGCTGCGGTAAGCCGTGTGACAGGAAGCTTCTGTTCCAAAGCAGCTAAAGTGGCTGGATGGGACGCTATTGAGGTTGAATTTGACCGCGATATCATCGCCAAACTAACAGAAATCAACCCTGACCGCGTCTTCAATGCCCTGCATGGCCAGATAGGTGAAGATGGTTCTGTTCAGGGCATGCTAAACATCATGAATATCCCCTACACCCATTCTGGTGTGACAGCCTCATCTATTGCGATGGATAAGATTGTCTCTCGCCTGATCTTTAATTCTGTTGGCATTCAAGTTCCGCCACTGCTTCGGCTTATCGAAGATAGCCATGTCATGCCGGAGGATTATACAGGAAAATATGTCATCAAGCCGCGCAATGACGGCTCAAGCGTTGGCGTGAAAATCATCTCCGAAGCAGATGAGCCGCCATTGCGCAGCCAATGGGCAAGTGACAGCCAACTTATGGCAGAAATATTCATTCCTGGGCGTGAGCTTACCGTCTCTGTATTAGATGGCCGGGCGCTTTGCGTTACTGATATTCTTGTTGAAGATGACACTCATTTTTATGATTTTGATGCAAAATATAAGCTTGGCGGCTCAAGCCATATTTTGCCTGCTGAAATTCCAGAAGAAACTACCATGTTAGCCTGCGAATGGGCCGAACGCGCTTTCACAGCCCTTGGATGTAGGGGGGTTGCGCGCGCTGATTTCAGATGGGATGAGCAGAATGATGCGCTATATATGCTTGAGGTAAATACCCAGCCTGGCATGACCGCCACTTCCCTTGTGCCTGAACAGGCTGCATATTGCGGGATTGCAGGCGAAGCGCTGGTCAATCATCTGTTGGAGATTGCACAATGCGACGACTAACAGCACTCATCCAGCACATCAAAGCCAATACAGGCGCGCTTCCCTCAGCAAAGCAAATCTTGTTTGTGGGGTTATTTAGTAGTCTTTGTGCCGGCGGAATTCTCGCCTATCAAAAACAAGAACAGCTTGTGATGCGGTTTTATGAGCAATCTGTGAAGGCAGGCTTTGGCATCACCTATCTTGATATTAAAGGGCGCAACCACGCAGATACACAGCAGATTATCAATGCACTTGGCACTAGAAAAGGCGATCCTATACTTGCCCTTGACCTTGTTGAAATGCGGAATCGGCTTTTGGAAATTGGCTGGATTGAAGATGCACTTGTGACCCGCAAACTTCCCGACAGACTTGAAATTAGAGTGCTTGAAAGACGCCCTGTAGCGCTTTGGCATCATCAAGACACCCATAAGGTTATTGACCCTTCAGGGGCTGTTATCACTGAAGCACAAGCTCATGATTTTTCACATTTGCCTGTGGTCTCTGGCCAAAAGGCAGCAAGCCAAGCCCATCAATTCCTTAAAATGCTGCAAACAGAACCAGATATTTATGCAGATGTGTGGGCCATTCAGCTGATTTCTGAACGCCGCTGGGATGTCCATTTGCGCAGTGGTGTAACTGTGCGTCTGCCTGAAACAAACCCGTCTGATGCTTGGTCAATTTTGGCCAAGCTAGAACAGGAAAAGCAAATCACCTCACGCGATATCGGCACGATTGATTTACGGGTGCCAAATAAGCTGGTTGTTGAGCCAAATACATTCATTCCAAGCAAAGGACAAAAGACCTGATCATGTCAGCAAAGAGCAAAAAAATGCGCGGACCGTTTGGCGTTGTTGATATCGGCGCTAGCAAGCTTGCCTGTCTGATTTTGGAAAAAACAACAGATGGCAAACTGCAACTATTAGGTCAAGCTGTGCATGCAGCAGATGGCATCAAAAATGGTGAAATATCTGATTTAAACAGCTTTAGCACAGCACTAGGCAAAGCGGTTGAATCTGCTGAACAAAATGCCGAAGCAGAAATTAAGACTATTCATATTGTGTCCTCCTTTGGTGACCCCTGTTTGAGCCACCATCAGCATGATATCAAGCTGCTAGACCAAGCGATTAGCAAAAAAGACATCGCCCGGCTTCGTCATAAATATCAGCCTGAACTGGAAGATGAATACCGGACAGTCGTGCAATCGATTGAATATGATTTTATCCTTGATGAGCATATCTCTGTTGAGAATCCAATTGGGATGTTTGCCCGTAAGCTGGGGATCAATTATGCGCATTTAACCATGCAGCGCACTAGCTGGATGAGCATGCTTTCCGCTGCCCATATTAACCATCTTGAAATTGGCGAAATCCATCATTCTGCAAGCATGGCAGGCCATGCGTGCCTTACTGATGATATGCGCGCTGCTGGCACCTTAATGATTGATTTTGGCGGCAGTGCAACCTCACTTGCCATTTTTGATAAAGGGCATCTTCAGCTTGCTAATACGGTAAAGATGGGTGGCAACCATATCACTAGGGATATAGCTAAAATATTTGGCATTAGCCTAAGCGAAGCTGAGAGGGCTAAAGCGCTAGATGGTTCTGCCTTGCCTTCATTGGCTGAAATACCGCTTCCATCTGCAGCAGCCTTTCCGTTGAAAGGCGATAATTTTGTTTCATCGAATATTGCACAGGCGGTGCCGCCAAAACCGCATACGACAATCACAGCAGAACAGTCTCAGCTTCTTCCTTGCATCATCATCTCACGTCTAGATGAGATTATGGAACTTGTGGAGCACAAGCTTCGGGGTGCAGGCATGGGGCCAATAGCACAATATCATATCGCAATTACAGGCGGGGGAAGCCAGCTTACTGGCTTATCAGATTATCTTTCTGAGAAATATAAAAAGACCATCTTCACCCGCCCGCCTGAAGGGTTAAACGGACTAGATGGCCAGATTTCAGGCGGTAGCTTTGCGGCTGCAATGGGGATGACAGGATTTGTCACCCACCCTGAAGAAAATAAAACAGACCTCTCTCAACATGCGTCAAACAGCCCATCCAAATCGAGATTTAGGCTGCCAGGCAAGTTGGGAAGATGGCTAGAAACGCATTTGTAATGATGAAGAAAGGAGTTCCACACATGCCAAAACTTCGTCACCGAACCTGCGCAGTAGCAGGCCCTTTAACCTTGATAATTTGGGCGCATCCCCCTGACCAGTTCAGCGCCAACACCATGACAAAAAACACTCAATTCAACGGAGGAAAAAATGACCATTAATCTTTCAGTACCAACACAAACAACCCATCAGCTTCAACCTCGCATCACTGTTGTCGGTGTTGGCGGCGGCGGATGTAACGCTGTCAACAACATGATCGAAGCCCAGCTTCAGGGTGTAGATTTTCTGGTTGCTAATACAGATGGCCAATCCCTTTCACATTCAAAAGCTGAGCGCAAGGTTCAGCTAGGCAGCCAGCTAACAGGTGGTCTTGGTGCAGGCTCAAAGCCTGAAATTGGCCGGAGTGCTGCTGAAGAAAGCATTGATGCGGTAATGGCAGAGCTTACGGATTGCAATATGGTCTTTATTACAGCTGGTATGGGCGGCGGCACTGGTACAGGTGCAGCCCCCGTTATCGCCAGAGCAGCCCGTGAGCAAGGTATCTTAACTGTTGGTGTTGTCACCAAACCTTTCCATTTTGAAGGAAAGCGCCGGATGACCCAAGCAGAAGATGGTGTTAAATCACTGCAAGAAGTTGTGGACACGCTTATTGTTATTCCAAACCAAAATCTGTTCACACGCGCGAATGAACAAACCCGTTTCACAGATGCTTTTTCAATGGCAGACACAGTTCTGCACCAAGGTGTAAGCGGCGTGACTGACCTTATTATTAAGCCAGGTCTTATCAATCTTGACTTTGCGGACATTAAATCAGTGATGCTTGAGATGGGTAAAGCAATGATGGGTACTGGCGAAGCCTCTGGCGAGAACAGAGCAAGAGAAGCAGCAGAAGCAGCGATTAATAACCCGCTTCTTGACCATAGCTCTATGCATGGTGCAAGCGCACTGCTTATCAATATTACCGGCGGCTATGACATGACCCTATTTGAGGTGGATGAAGCAGCAAACAGAGTGAAGCAAGAAATTGATGAAGACGCGACCATTGTATTTGGTACAGCGTTTGATGAATCAATGGAAAACATCATGCGGGTTTCTGTTGTTGCAACAGGTATTGAAGCCGAATTAAGCAAAGCGCGGCCACCGCAAAACACACCTATTTACGGAAATGGCACACCGATTATCATGCCGCCGCAACCTGTGCATGCTCCGCAAAGTACAATCGCATCTGCCCCTGTTGAGGTGGCCGCTGAAGCAGGTTTTGCTGAAACTGCACCAGCATTCCAAGACCAGCCGGTTATGCCTGCACAAGCAACATTAGCGTCTGCAGAGCAAGTTGAAATAGCGCCTATTAGAGAAACAGTGTCACCAACCACCTCTAAGGTAAGTCAGGACGATGAGGGTGATGCCTCTGCTCCTTCTGCTATATCCACTGAAGAAAGCCCGCAGCCTGAGCTTAAGCAAATTGACCTTGAGACCCTTGCACGTGAGCGCACAGAGCAATCACAAGAAGCGGTTCAAGCCATGCGCGGCGAAGAAATGGCATCTGCGGAAGAGGCTTCAGCACCCTTTCAGCCCCTAGCTGATGCGGATACTGCCCAGAAATCAGAAATCACAAACGATGAGGCACAAGACACGTCAGCTACCATCTTCGGTGCAAGCCATAATGAAGCAAAGGTCATCCGCAAGCCGGCCTATCCATTTGCACCAATATCTAAGCCTGAAGAAACAGCGCAAGTGCCTGCAACAAAAGCTGTTCCACAAGGCCGTCCAAGCTTGTTCAACCGGATCTCAAAAGCGTTTCAAGCAAGCCAAGAAGAAGCTGTGAAAACTGAGCCAACAACAACCACCCAATCCACCCCGCAACCAACTCAGAGCAGAGAAGAGCCTGTACTGAAGCGGGAAGATGCGGTGCTGCCATATGTTGAAGAGCCAACCATCATGGACTTGCCAAAGCCAGATGTGGTGCAAACAACATTGCCAGTTGAACCAGCATCACAACAAACAGAAATGGATGATGATATGGATATTCCTGCTTTCTTAAGAAGACAGGCAAATTAATCCATATCGCTAGCGATACATATAAGGGGGCACTAGCGATGTGTTGGTGCCCCTTTATTTTGTGCTCAATTATGCATTGCTACAGGATATCCCAACCCCTATTAAAGGGCAAAAAAGCTAAAAAAATGCTTTTGCAACAATATGTAACTAAAAGTGATTTGTATTGCCAAAGGTGATTCCATAGTTTCTTCATAGACTATTCGAACCTTTTCTTAACCATTTACCCATCTGAAACAAACTGTCTATGACCAACACACCTCCTAAGCAACGCACCTTAAAACATGCTATAGAGATCTCTGGAACAGCGCTCCATTCTGGCAGATTTGTTACGGCTGTGTTGAACCCGGCACCTGCTGATACGGGCATTGTGTTTGAGCGTGTTGACGTTGTGGGGTCAAACAGGATTGTGCCTGCAACCGTGCATAATGCAGTTCAGCATCATCTGTGCACACGCATTGAAAATGAAGATGGTGTGAAGGTGCAAACGATTGAACATTTCATGGCTGCTTTCCATGGCCTGAATATTGATAATGTACATATTGAAATTGACGGCTCTGAGCTTCCTATTATGGATGGTAGCTCTATGCAAATAACAGAGCGTTTAAAATCTGCAGGCACGCAAGAGCAAGATGCTGACCGCAACATCTTTATCCTTAAACAGGCTATCGAATTTGAAGATGAAAATGGTGTGTTTATGCGTCTTGAACCAGCTGAGAAGCTAGAGATTAATGTGGCCATTGATTTTAATGACCCACTTATCGGCACCCAACAATGCCGCTACACACATGGCGACAACCAGTTTGACGACCAGCTTTCACATGCCAGAACTTTTTGCATGTTGCGCGATGTTGAACGCATCCGCCAATCAGGCATGGGGCAAGGCGGTTCACTTGATAATGCGGTCGTAATTGATGATGGCAAAGTGCTTAACCCGTCAGGTCTTCGGGGAAAAGATGAATTTGTCCGCCACAAAGCGCTAGATTGTTTTGGTGATTTATATTTATTAGGTATGGAACTAAAGGCAAAACTTACTGCCAAACGCCCAGGACATTCCGCAAGCACAGCCCTATTGCAATCATTATTAAGCCGGCCTGAATTGTTTGAAATCCGCAGGGGAAACACTGTTCAAGCGCCAATGGCTGTATGGTCAATGCCAGTATCGGCTGTTGCCTCACCTTCTTAGAAAATATTCTTCAACCCAACGGTATAAAAGCATTGTTTCAGACAGTGCTTTTTTTCATTTGTGCTTTTGGCAGTTGAGACTGTGATGCAGAATATGCTATCACCAAAGCTGTAAATACTGCTGAATGTAATTATCTGTAAAAAGCGAAAAATATTCATGAAGAATAGCCGCTATCTTATCTCTTCTGCGCTTCAAAAGCACACTGCTAAATCTGTATTATATGGGTTGTGTGTGGCTGTTGGCCTTAGTCTATCTGCCTGCTCTTCAAATGAGGAAGACACCCAGCTAGAACAGCCCGTTGATGAGCTTTATAACACCGCGCTAAATACTGCGCTTGCAGGGGATACGCGCGCAGCAGCCCCGCTATTTGAAGAGGTTGAGCGCCAGCACCCCTATTCTATCTGGGCAGTGAGAGCCCAAATTATGGCTGGATGGTCTTTTTACAATGCCAATGACTATCCCCAAGCCGTTGCTACATTAGATAGGTTCATTGAATTATATCCAGCAGATGAGCTTACCGAATATGCGTATTATCTAATAGCCCTATGCTATTATGAACAAATCGTAGATGTAGAACGCGATGCAGATATGACCTTAAGAGCGCTAGATGCGTTTGAGGAGGTATTGCGCCGCTATCCTGATGGCGAATATGCCCGCGATAGTAAGCTAAAAGCTGATCTTGCACGCTCGCAATTGGCCGGAAAAGAAATGGCTGTGGGTAGATTCTACCTTGAAAATGGCCATCACAGTGCGGCAATAAAACGCTTTGGTTCTGTGATAAAAAATTATGACCAAACTAATCAGGTTCCAGAAGCGCTTTACAGGCTTGTTGAATCCTATCTTTCCCTAGGGCTAGTAGAAGAAGCAGAGCGTGTGGCAGCAGTTGCAAATTATAATTTCCCTGCCTCCTATTGGACAGAAGAAATTAATACTGTTGTTGAAAATCCGCAAAGAGCGGGGCCGCAAGGTTTGCTTGGCACCTTAGCAGATAGAGCTCTATCCCTATTTTAGGCGCGCAATATCATGCTGGCACAGCTTCACATTCGCAATATTGTCCTGATAGAAAAGCTAGATTTAGATTTTGCATCTGGCCTTACCGTCCTGACGGGTGAGACAGGGGCGGGTAAATCTATTTTGCTTGACGCGCTAGGGCTTGCACTTGGTGCACGTGCTGATTTTGGGCTTATCCGAAAAGGTGAAGAACGTGCATCTGTGTCTGCCTGCTTTTCCCTCCCGCAGCAGCATACTATTTGGATGCTATTAGAAGAGGCAGGTATTGAGCCAGAAGACGAGCTTATCCTTAAGCGGCAGTTACGAAGTGATGGCCGTTCACAAGCAAGCATTAACGACCAGCCTGTATCGGTAGGGTTATTGCGCGCTGCAGGCGATGCGCTTATCGAAATTCAAGGTCAATTTGAAGGCCGAGGTTTGTTAGACCAATCCGCCTATCTCCCGTTAATTGACAGAGCATGCCAGCATGAAGACAAGCTTGCCACGCTAGCAGATCATTGGGGAGCATGGCAGAGCGCAAAAAAAGCCTATGAAGATATGGCACAACAAATACAAAAAGCCAAAGAGGAAGAAGAATGGCTGCGTGATGCGCTAGAACAGCTAGATAGCCTGTCCCCGCAAGCAGATGAAGAAGAACAGCTTGATGCAGAACGTAGCCTTCATGCCCATGCGGCTAAACTAACCGAAGCATTGCAACAAGCGGTATCCTTGCTAAGCGAGGATGAAGGCGCAGAGCAGCTTACAGGACGTGCGGAGCGATTGCTGGAAAACCAGATGGATATTGCATCACAGCAATTAACGCCAGCCTTTGAAGCCATTCAACGCGCCCGCATGGAACTTCTAGAAGCAGATGCCCAGATGCGCCAAATTGCAGAAACATTAGATGGTGACCCTGCACGGCTAAGCCAAATTGAAGACAGGCTACATGCTTTGCGCACCCAAGCCCGGAAACATCAGTGCGAAGTTGCACAGCTTGTAGAGGTGCATGACAGACTACGAGAACAGCTTGGTCAAATCGATGATGGCGCTGCCAAGCTTGCGCATTATTTGCGAAGCTGTGAGCAAGCTGAAGCTGAATTTGTAAGACATGCTGGCAATGTATCGCAAAGCCGCAAAATACAGGCATCAAAACTGGACCAAGCTGTGATGGCTGAATTGCCGCCCCTAAAGCTTGAAACTGCCACCTTTAGAACCGATATCTCTCAGCTAGAGGAGGTGCGGTGGTCATCTACGGGTTGGGACAAAATTCAATTTGCAACACGCACTAATCAAGGCATGGCAGAAGGCCCGATTGATAAAATTGCATCTGGTGGGGAATTAGCTCGCTTTCTGCTTGCCCTAAAAGTTGCCCTTTCTGAGAATGAACCTGCAAAGACCTTAATCTTTGATGAGGTTGATTCAGGTGTGGGCGGGGCTGTTGCGGCGGCTGTTGGGGTCAGGCTGGCACGATTAGGGGATGCAATGCAAACCCTTGTTATCACCCATTCCCCGCAAGTGGCCGCGGCTGCAGATAATCATTTTCATATCAGAAAAACAGCGCATGATGATACGATTATCAGCAACACAGTGGAGCTAAATGCGCAAGAACAGCTTGAAGAAATCGCCAGAATGCTATCAGGTGATGCCATTACCGATGAAGCAAGAGCGGCGGCGCAAACGCTAATAGAACGGCAAAAAAGAGAAGCCATAAGCCATGAAAACAGCTAGTGATTTTGTGTCTATTGATGCGGTGGGCACACAAACGCCAGAACAGGCTGCGGAGGTCATGGCCGAACTTGCTCGCTTAATCAGTCAGTATGATGCGCTATACCATAATAGTACCGAGCAAGGGGAAGCCCAGCTTCCAGACAGCGAATATGACAAGCTTATTAAGCTGAATGAAGCGTTTGAACGTCAATTCCCTGATTTAGTGCGCGCTGATAGCCCCTCTATGCGGGTTGGCTATCACATATCAGAACAGTTTGGTAAAATTGAACATGCATTGCCAATGTTATCCCTTGGCAATGCTTTTTCAGACGAAGATGTTGTTGAATTTGTGGATAGGCTGCGGCGTTTTCTTGCCCTGCCGCAAGATGCAGAAATAAGATGCACTGCTGAGCCTAAAATTGATGGGCTGTCTTTGAGCTTGCGCTATGAGAACGGAAAGCTCGTGACTGGCGCAACCAGAGGGGATGGTACAATCGGCGAGGATATCACGGCCAATGTGATGACCATAGCTGATATACCCCACACCCTGCCAAACATCCCACAAGAGGTAGTTGAAGTGAGGGGTGAGGTTTATATGAGCCGCTCAGATTTCACTGCCCTGAACAGGCAGCAATCAGCTGAAGGCGGCAAGGTTTTTGCAAACCCCAGAAACGCTGCCGCAGGCTCATTACGCCAGAAAGACCCGAATGTTACGAAGAATAGGCCCTTACGTTTTTTTGCATATGCCTCAGGCTACTTATCATCGCCAATCGCAGAACAGCATTCTGAATTTTTGGATTGGGCACGCCATGCTGGTTTTCAGGTAAACCCTTTATCTAAGCGATGTGCCAGCCCGCAAGAAATGCTCGCGCATTATCGGCAAATAGCTGAGATGCGCGCAGAATTGGATTATGAGATTGATGGTGTCGTCTATAAGGTGGACAGCTATGATTACCAAGACAGGCTAGGCCAAGTCAGCAGAGCGCCGCGTTGGGCTATCGCGCATAAATTCCCTGCAGAACAGGCGGTGACCACCCTTGAGGATATTGATATTCAAGTCGGCAGAACAGGGGCACTTACCCCTGTTGCCCGGCTAAAACCTGTTCAGGTGGGCGGCGTTACTGTATCCAATGCAACCTTGCATAATGAAGATGAGATTAGACGTAAAGACATCCAGATTGGGGATCAAGTTGTTCTGCAACGTGCAGGTGATGTTATCCCGCAAATTGTAAGGGTGCTTGCGTCTGAGCGTTCTGGCAATGAACGCCCCTTTATCTTTCCAGATAGATGCCCTGTATGTGATAGCCCTGCTGTGCGGCCAGAAGGAGAGGCAGTGAGACGCTGTAATGGTGGTTTTTCATGTCAGGCGCAATCGGTTGAACGGCTAAAGCATTTTGTATCACGCAATGCGTTTGATATTGATGGTCTTGGGGATAAACAAATTGAGCTTTTCTACGCGCTTGAATGGATAAAATACCCTTCTGATATTTTTGCCCTAGAGATGCGGATGGCTGAGATTTGTGCATTATCTGGCATGGGTCAAAAATCGGCTGATAATTTAATCACGGCCCTTGACGCACGCAAGACAATAGGGCTTGAGAAGCTTATTTTTGGGCTTGGCATTCGGCAGGTAGGTGAAGCAACGGCAAAATTAATTGCGCAACGCTATCCAACTATTCAGCAGTTGCTGCAAATGTCTGAGGCTGCGAAGGACAGAGAATCTGCTGCATATCATGAACTTATTAGCATTGACCAAATCGGCAGTTCGGTTGCAGATGATTTGCTTAATTTTCTGCAAGATGAAGATAATATTGCAGAATTAAACAGGCTTAACGACCTGCTTACCCTTATCGCACCTGAAGCACCCCAGCAGGATAGTCCGTTATCAGGAAAGACAATCGTTTTTACCGGTACATTATCTAGCCTATCGCGGAACGAAGCCAAAGCGCAGGCAGAACGGCTTGGTGCCCGTGTCTCAGGCTCTGTATCTGGCAAGACTGATTTTCTGGTTGCAGGCGCCGATGCTGGCTCAAAAGCAAGCAAAGCAGAAGCACTTGGCGTTACGATTTTAACCGAAGAAGAATATCGCGCGCTTATTTCCGATTAAAGCGGTGTTGTCTGCCCCTCAAGCCAGTGTTTAAGCGGCTCTGTCAGATGCGGGCTTAATATCTCATAGACATGCTGATGATACTGATTAATCCAGTCTAATTGAGCTGTGCTCAGATATTGCTTATCGATTAATGCCCTATCGAACGGACAAAGCGTTAGCGTTTCAAACCCCAAAAAACCATCTTCTAAAGAAGTAGTATAGACCAGATTTTCATGCCGAATACCAAATTCACCTGCTAAGTAATAGCCTGGCTCATTAGAGAGAATATGCCCCTGCAAAAGCGCCACTGAGCCACGTTTTGACAGGCTAATCGGCCCTTCATGCACGCCAAGCATATGGCCAACACCATGACCCGTGCCATGCCCATAATCATACCCTGCCTGCCATAAATACGCGCGGGTAATAGTATCTAGCTGAATCCCGTTTGTGCCAGATGGAAAGCGCGCCATTGCTAAATCAGCATGCCCGCCAAGCACAATACTTGCAGCTTTAATCGCTTTTTCTGAAATCTTCCCAAAGCCAAAACAGCGAGTGATATCGGTGGTGCCCATCTCATAATGCGCGCCTGAATCAACCAGCAACACCCCATCTTTACCAAGCTTGCTATCCTGCCCTTTTATCGCCCTGTAATGGACAATTGCGCCATTTGCATTAAACCCTGAAATCGTTGCAAAACTATCACAGATATAGCGCGATGCTTTGGCCCTTATCTGGGTAAGATATGCTGCAATATCACTTTCATGCAGGCTAGCCAAATCAGCCTCATTTTTTAGCCAATAGCTAAATTCTACCATCGCTAGACCATCTAGCAAATGGGCTGCCCTAAACCCTTCTAGCTCTGTGGTATTTTTTACGGCTTTTTGCGTAATGATAGGCTCAGCCCGCAAATCAATATCCGCGCCTTTGCTGTCCAGCACCTGAAATAATCTATAGGGCAGGGTTTCAGGATCGCATGATATCTTGCACCCTTTCGCTATACCCGCCTTATCAAAAAGCACATCTATTTCATCAAAAGCTATGCTATGATAGCCAAATTGTTCAACAGATGTATCTGCCCCGATAAGATGCACCTCCCCGGCTTTGCTTATCAGCGCATAGCATAATTTAACGGGGGTATGTTCAAGGTCTCTGCCGCGCATATTTAATAGCCAATTCACACTCTCAGCAGAGGTAATCAGAGCGAATTCAGCATTATTTTTAGCCAATTCACGCTTATACTGGGCAATTTTATCTAAGCTTTTCTGGCCAACCACCTCAAGCGGCGGCCACCATATAGGGGCATCCACACATGCAGGCCTATCTTCCCAAAATGCAGCAAGAAAGCCTTCATCAAGCGGTATTAATTCAGCTTTGGGAAGGCGTTTTTGCATCCGCTTAAAACTTGCTGTGCTTAACTGCCATCCATCAAAGCCAATTTTTGCAGAAGGGTTATGGGTTTCAATCCACTCAAACGGCGTTACATTGGCTGTATCGAAACACTCAAAACATGCAGGGTTAAGCTGTTTCTGCATCTGCAAGCTATACCGGCTATCCGAAAATACTGCTGATTTTGAGCCAAGCATAACAAGCGCACCAGCCGAACCTGTAAAGCCTGACACGAACGCTAAAAATTCATCACACGCCCTAACTTCTTCGCCTTGGAATCTATCTGCCCTGCCAAGATAAAGACCATCAAGACCTTTTTGATAAAGTGCATTTTGGATGTTCTCAAGGCGTTGTTTTCTCATGAAATTTATTTTCAGCGGTGTGTTTTTCTTTTCCGAAGGCTTAATGCCACCCATTCATCGATGACGATTTGCTCAACAAGCATCATGCCAAAAGCATGATATCGGGTAAGTATTTCATGCGCTTGCGAAGTAAGCAAGCCTGAAAGGACTAATCTGCCATCCGCACCCAGTGCTGCGGATAATTCGGGCGCAAGCTTGCGCAAAGGTGGGGCAAGAATATTTGCACAGATAATATCATATGGTGCTGCTTTGCGTGTTGCCAAATGGCTAAAGCCTAGAGATTGCACCACCTGAAACCCTGCAGGCGCAATATGGTTCAACCGTGCATTTTGCCTTGATGCGAGCACTGACAGCCTGTCTGAATCTGCTGCAACAACCCGTATTGAGGGGAATATTTTTTTCGCCGCCATGGCAAGAATGGCACTACCACATCCTAAATCAAGCATGCGCTTGGGGTATCTGCGCGTCTTTGCTAACGCTTCAATCAAATGCAGACAGGCTTGTGTTGTGGGGTGTGTGCCTGACCCAAAAGCTTGTGCCGCATCAATACGCAATGGCGTTTTGCCGGTAGGCGGGGTTTGCTGAATATGACTGCCGTAAATCCAAAATTTCCCAACAGATACAGGCGGAAAGGATTTACGGTTTTCTGCTAGCCAATCCCTTGGTTCAAGATATTCAAGCGTCCATTCTGCATCTTTATCGGCGCCCGAAATCATCTCGCTTAGCAGGTTTTCATCTAGCCTCTCTTCAGACCATCCTTGCAGATGCCAGCGTCCATCCCGTGCTTTGCTTACCGAAAGGCTAGTGATCTCAAAACGTGTTTCAAGCCCCGTTTCTAATGCTACAGACGGGTTAGGCGTAAAAATATCCACCTGCCATAAACCAAAAATCATCCTATTTCCCTTGCCTTATAAATCATCTGGGTTTGATACAAAACTTGCGACGACTTTTTTACGGCCTGCCTTATCAAATTCAATTTCAAGCTTATCTGCATCAACAACCATCACAGAGCCCATCCCAAATTTGGCGTGGAACACCCTGTCCCCTACCCCAAAGCGGTTATTTTTAGACTGCGGCAGGAATCCATCCTTATCTTTTGGCGGCGCAATACTGTTTCTTGGTTGTTGTGCCATGCGCCCCCATCCAGGCCCATATCCAGGCTTACCAACCCGCGTTTCTGCATCCCCATACATTACCGGTTCTACCCGCCCCACACTAAGCCCTTGCGCCATTTCTTCATGCACTGTTTCAGCTGGGATTTCTTGTACAAACCGTGAAGGTATTGCCGCCTGCCATAAACCATGTACCCGTCTGTTTGCCGCAAAGCTGATATATAGCTGGCGCCTTGCCCGGGTAATGCCAACATAAGCAAGGCGTCTTTCTTCTTCGAGACCTAGCCCTCCATTTTCATCTAATGAGCGCTGGGAGGGGAAGATGCCTTCCTCCCAGCCTGGTAAAAACACTACGTCAAATTCAAGCCCTTTTGCCGCATGCAACGTCATCAAGGTAACTTCACCTTCTTCACGCGGGGCGTCATTATCCATAACCAGCGCAATGTGATCCAAAAATCCAGATAAGGTGTCAAATTCTTCAATCGCAACAACAAGTTCTTTTAGATTTTCAAGCCTGCCTGCCGCATCGGGGGATTTATCCTTTTGCCACATTTCTGTATAGCCAGATTCATCAAGCACCATACGGGCAAAATCACCAGGTTGCAGTGTGTCCTTTTGCGCACGCCAGTTGGCAATTTGCTCGCAAAACTGGCTTAAAGAACGTTTAGCCTGCGGCTTTAGCTCATCACTTTGCACCAGCTTCATCGCAGCCATTAACATTGGCTCGTCTGTTGCGCGGGCAAGCTGAAAAATGGTTTGCACAGAAGCTGCGCCTAAGCCCCTTTTCGGGGTGTTAATAATGCGCTCACACGCCAAATCATCTGCTGGCTGATTAATTAGCCTTAGATATGCGATTGCATCCCTAATCTCAGCACGCTCATAAAAACGTGCGCCAACCACCCGATAAGGCAGTCCAATTGCTAAGAAGCGATCTTCAAATTCACGGGTTTGATACCCTGCACGCACAAGCACCGCAACCTCATTGAGTTGCTGGCCATCTTTGATAAGCGATTCGATAAGTGAGGATACGGTTCGGGCTTCTTCATACCCATCCCAATAGCCTGAAAGCCTGATTTTCTCACCCTGACCATCATCCGTATATAAGGTTTTACCTAGACGCGTTTCATTTTTGGAAATAAGCGCAGAAGCAGCATTCAAAATATGCCCAGTTGAGCGATAATTTCTTTCCAGACGAACTGTCTGCGCATTTTCATAATCTTTCTCAAATCTTAAGATATTGCCAACCTCAGCGCCGCGCCAGCCGTAGATAGATTGGTCATCATCCCCCACACAACATAAATTTTGATGCTTCTGCGCCAGCAGTCTTAGCCATAGATATTGCGCCACGTTGGTGTCTTGATACTCATCGACCATAATGTGGGTAAGACGTTCTTGATAGCTGTTCAGCACATCTGGGTGAGTGCCAAAAATGGTGAGCATATGCAACAGCAAATCACCAAAATCAGCCGCATTTAAGGTTCTTAATCTGGCTTGATACAGCCGATATAGCTCAATGGCTTTGCCGCCTGCCATATCGCCAGCTTCTTCTGGTGGGACTTTTTCTGGCACAAGCCCTCTATCTTTAAACCTGCTAATAAGCGCCATCACTGCACGTGGTGGCCAGCGCTTAATATCAATAGATTCTGCTTCCATCACTTGTTTCAGCAAACGTGTTTGGTCATCAGAATCAAGAATCGTAAAATCAGATTTCAGCCCCACCAGTTCAGCATGGCGGCGTAACATTTTCCCAGCAAGCGCATGAAAAGTCCCTAGCATAACTTGTTCAGCCATCGGGCCCACAAGCTCTGCCACGCGCATTTTCATCTCTCTTGCAGCTTTATTGGTGAAGGTAACGGCAAGGATGTTCCATGGGTTTGCTGTGCGGGTTGCCACCAATTCAGCTAAACGCGATGTGAGTACCCGAGTCTTTCCAGTACCCGCACCAGAGAGCACAAGCAATGGGCCATTTAGCCTTGTCACAGCCTCAAATTGCGCATCGTTTAGACCTTCACGCCACGGCGCTAGCCCTGTCTGAGGGGATGGTACTTGCTGGGATAATTTGCTTTCAGTTGTCACGCAACGGCCTTTTACTTCTTAACAGATTTATTTATCTTATTTCAGATTGGTATGTTATCCTGACGCCAATCTATGAATTGTTCCATTGATGTAACACAAATTGAACAGAATTGAAGCGATAAGCGAAATCTTGAAAAAAATCTTGATTTTTTGTGCAGAATTTCCGCTATAATCCTGCCATATTATCTGTTCAGTGTTAATGGTTAGCAATATCGTTTTAGCTATGGGAAAGACCCCTGCCCCTAATTGCACACTTAAAGGGAGGGTAAATTGAAGATAGATTTTTCACATGGTCGCCTCCATACCACGCTGAGCATGGTGTTTGCTTTTGGGTGCATTGCATTTTTAGGGGCATGTAGCAGCGTATCTGACATTGCTTCATCAGATGTCGAAAACGACCCCTATGAAAGACAGAACAGAGCCATTTTCGCATTTAATATGGGTGTTGATGATTATGTGCTAGAACCTACTGCAAAAGCATATAAAGCGTCTGTTCCAATGCCTGTGCGTAATGCGGTATCGCGTCATCTCGAATGGGCAAGCCTGCCTAAAACAACTGTAAATTCAACCTTGCAAGGCAGGTTGGAGAATGCCTCGCTTGCAGGTTTCCGCTTTGCCATTAATGCGCTAACCCTAGGCACAGTTGACTTGATGGAAGGTGAAGACCGGCCTTTTAATGAAGATATGGGGCAAACCCTTGCACGTTATGATGTCCCTGAAGGAAGTTATCTGATGTTGCCGCTAATTGGCAGTACCACAAGCCGTGGTCTTGCTGGCAGGGTTGGCGATTTTGTACTTAACCCGCTTTCTGTGATACCAACAGAAGGTGCGGCTGAGTTACAAAGTGCAAATATCGCAACAGGGGCTATATCCTATCGGGCACTATATTTTGACCAAATTAATGAGGCAAAATATAATTCAGTGGACCCTTATTCCAGATTGCGGTCTGTTTATTACCAGCAACGTGCTGGCCAGTTAATAGATAATGGCGTGGATAGTGAAACAGGTGATGAATTTGACAGTTTCTTTGCAGAATAAACAGCTCTCTTTTTTGGGACGCAGAAGCTTAATTAAGTTTCTCGCTGCACTCATCTTATCTGCTACGACGCTTTTTAGCCCTGCTATTCAGGCAGATGAGCGGGTGCAAGCTGCTGAAAATCATATCTTTGAGATGATTGAGAATGTGCGCAGTAAATCTCATATGTCTTTAACAGACGCTGAACGCCAAGAATTATTCATGGATGTCATCCATAGCTATTTCGATGTAGACGGCATCGTGCGTTATACCGCTGGCAGATATTGGCGTGCCGCATCTGATACTGAAAGAGCAGAATATAAAGCGCTGTTTCTTGATATTATGACCGCAAGCGCTGCAAGCCAATTTAGTGCTTTGATGGAGCTTGATTTTATCCCTTCAAACACCATTCCTCGCGGCGATAAGCTTGTCTTGGTAAGAGGTACAATAAAGGATAAAAGGGGTGAGATACCTGATGCTGCGGTTGCTTGGCGGGTTGCGGTAGTGAAGAGCAAACCACCACGCATCATTGATATCGAGGTTGAAAATGTATCCATGCTAAAAACACAGCAGGATGAAAACACCGCCATCATTAGAAAAAATGGCGGTAAATTCTCAGCCCTAATTACTGAACTTAAAGCACGTCAGAACAAAGCACAGGCATCGAACTAACCGCTGCTACCGCCCTGATTTATATCGCGTAATCTATGTTCAGCGCGTTATCGGCTTATATTTAATTCGTGTCGGCTGGAGTGCTTCTGCACCTAGGCGTCTCTTTTTGTCTTCTTCATACGCCTGATAATTGCCTTCAAACCATTCCACATGGCTATCCCCTTCAAAGGCTAGGATGTGGGTTGCGATTCTGTCCAAAAACCATCTATCGTGGCTAACCACGACTGCACAGCCAGCAAATTCAAGCAAGGCTTCTTCTAACGCACGCAAAGTGTCGACATCCAAATCATTTGTTGGCTCATCGAGCAATAGCACATTTGCGCCGCTTTTCAGCATGCGCGCAAGATGTACACGGTTACGCTCACCCCCGGAAAGCTGGCCAACACGCTTTTGCTGATCGCTTCCTTTAAAGTTAAATAGGCTGACATAAGCGCGTGATGGCATTGTTCTATTGCCAAGCTGTAATTCATCCAGCCCGTCTGAAATGGCTTCCCATACAGAATGTTCATCATTAAGGGAATCGCGTGACTGGTCTACATAGCCTAGCTTGACGGTTTCCCCAACACGCAAATTCCCCGCATCACTTTGCTCATTTTCAGTAAGCATTTTAAATAAAGTGGTTTTACCTGCACCGTTCGGGCCGATAACCCCAACAATACCACCTGGCGGCAGTCTGAAATCAAGCGCATCAATTAACAGCCTGTCCCCGAACCCTTTGCGCAAGCCATTTGCTTCGATGACCAAATCCCCAAGGCGAGGCCCTGCAGGGATTGAAATTTTTGTGGTCTCATGGCGTTGTTCTTTATCCTGCTCAAGCAATTTCTCATATGCAGATAGGCGCGCTTTTGATTTTGCCTGACGTGCTTTTGGTGCTGAACGCACCCAATCCAATTCTCTGCTTAGCGATTTCACGCGGGCATCTTCTGCCCTTCCTTCTTGTTCAAGCCGCTTTTGCTTTTGTTCTAGCCAACCTGAATAATTTCCCTGATAGGGAATGCCTTGGCCTCTATCCAGTTCCAGAATCCAGCCCGCAACCTCATCCAGAAAATATCTATCGTGCGTAATGGTCACCACAGTACCTGGGAAATCATGCAAAAACCGCTGAAGCCACGCTACTGATTCTGCATCTAGATGGTTGGTTGGCTCGTCCAAAAGCAACATGTCTGGCGCACTTAACAGCAACGCACATAGCGCCACACGTCTCTTCTCACCACCTGATAGTTTTGATACATCTGCTTGCCCATCTGGCACACGCAATGCATCCATCGCAATTTCAGCCTTGCGCTCTAAATCCCATCCATCAACAGCGTCAATTTTTTCTTGCAGCTCGCCTTGCTCTGCAATCAAATCATTCATCTCATCATCGGTTAATTCTTCTGCGAAACGCGCGCTAACCTCGTTAAATCTGTCCACTAGCTGCTTGGCATCGCCCATCCCTTTTAGCACATTGCCAAGTACATCAAGACTTTCATCAAGCTCAGGTTCTTGTGCAAGATAGCCAATTTTAATACCATCTGCTGGTGCTGCGTCACCTGAAAATTCAGTTTCAATGCCAGCCATAATCTTCAGCAAAGTCGATTTACCAGCACCATTTAGGCCAAGCACACCAATTTTAGCTCCTGGCAAAAAAGAAAGGCTTATATCTTTAAGAACCTCTTTGCCGCCTGGCCAAGCTTTAGATAAACGGTGCATTGTATAGACATATTGAGTAGAAGACATGGAACGTTTCCCCGCACTATTCGTAAATTTAAGGTCGCTGGTCTAAGATTTGGTATAACCACCCCCTTAAATAGATCATAATCTGGATTTTTTCCATGCCTGTTTGCGCTAAATCTGACGAATTCGCTCACTGCCGCACTAGGCTAAAAAATGGGGTGGTGACAGAACAGACACGGTTGCGTATCCTAGTTCAGCAAAAAAGGGACAAAAGCGGGTGAGAAAATAAATTTCAGCCCATTTATCATCATAGGCAGAGGTAGTCGTGTTTTTCTGGTCAACTAGTCAGTCCTATCCATTATATATCATCTTAATTGATGCGATATTTTCCATTTTGATGCTGTTATTATTATTGCGGTTTATCGCGCTTACTTTCCTGCCAGAGAATATCACATCATCCAAAATGCGAATTTTGGCTCGTATTTGCAAAACTGTGATTTTAGTTTTTTCGGTCATTACACCAAAATGGCTAAACACACGTTCAGCAGAGCTATATGCCTGTTTTCTGGTCTTTATCATCCGCTATTATATACTGCCTGTATTATTTGGGTATGAGCTAACAACACCTGCTAGCTTGCCATTCGAATATACTGTGACAAGCAGCCTAGCAGATTTACAGGCTTATTTACGCTAACAGCGTTACTCCACTATCACCTCTCGCCTGATAGCTCCATTTCCGTCTATATGTAAAATGCGTCTAATGCCGGCGCTATCCTCAATCTGTAGCCAAACCCCACTATCGGAATATTTATATCCTGAGATTTTCTCGCCTTGCTCAAGGCTTATATGTGCCTCCAAACGAATAGGCGCTTCAAGCGAGCGGTCACTAAGCTTTGTTTTAAACCCCCATATCAGCGCCCCAATTCCAATGATTATCAACACACTCATCACGATAATCGATAGGGTTAAAAAACGGATTGCAGCAGGGGAAAGGAAGCTTGAAGGGGCTGTTTCTTGCTCAGACATATCAAACCTTTCGCAAAATGTTTGGGTTTATCTCTCGCAGATATTATACTGTGCTTATGATGAATGCTACAGACAATAAAAATTCCAATGAAAAGCTTTTTACCTTTTGCGCAGAAGAACCCGATAATGGCATCAGGCTAGATAGATGGATAACCACCAAGCTTGCAGACCAAGAAGTTGCAGGCTTTTCGCGCTCAAGAATCAAGCAACTCATTCAAACAGGATGTTTGTCTTTTGATGCAAAAACCCTAGATGACCCTTCGGCGTCCGTGAAATCAGGGAGTATCTATCAACTGGCAGTGCCGCAAATACAACAGGCTGAGCCTGAAGCAGAAGATATTGCTTTAGATATTCTGTTTGAAGATGAACATCTGATATTGCTTAACAAGCCGACAGGCATGGTGGTGCACCCTGCCCCTGGCAATCCATCTGGTACACTTGTAAATGCATTGCTTCATCATTGCGGGCAAAGCCTTACAGGGATTGGCGGGGTAATGCGCCCTGGCATTGTGCACCGGCTCGATAAGGATACATCAGGAATAATGGTAGCCGCCAAAACCCAAGAAGCGCATATTGGCCTCTCTGAGCTATTTGCAGCACATGATTTAGACAGGCGTTATGTTGCGGTGGTATGGGGGCTTTTATCTGCGCCAGAAGGGCAAATAGATGCGCCTATCGGCAGGCATAAAACAGACCGGAAAAAACAAGCCATCTCAGAACAGGGCAAACATGCTATTACCGATTTTAGGCTGATACGTCATCTGCCCCCCTATGCATCATTGGTGGAGTGCCAGCTTCACACCGGAAGAACGCATCAGATTAGGGTACATTTAACCTCGATTGGCCATGGGCTGGTTGGCGACCCAACCTATGGCAGGCCGATGCGCCTTGCCCAAATGCCAGATCAGCCTAGCAGGGATTTGTTGCATCAATTGCGTCAATTCTCCCATCAAGCATTATGCGCCACTCGGCTAGGCTTTACCCACCCCATCACTGGTGCATATTTAGATATGGAAATCCCCATATCAAATGAAATACAAGGGTTGATTAAGCTGATTGAAAACACGATTTCAAAACGTGGGCAAGCCTAGCAATACGCCCTAAACTCTCGCCATTTTTTTGCCGCTCTTTAAATGTAGGGTTAGCGTTACTATATCTAATGGGGGAAGCGATATCTTGATGTGATGGTTCGCAAGATGACAGAAAAACAGATTGAGGAAAGAATGAACAAAACAGCATTAATCCCTGCCCTATCTCCTGAAGGTAGCCTGTCCCGATATATGGAACAGATTAGGCAGTTTCCAATGCTAGAAGCTGATGAAGAATATATGCTTGCAAAATCCTTTGCAGAGCGCGGCGATGTTCAATCTGCACACAAACTTGTTACCAGCCATTTGCGGCTAGTGGCTAAAATTGCAATGGGGTATCGCGGCTATGGCCTGCCTGTTGCTGATCTGATTTCTGAGGGAAATCTAGGCATGATGCATGCCGTTAAGAAATTTGACCCTGATAAGGGCTTCCGCCTTGCTACCTATGCGATGTGGTGGATTAAAGCCTCTATTCAGGAATATGTGTTGCGCAGTTGGTCATTGGTTAAAATCGGCACTACCGCATCTCAAAAGAAACTGTTCTTTAATTTAAGACGGATTAAAGGACAAATCGGCGCTATTGATAGAGGCGATTTAGCCCCTGAAGATATCACGCATATTGCGGATGAGTTAAATGTGTCTGAGAAAGACGTTATTTCAATGAACCAGCGTATGGCTGGCGGTGATAAATCCCTGAATACCCCAATGAGTTCTGAAAATCCAGATACGCAAGGGGAATGGCAAGATTGGCTAACAGACGACACTCCTGATCAGGAAACAAAATTTGCCGAAGATGAAGAACATACTGTTCGGCTAAAGATGATGCGTCAGGCAATGGAAAATCTAAACGCGCGTGAAGCACGCATTATTGAAGCCAGACGCCTTACTGAACCGCCACTTACTTTAGAAGACCTTGCGATCGAATTTAATGTCAGCAGAGAGCGGATTAGACAGATTGAGGTGCGGGCGTTTGAAAAGCTAAGTGAGGCTATTCTCGCGCAGGCACAGGAAATGAATATGCTTCCTGCGCAACAATCGCCAGAACTGATTTAAATTTCTGCCTGCGCTTTTAATCCTGAAATGGATCACGAACCAAGATGGTATCATCGCGCTCAGGGCTCGTAGATAATAACGCAACTGGAATTTGGGTAAGCTCTTCAAGGCGCCGAATATATTTCACGGCATTTGCAGGTAATTCAGCCCATGAACGCGCGCCGTAGGTGGTTTCAGACCATCCTGGCATTTCTTCATATATGGGCGTACACGCCGCTTGCTCTGATGCATTAGCAGGGAAATAGTCAAGCATTTCACCATTACATTCATAGCCTGTGCAAATGCGCAACACATCAAACCCATCAAGCACATCAAGCTTTGTTAGAGCCATACCGGTGATCCCTGCGGTTAAGCCAGCTTGTTTTACCATCACCGCATCAAACCATCCGCAACGTCTTTTTCGTCCCGTAACAGTCCCAAACTCGCGGCCACGCTCTCCCATTCTATCGCCATCATCACCGAAATCTTCGGTTGGGAATGGGCCTGAGCCAACCCGTGTAGTATATGCTTTGGTAATGCCAAGCACAAAATCTACCGAAGAAGGGCCAGTACCTGAACCTGTAGCCGCCTGACCTGCAACGGTATTTGAGGATGTTACAAACGGATAGGTGCCATGGTCAATATCAAGCATGATGCCTTGCGCACCTTCAAACAGCACAATTTTACGCTGTTGGCGCGCTTGTGCTAACACTTTCCAGCTTGGCTGGGCATATTGCAACAGCGCATCACGCATATCAGCTAAACTATTTAGGAGAGTAGCTGCATTTACTTCTGGCTCACCAGCTGCTTTTAGCCACACATTATGGTGAGCCACCATCGCTTCAACACGTTCAGTGAGCAAAGCTGTATCACGCATATCAGATAAGCGAATGCCGCGACGTGCAACCTTATCCTCATATGCAGGGCCTATCCCTCTGCCAGTGGTGCCGATTTTATCATTGCCGCGCATTTTCTCACGCGCTTGATCTGTCTTCACATGCACATCGAGGATCAGGCTAACATTTTCAGCCACCACAAGATTGTCAGGGCTAATCGCAACACCTTGGCTGCGCAATGTTTCAATTTCAGAAAGAAGTGCAGTTGGGTCAACCACTACCCCATTGCCAATCACAGAAATTTTGCCTTCTCTGACAATACCAGATGGCAATAGCGATAGTTTGAACTCTACCCCATCAATAACCAAGGTATGGCCTGCATTATGCCCGCCTTGGAATCTGACCACAATATCAGCGCGCTCTGATAACCAGTCTACAATTTTGCCTTTACCTTCATCTCCCCACTGAGAGCCGATTACCGCAACATTAGCCATGAATATAAAAACTTTCTTAGATTGCTTTAAAATAAGGTAGTGTATTTACTGCACTGAAGACCTATGAGGTGTTTTCTCTGTGAAGTGTTTCAGGCTCCTGACCTGCCGTTCTTACGATGAATTGACATCCTAATGTGGATGCTTCTTCATCAGGGTCTATATCAGGGCTGCCCATAATGACTTGGCGCCCACGCTTTGCATATTCTAATGCTACCCCAATCCCTGCCGTTGCTGAGATATAGAGGGCGGCTTTAGGCGCAAGCGCTGGCAAAAGCCGCTGTATTCTTTCCATATAAATGGATAGGCCTAGTGCAGGTTCATCATATGGGGTGAGGTATGCACCACCTGCGGCAATAGCGCCGCGCAAACCAGTTGCGTAAAGTGCAAATCCAATCGTGCTATGATAGCCCTCTGATTGGCGGTCTAACGGGTCTAATGTAACCGCAATATCGCTATCAACGGCGGCGATTTGTTCTGCGATTGCAATTATCCGATATAGCTGGCTTGCAATGGCATCAGAAAGCTGTGATGCAATATTCTTAAGCTGCAGGGGATCACTGCCAGAAGCTTGCAGAATGTGCGCAAGAATAGCTGCGGTTTCGTCACCTGACTGAAGCAAAGCAGAAATATCTTTTTGCATTACAAGGTGAAGTAGGTTTTCTTTGTCTGCATGGTCTGCACAAATAGAAGCTGCAAATTGCGGCAAGCATAAATCAACCGTCAACCCTTCAAGCGAGACAGATTTTAGCGCTTGTGTGCCAAGCAAAATAATCTCAACAGCCGCTTCATCATCATCACGCCCAATAATTTCGGCACCAGCTTGTGCCATCTGACGTTCAGGATTTAATACTTCAGGCGAAACCCGCACCACATCACCCTTATAGGCAAGCCTTAAGGGGCGCGGGATATGGGCAAGGCGAGTGCCAGAAATACGCGCAACTTGTGCTGTCATATCAGCGCGCAATCCCATCATCCGGTGTGAAAGCGGGTCTAGCACGCGGAAGGTTTGGGTGGACAGGCTAGCCCCAATAGCATCTTCAACTAACGTGTCTTCAAATTCCATCAAAGGCGGATTAACCAGATGATATCCAAACTGGGTAAAGCTCGCCATTACGGCATGCTGGGCGCGGTCATGCTGTTCAGCTTGCGGATACAGCACATCTGACAAACCAGAAGGCAACAGCCCCACATCAGATATATTGCCGGCACCCAGTGTTGATTTTTTTTGCTGCTCAGATGACATGCAGATGGCCTTACGGTTAGTGCCACAAAAAAGGCAGGGGGAGCTTAATGTCTACCCCTGCCATTTCTTAGCGAATTTATCAGCTATTTTCAAGCTTTGGACGATACCCAAATGCGCTTTGTGTTATGCGTTAAGCTCAAATTGCAAACTATCTGCCCGCACAACCTGTTCAAGCCCTCTGATCGTCTGCAAGGTATCTTGTGCAACCTCACCATCAACCTCAACAAGGGCAATTGCTTCACCACCTTCGCTTTTGCGCCCAAGATGGAAAGTTGCAATATTTAAATTCAGGTCTGATAGCAATGTGCCAAGCGCGCCAATAAAACCGGGCTTATCATAGTTCCGCAAATACAGCATATTTTTCGGAAAATCTGATTCAATCGAAATATCCTGAACTTCAACTAGTCTTGGCTTATTACCGCCGATTAGCGTTCCTGCAACCGCACGCTCACCTTGCTTATAGCTTACGGTAAGACGAAGCAGGGTTTCATAATCGCACCGTCTGTCATGTTTTACAGTTGCCACCGCAATCTCATTTGCAGATGCAATCGCTGTAGCGTTCACCATATTTACCGAATCCATCACAGGGCCTAGCAATCCAGCCAATGTTGAGGCCATGACAGGGTCTTCATTTAAGCCTGCAGCCTTACCATCAAATTCTAGCTTAACGGTGGTGATGTCTGAGCTTCCAACTTGACCTATAAATTGACCAAGCAATTTACCCAATTCCATGTAAGGCCCCAAAATAGGTGCTTCCTCTGCTGAAACAGACGCCATATTTAAGGCATTAGATACCGCACCATTTAGAAGATAATCCGTCATTTGATCTGCAATTTGTAACGCGACTTTTTCTTGGGCTTCCACGGTTGAAGCACCAAGATGCGGGGTTGCGATAAGATTATCTAGCTCAAATAGCGGGTTTTCTGTGGCTGGCTCAACCTCAAACACATCAAGCGCAGCCGCAGCAACATGACCATTTTTCAACGCGGCATATAAAGCAAGCTCATCCACTAGCCCGCCCCTTGCGCAATTGACAATACGCACACCTTTTTTCATCTTATTCAACGCATCTGCTGAGATGATGTTACGCGTGCTATCTGTAAGTGGGGTATGAAGCGTGATATAATCCGCCTGCTCAAACAATGTATCTAGATCAACTTTTTCAATCCCAAGCTGTTTAGCGCGCTCATCTGTTAAAAACGGGTCATACCCCATCACCTTCATTTTTAGACCCTGCGCTCTATCTGCGACAATCGCGCCAATATTACCGCAACCAATCACCCCAAGCTTTTTACCTGAGATTTCAGCACCCATAAATTTGGATTTCTCCCACTTCCCAGCTTTGGTAGAAATATGAGCTTGCGGGATTTGACGTGTGGTTGCAAGCAGCAAAGAAATCGCATGCTCTGCTGTGGTAACAGCATTACCAAACGGGGTGTTCATCACCACCACACCAGCCGCTGTTGCGGCTTTAACATTCACATTATCAACCCCGATACCTGCTCTGCCAACCACTTTTAAATTTGGCGCCTTTTCAAGCAATTCTGCTGTTACTTTCGTTGCAGATCGGATAGCAAGACCATCATATTGGTCGATAATTTCTGCTAATTCATCGGGGCTAAGGCCAGGTTTGACATCCACCTCAATCCCGGCATTTCTAAAAATATCTGCTGCCGCAGGGGCAAGCTTGTCACTAATCAGTACTTTAGTCATGATACTACTCTTCTTTAATTCTAGCGCGGAAAAATCTGTGCGCTTTTATATGTTTAAGGCTGTTTTTGCTTCAGAAAACGCCCAGTCAAGCCATGGCATAAGCGCCTGCATATCGGCTGTTTCCACGGTTGGGCCACCCCAAATACGCAAGCCTATTGGGGCTGTCCTATAAGCGCCAATATCAAACGCAACCCCCTCGTCCGCAAGCAAACTCACCATCATCTTTGCGCATTTTGCTTGTGTTTCAGCATCAGCGTTCAGCACATCGGGATGTATAATTTTCAGACAAATGGAGGTAGAAGATAAATTGGCTTCATCGGCGCATAAAAAGCTGCACCAGTCTGAGCTACTTACAAACGTCTTCACCACATCAAGATTATCCTGAGAACGCTGGATAAGCGCAGGGGTGCCCCCTAGGCCTTCAGCCCAATCAAGCGCAACATGCAAATCTTCAATACATAGCAAAGATGGCGTGTTAATCGTATCGCCTTTGAAAATACCTTCGATGAGCTTGCCGCCTTTGGTAAGCTGAAAGATTTTTGGCAATGGCCAAGGTGGTGTATAACTCTCTAATCGTTCAACAGCACGGGGGGATAACACAATCACCCCAAAGCCGCCCTCACCGCCAAGCGATTTCTGCCAGCTAAAGGTGGTAATATCAAGTTTGGTGAAATCCATCTCCATCGCAAAACAGGCAGATGTTGCATCAGCGATTGTAAGGCCTTGCCTGTTTGAGGGTATCCAATCAGTGTCTGGAACACGCACTCCAGAGGTTGTCCCATTGAAGGTGAACAGCACATCTGAGGTAAAATCGACTTGAGATAAATCAACGATTTCCCCATAATCTGCTTCTAAAATACGGCAATTTTCAAGCTTTAGCTGTTTGGTGGCATCCCCTACCCATGTCTTACCAAAGGATTCCCAAGCCAATACATCCACACCCCTAGCACCAAGCACAGACCACATGGCCATTTCAACTGCACCTGTGTCAGACGCAGGCACAATCCCAAGACGATAATCGTGCGGTAAGGCTAGCATCTGGTGCATACGCTCAATTGCTGAAGTGATTTTGGCTTTGGGGTCTTTGGCGCGGTGAGAGCGTCCAAGCGCTGCATCACCTAGAGAAGAAGGGGTCCAGCCGGTTGGTTTCTTAGTCGGCCCTGATGAAAAATGGGCGGACTGCGGCTTACGCAATGGCTTCATGACGAACCTCTTTTCAGTAATGTGACTATCCGTTGGGGGATAGCGACCCACTGGCGAAAATACGGATGTTTAAAGGAATGTCAAGAAAAGAATGTAATAGGTCGAAAAAGGGATAGGATTTGTGCTACGGCATTTAGCCCTGCTTTAGCTTTGTGATCAGCCTGTCCATCGCTTGATCTAGCTGTTTTTCGTCTGTTGCTTCGACCATCACACGGATCAATGGCTCTGTGCCAGAAGGACGCAAAAGCACGCGCCCCCCCTCCCCTAATGCGGCGTCCACATCTTCCACCTCAGCAATAATATCTGGACGATTGAGAAGCGCTTTATCCATATCAGCAAGATTAACCAGCTTTTGCGGCACAGGTTCAAACACCCCAACCACCTCACTTGCAGTAGATTTTTTACGCGCCATTATCGATAGGATTTGCAGGGCTGCGATTAAGCCATCCCCTGTTCTGCTGAGATGAGGAAGTAAGATATGTCCTGAGGGCTCACCGCCAAGATTGCTGTGTGTTTTTGCCATTCTTTCCATGATATAGCGGTCACCGACCGCTGTTCGCTCGAAACCAATACCATTACTTTTGAGCAGATTTTCAAGGCCAAGATTACTCATCAATGTGCCAATAACTGGGCCTTTTAAATGCCCCTGATTGGCCATTTCAAGTGCCAGTGCGCCGATAATTTGATCACCATTGCAAATCTGTCCCTTCTCGTCACACAGAATAAGCCTGTCTGCGTCACCATCAAGGGCAAGACCGATATCTGCACCTGAATCAATTACCACCTGTTGCATCGCTTGTGGTGCAGTAGCGCCGCATTCCAAATTTATATTATAGCCATCAGGGGTAGTCCCCATTTTAAGGACTTCTGCGCCAAGCTCTGTTAGCGTATCAGGGGCAGTGCGATAGGCTGAGCCATGCGCACAATCTACCACAATCTTCATCCCAGAAAGCGATAGCTTTTCATCAAACGTAAGCTTGGCAAATTCAGTATAGCGCGAGTGCGAGTTAATAATGCGTCTTGCCCGGCCAATCTGTTCTGCTTGCGCAAGCGAAATAGAGCCCTGCATAAGCGATGATATCGCCTCCTCTACCTCATCTTCAAGTTTTCGCCCGTCAGCCCCAAACAGCTTAATCCCATTATCATAATGCGGGTTGTGAGAGGCTGAAATCATCACCCCAAAATCAGCCCGCATAGAATGTGTTAAATACGACACACCAGCAGTTGGAACAGGTCCAAGCAGCCTGCAATCAATTCCGATGGATGTAAACCCCGCCACTAGCGATGCCTCGACCATATAGCCAGATAGCCGTGTATCTTTGCCTATCACCACAAGCGGAGAGGCTGTGCGCCCTTTAGCCTCACGCTGATCGGAGAAGTAACGGCCAGCAGCAAGAGCAAGCCGCACAATCGCTTCCGCCCGCATTGGTCCGGTATTTATCTGTGCCCGCACCCCGTCAGTACCAAAAATCCCTGCCATGACCCTATCCGCATGTTGCCTCGCCATTTAATCTGCCAGAGTATACGCCCACCCACACAAAAGGTCTAGCCTGTCAGATGCAAAGTATATGGCGAAACCTACCTCACCTTTATCGCAATTGCTTGGGTGGTTGGGGCAACATCATGGGTGCGGATAAATTGGGCGCCTTGTCCAACTGCCTCTAGTGCAAGCGCAATAGACCCGCCCAGTCTTTCATATTCTGCTTTGCCATAATGAAATGGCGGTAAGCCAAGGCTGGAAGCTGCCACTAATTTAGGAATGGAGCTTTTGCGGCTAACCCCAACTAAAATGCCAACCCCTAAACCATGGAACAGGCTAGTCCAGTCAATAAGCTGACGGTTATGAAGCGGCGTTTTACCAAACCCAAAGCCGGGATCAACAACAATATGGGTATGTGGTAAGCCAGCATCGACGAGCCGTTCTACATGCTCTACAAGTACCTCATACACATCTATTGGCGCAAAATCATATTGCGGATTATTCTGCATCGTCTTGGGCGTGCCTTGCATATGCATCGCCATTGCAAAGCTTTTATCTGGGTGTTGCAGAAATTGTGCACCCATCAATTCAGCAGCCCCGTTCGCAGTAAAACCAGATACATCATTAATAATATCTACCCCTTCATGAAGGGCAAAACGCATCACTTCAGGATGACGCGTATCACATGAAATGATTGTCCCTTGGCTCGACAGTTCTGCAATAACAGGTTTGATACGTTCAATCTCTTCTTGGATGGAAACTTCTGCTGCACCTGGGCGGGTAGATTCGCCACCAATATCCAGCATTGACGCCCCTTCACTTACCATCCTCAAGCCGCTAGCAATTGCTGCCTCTGCGCTATAATTATCACCGCCATCAGAAAAGCTATCAGGGGTGATGTTTAACACCCCCATCGTATGTGGGCGCGATAAGGACATCCCTGCAATAGGCTTACGTGGCCGCACTAGCCTGTGCAAGGCGGCATCTGCTGCTTGTTTACTGCCTGATATTTTGCGGTAGCTCTCAATATCACAGCGCCACACCTCAAAGCCTTTGTTTGTGCGCATAACCACATCCAGATGCGTAAACCGCATCCATCCACCCGCTAGGCGCTCCCCTGAAGAAGTGGTATCAGCTGGGCTGAGAGACACGGGGCGAAGCCATGTTTTCTCGGTGTCAGGGGGAGCGCTAAATTCCTTACCATCTTGGATAGTCACCATGCCAATTGTCATGTTTTACTCCATAGATAATAAAACACCCTGTTCTAAGGACAGGGTGTTTAGGTACATTTTCTACACTGGCTCTGAGCCAGGCTTATCAGGATTTGGCCTTGTACGTGACCGCCCTCCTGTTGGCAAGCCTGAACGTGGCTTTTTTGACCGAGGCTCTGGCGGGGTATCATCATCTTCATCAGTGCGTGATAAAGTGCCCCCCTCAACAATAATTCTAATTTCATTATCATTGAGTGTTTCATATTCCAGTAAGCCTTGTGCCAAACGCTCAAGCTCATCGTGATTATCTGTCAGAATTTTGGTTGCATCCGAATAGGCTTCATCCACAATGCGGCGCACTTCTGTATCGATAATATCAGCTGTGTTGTCCGATACATTCTTCTGCTGGGTTACAGAACGGCCAAGGAATACTTCTTGCTCGTCACCTGAATAAGCAAGGAAGCCAAGCTTATCGGACATACCCCATTCCGTGACCATGCGTCTTGCCATATCTGTTGCCATGCGAATATCTGAGGATGCCCCGGTTGTGACTTTCTCAGCGCCAAAAATAAGCTCTTCGGCGATTCTACCGCCACATGCAACACGCAAATCAGCTTCAAGCTTATCCACTGCCATTGATACTCTATCCCCTTCAGGAAGACGCATCACCATGCCTAGTGCACGTCCACGCGGAATAATGGTCGCCTTATGAATAGGGTCAGACGCAGCACAATGAAGTGCTACCACCGCATGGCCAGCTTCATGGTATGCTGTTAGCTTCTTTTCATCATCTGTCATCACCATTGACCGGCGCTCTGCACCCATCATAACCTTGTCTTTGGCTTCTTCAAATTCGGTCATAGATACGGTACGGCGGCCTTTACGGGCGGCAAGCAATGCTGCCTCATTGACGAGGTTTGCCAAATCAGCACCTGAAAAGCCTGGTGTGCCACGCGCAATAATTCTTGGCTTTACATCATTTGCCAATGGGGTTTTGCGCATATGCACTTTCAAGATTTTCTCACGACCAGTTACATCTGGGTTTGGCACCACAACCTGACGGTCGAAACGGCCAGGGCGAAGCAAAGCAGGGTCAAGAACATCTGGGCGGTTTGTTGCTGCGATAAGGATAACCCCTTCATTCGCTTCAAAACCATCCATCTCAACCAGCATTTGGTTCAGGGTTTGCTCACGCTCATCATTACCGCCGCCTAAGCCTGCGCCTCTGTGCCGGCCTACAGCATCAATTTCGTCAATAAAGATGATACAAGGTGCGTTTTTCTTACCCTGTTCAAACATATCGCGCACACGGCTTGCACCAACGCCAACAAACATTTCAACAAAGTCTGAACCTGAGATTGTAAAAAATGGAACATTCGCTTCACCGGCAATAGCGCGCGCAAGCAACGTCTTACCTGTACCAGGAGGCCCCACAAGCAATACGCCTTTTGGAATCTTACCACCAAGGCGCTGGAATTTGCCTGGGTCTTTCAGAAACTCAACCACTTCTTCAAGCTCGGTCTTAGCTTCATCAATGCCTGCAACATCTTCAAAGGTTACCCGTCCATGATGTTCGGTGAGCATTTTGGCGCGTGATTTTCCAAAACCCATCGCGCCACCCTTGCCGCCGCCTTGCATCTGGCGCATGAAGAAAATCCATACCCCGATAAAAAGCAGCATTGGGAACCATGAAATGAGTACTGAGAATAAGCCAGGCATGTTGCTTTCATCTGGACGTGCATCAATCCGAACATCTGTGCCCTCAAGCACAGAAACGACATCAGCACCATCTGGGCGATAGCTGGTCACTACAGTATTTTCTCTTGTTCTACCCTTCAGGTTATTGCCCTCAATAAGCACTTCGGTAATCCCGCCCGAACGTGCTTGTGCAATAAAGTCAGAATAGGCCATTTGTGCGCCAGTTTGGGTTGATGAATTGGATTGAAACATATTGAACAGCGCAAGAAGTGCTGCACCAATTATCAGCCAAATAGCAATATTACGTCCCATATTGTTCACACATTTGTTCCTTTATCCGTGCTGAAGCCTTTTGGCCAGTGCAGCATTTTGCAATAATTCGGGAAATTCAAGCGGCCATATTACAAACAATTCAAAAGTTTGGTCAAGATTTTCAGGCGCCTGTTTCCACCTGTACTTAAGATGGGGGGGCAATGCCTTGCCGTCAAGGCCAAGCATGCAGGGAATCATATCTCTTATTCGCGCAGGCCTGTCTGAGAGTGCGCCAGCAATTTGTTTTGCAGCCACCGGATAATCTTCCCGCAACTGCCCATATCGCATTATTTTTCCAAAGATAGATGTATAAACCTGCCATCTTCCATCAAATGAATATGTCTGAGCTGGCTGCGTCACTATTGGCTTAGGAGCATGGCGTCCCCATTCTGCCTGAATGATATAATCGCTTTTCTTAGCGTGAAGATAACACCCCCCACAGGTCGATGCGGTGCCAGCCTGAAGCTGGCTAAGCGCATGCTCGATTTGCATAAACCCAACAGGATAATGTGCAGAACCAACCCCCATCACACAGACACGAAGCAAATGAGCCTGAGCTATCGGGGCAAGCTTATCAAACGCCTCCCGGTTAAGCCTGATCTGCAAAGCAAAATCTATTTTCCCAAAGCGATGAAGCCATGCAGATAGCGGCGTGTTCAGATGCTGGGTTAACCTGCCCATAAGCTGTGATAGGCGCAACGCCTGCGGGCTAAATCCTTGCGCGGCAGGATGGGCAAGAAATTGGCGCAAGCGCACCCTTTCAAACCGCAAATCTAAATTTGATTTATCTTCTACAAAGCTTAGGTGATTATCAGTGCAATATGCGGATAAAGCTGATTTAGGAAGTCCAAGAAATGGCCGCAAACACACAATATCGCGCTTGGAGGTAAGCATTTTCATGCCTGCTAGACCATCAATACCGCTCCCCTTAGAAAGCCGCATTAATACCGTTTCCGCCTGATCATCTGCATGGTGACCCAATAACAGCATTGCTTGGAATTTTTCACAATAGCCAAGCAACGCATCATAACGCTGTTGCCGCGCCCACTCTTGAATCCCCGTGCGTGGTGCAGGGGCAGTAATATCAATGATATGACATTCTATATGATGGCGGCTTAGCTCAGTTGCAACCAGACGTGCCTCATCTGCTGCCTCTGGCCTGATATTGTGGTTAATAATGACACAGTGATGGTGCAGTGCATTTTGCGTGGCAAATCGCTGAGCTGTATGGGCAAGCGCCACACTATCAGAGCCACCTGAAACCGCAGTTACAAGTGTATTTTTGAAGGCATATGCACCAGCCTTTACCTGTTTTGAAACGGCTTCAAAACACGCTTTTAACGCACCATCCAGCTGTTGGTTAAGCTGGGGCAATCGCATTAGGATTGTGGGCAATCAGATGATAATTCCGTAATCCGCTTGGAAAATGATTCAGGCGGCTGATCTAATAATTGGGTTAGCGTGCTATACACATCGCACGCTTGCTCAGCACTAGCAAATTGCGCTACAGATTCAGCAATCCATAAGGTTGTTTCCACAAGCCGAGGATCATCTGCATAAGAGGTATTAAACTCTGAGAAGGTCATTGCAGAATCTTCAAATTTACCAAGCATGAATTGCACTCTACCAAGCCAGAACAGCGCATCAGACGAACGATCATGACCTTCGTTAAATTGCCTGAATTCAGAAAAGGCCATCTCTGCTGTGCTCAAATCATTTTGCAATGCACGACCAAGTGCAAACCGATACTGCTCTTCTGGGCTAACATCAGGCAGAATTTCTGGCACCGGATCAGGTTCTGGTTGTTGCTGGGCTAACGCTTGTTCTTGTGCAGGCGTGGCTAGGGGCGCAGTTTCTGTTGTTTGATTATCGGCAGTTTCAGCTGTTGCTAGCGCAGCCTCTTGGCTGGCTTGTTCTTGCGTGGTGCCAGCTTCAACCTGCGTAGTTGCATTATCCTGCGCGTCCAATTGTGCATCTAATTCAGATTTGTCGATACTCCACACTGTCTGACCTGTTTCTGCATCCCGTGACAAGGACACATCTGCAGGGGTGCCTGCACCAACCACATCATCTTGCACGATTTTATCGCTGATAGACGTATCTGAGAGCTGTAATAATGTTGACATACGTTTTTCAAGACGTAGCACTCTGAACTCGATATCAGATGACATTTCGATGGTGCGGCTAAGACGCTGATTTAGAATAGCGATACTGTCATTCAACTTAGCAAGCTCAGACTGAATAGCTTGAGCATCCACAGATGCGCCAGAAGAATTTGCCAGCACAGATGAAGATAATTTTTCCATCTGCGTTCTAGTATTTTTCACCTCAAGCTCTACCTGTCCTCTTAGCTCTTTTAAAGATTCCTCAAACGTATCAAGACGAATTTGCTGACGGGTAAGCAAATCCCTATCTGCTTGGGTAAAGCCCCCGGCACGCGGGTCTGCTGATTGGGCAAATGCAACGCTTGCCCCACTACACATAAGAGTGACAATGACAGCAAGGTTTCGAAATTGTTTTAAACGCACATTAATGCTCCTGAAATCTGCATCTGTGTCATGCAGAACCATAATCTTTTTCAGTGATTCCATCGAAAATGGCATCATCTTTACTGTAGCACCAAATTAATTAGAATTTAAGGCCGAATTTAGGCAGCTTTGAGCGAAAACATAACCTTAATTGTTTGCATCACTATTAGCGCAAAATAAAGCGCAAAATAAAAGGCCTTGTTTTGACAACAAAGCCTCTTACACAGTGTGATATGTACCTACCGCTAGTGGAGCGGAACAAACAACTAGTTCAGGATAGTTTCAGAACGACGGTTTAGACGCCATGCAGCTTCGTTTGAGCCGTTTTGTGCTGGACGTTCTTTGCCGTATGAGATTGTTCTGATGCGGTCTGAATTAATACCTTTTGATACCAGGTAGTCGCGAACAGCTGTTGCTCTGCGCTCACCTAGTGCAAGGTTATATTCACGTGTACCACGTTCGTCAGCATGACCACCGATAATCACACGTGCTTGCGGGCGTGCTTTTAAGAAGCCAGCCTGTCTGTCCAAAGTTGTTTGTGCGTAATCAGAAAGTGCTGATGAATCAAAATCGAATAATACAGTGCTGCCAACCTTTGCAAATTCCTTCTTCAGCATTTGCTCAGGGGTTAACGCTTCTTCTTGTGAAGCGCCTGCTGATGAGCTGGCTGTTGATGAAGATGATGACGCAGTACCTGATGAGCTAGTCGTGGTTGACGTTGTAACTTCGCCTGAAGATTCGCCGCTTGTTGTTGATGCAGTTTCACAGGCAGCTAGAAAAGCCGTTCCAATGATTATAAAAAGAAAACGTTTTAACATAAAGATATCCCCAAAAGGCTTAACCCGAACCCATTTTTTCAATTCAGGCGTCTTGTTCCGGTGCTGGACTATCCCAGCTGCAAGTGCAAAGATTGCCATTCTATTGCATACGCAAATGGTAATCCAAAATACAGAAACCATAGATTGCCTTAAAAATCAATAAAAAACAAGTCTAACTCGACAAACTCATATCAATTCAGCCCTATTTCATACGATTTCAAGACCAAAGCGCTATAGTTTTGGTTTTATCTGTTTGATTAGCAAGGCAAATAATTGAAATTACTGCAGCAATGGTGACCATGCTGGATCACTTGCATCAGCAGGGGTGATAATTCTTCTTTCGTTAAAACCTGTAATGTCGATGCGGTAAAGATGTGTGTCCCCACCTAAACCTGAATCTTCAAATGGTTGCTGTTTGTAATACATCAGCACACGGCCATTTGGCGCCCAAGTTGGACCCTCGACTAAAAAGCCGCGCGCTAAAAGCCGCTCACCAGAGCCATCAATATTCATCACCCCAATATAAAATTCGCCCTTATACATTTTGGTGAAGGCAACAAGGTCGCCCCTTGGTGACCATACAGGTGTGGCATAACGGCCATCGCCATAGCTTATACGGGTTACATTCTTGCCTTTATTATTCATGATATAAAGCTGCTGAGAGCCGCCTCTATCTGAATTAAACACAATAGACGTGCCATCTGGTGAATAAGATGGTGAGGTATCAATGGAGGGTGAACGTGTCAGCCTTTCCATGGATTGGGTGCGTAAATCCATCTCAAAAATATCGGTTTGGCCGTCTTGTGCAAGGCTCATAATTAATCGATTGCCGTCAGGTCCAAAACGCGGCGCAAATGTCATGCCTGGGAATTGGCCAAGCCGTTCGGTTCTGCCAGATGCCACATCTAGCAAATATACATTTGGCTCATCATTAAAATAATTAAGATACGCAATTTCCATCGCAGATTTAGAAAAACGCGGGGTCAGCACTAAATCAGCACCCGTTGTTAAGAAACGGTGATTATGACCATCTTGATCCATAATCGCTAAGCGCTTTACACGTCTATTCTGAGGCCCTTCTTCGGATACATATACAATTTGCGTATCAAAATAAGGCATATCGCCAGTGAATTCTTCATACACAAAATCTGCAATTTGATGGGCGATGCGGCGCAACCCTTCCATATCAGCGCTACCGCTTCCTTCTGTGATATTGCGTTGGGTGACCACATCCCACAAGACAAATTCAATTTGCAGCAAACCATCTTCCATATAGGCGCTACCAATTAAAAGGCCTTTTGCGCCAAGCGGTGTCCAATTTGCAAAATTAGGCCGGATAGCAGGGGATTCTGGCGGGCGAATAAACGCAGCACTATCAATGGTCACAAATAAACCAGAGCTGATTAAATCATCTGAGATAATCTGGCTAATTTGTCTGCCCACATCAGAGGGCAAGCCATCTTTTCCCGTAAATTCTGCAATCGCAACAGGGATAGGTTCAACCTGACCTTCGGTGATATCTAATCTTGGAATATCAGATTGAGCATGGGCAAGCTGGATACTCAAACCCGCAACACACAGCATCATACCCGCAAACAGGGATTGCCGTCTGAAAGCCAGCATGCTGATAGCAGTTGTAACTTGTTTCACTATATGTCCAAAGCTTGTTCTTATCATCATCACGCTCAACCGTTTTTTCATTTACCTGCTTGCAAGACTATCTAGCACATCTGCTCAACTCTACCTGCTTTTCGCTTTATTGTCTTTTGATGCAAACGCCGCGATTATACAAGTTTTAATATGCCAGATCTTCATGACCAAAAGATGGCACCCTCGCATTACAAAAATTTGGGGTCAAACCCGAAAATAAATTTTTTCCATAAATCATACTTCTCAACTGGCAAGGGCAGGTTTCCGCATCCAATTACAGCACGCAACGCCGCATCTGCTGCAACCTTATAACCTTTATCTGCCTTATATCTATTAACATTTAGGATTTCGGCTTTTCGGACTTTGCCATCACGTTCTAGCTCAAGCAAAATATCAACCTTTAGATTGGCTGCACCTTTTGCACCAAGAGGTGGTGCCCAGCATTTCGAGATATGCGCTCTTAGCCTGTCAAAATCAGATTGGCCAAGTTTTAGCTGTTTTTGCTCTTCTGCATTCCCCTCATTGGATACAGCTTGGGTAAGGCTAGATTTAAGCTTGTCTTGTGCTTGTTGTTTTTGTTTTGCTTTTTGGTTTTTTTCCGCTTTTTCAGCTTTCGATACATCTGCTAAATTTTGAAGAACCCCGCTCAAAGCCTGCACTTTTTCTTTCTGTTGTGATTTTTTAATCAGCTTATTAGGGCGCGCAGGTGGCGGCTTCACTGCAGACACTTTTGTGGCTTGCTTTGGTTTTGCTGCAGGCGCTTTTGGGGCTGGCTTTTGTTCAGGCCGCGCTGCAGGCTTGGTAACTTTTTTAGCTTCAGGCGCTTTTGGTTTAGGTTTTGCCTTTGGCTGTTCTACCTTCTTATCAGGCAGAATTTCTACATCAGGCGCAGGCTTAGGCTTGGGTGCAGGTGCTGTGGTCTTAGCAGGTTCAATCACAGGCTTTGATTGCGGCGGCGGAGGCGGCGGAGGGGGTGGAGGCGGCACTCTTTTCTTGGTTTCCTTTTGCTCAACCTCAGATTTTTTAGGCGCTTTACTTGGTGCAGATTGAAGATTTGTTTGCGGTACCCGTGCCACCAAATCCACCACCACCAAAGGCTGTGCGGTTGTTGGCGGGGCGCTGATAAATGGCCAAGAAACCGTAAAGGCCAACACCACTAACAGATGAAAGCAGACAGAAAGCACCATCGTATTCCGGCTTATTGGCATATCAGATGACATTATCTGCTTTGCTCCGTCATATGTTTAATTTAACCTCTGTTAAATTCTATTGCTCAGGCAGTTCAGCAACCAGGGCAACACGTTCAAACCCTGCAGACTGAATTCTGCCCATCAGTGCCAGCACCTCACCATATGCAACTGCTTTATCCCCGCGTACAAAAATACGCACCTGATTATTCGCTTGTGCGATCGCTTTAAGGCGCGGGACAAGTTTCTCTGCCTCAATTTCAGTATCCTGCAAATAGATGGCCCCTTGTTTTTGCAAGGATACAACTAACGGGGCGTCATCTGCATTGACCTGCCCTGCTTGGGTTTTTGGCAAATCCACCGGCACGCCAACGGTAAGAAGCGGGGCGGTCACCATAAAGACGATAAGCAATACCAACATCACATCCACAAAAGGCGTGACATTAATTTCGCCCATAGGCCGATGACCGCCTCGTCTTCTTGTTCTACCTGATCTGTTTAGCGATACACCCATTATACTTACTGCCCTTCATCTAATTGACGGCCAAGAAGGGTAGAAAATTCTTGTGCAAACACATCTAATGCCCCGCCAAGTTTATCTAAATCACCAGAAAATTTATTATATGCAATCACAGCAGGGATAGCGGCCGCCAAGCCTAACGCAGTTGCAAATAATGCTTCTGCAATGCCTGGGGCGACAACTGCTAGTGACGTATTTTTGGATTCTGCGATTGAGGTAAAACTATTCATAATGCCCCACACTGTTCCAAATAGCCCGATAAACGGTGATACTGAACCAATTGACGCAAGAAAGCTCATCCCAGCCTCTAGCCTGTCCATTTCTTTTGAAATGGTTAAGGTCATGCTTCTTTCAATCCGCATCATGACATTGGCACGCAACCCGTCATTGCCGCCAAGCGTTAAGCCATTCATCTTTGCACGGCGCAATTCATACATAGCAGATACAAACACTTTAGCTTGCGCAGATTCAGGCTGATCACCTGTTTTATTATATAAATCTTCTAACGAGCCACCTGACCAAAATTCATCATCGAAAGCTGCCATAGATTTACGCTGTTTTCTAAATAATGAAATTTTATTGAAAATCATTGCCCAACACCAAATAGAGGCAAGCGCAAGCAACAACATAACAAACTTTACGAGCGGGTCTGCTGCCATAAACAACCCAAACATTGACATATCAATATTCTGGCTAGTTGTGATTGAACCTTGAAGGGATGTGGTGTCTGCCATACTGACCTCTGTGCAAATTACCGAATTGACTCACAAAATTGTGTAGCTTTTGTTCTGCTACATGCTTTGTTGGAATGAAGATATAATCTTTTGCAGTTGCTGTGGAAAGCGCTTTGGCCCTTTATTTACATCGACCCACACACCCTGCACAGAAACTCTGGCAAAAATATGGCCAAATTTAGGGCAAAACATATCTTGTTGCAAATGACAAGATGCTTTGGAAACGTGCCTAGCGGTTGTATGCACCACAAGCCTGTCATGCAACTGTGCTGGATGCTGATATTCAGCCTCTAGCTTTTTAATCACAAAGCCTTGCTGATGCTCAGAAAGCCAGTGTGCTAGCGGAAAACCTGCAAGCCTTAGGAAGGCAGAACGTGCCCGCTCAGCAAATTTTATGTAAGAGGCATGATAGGCAATGCCGCCTGCGTCTGTGTCATCATATTGCACAACCACAGGATACAGATGTGCATCTTGGCCTTGATGGGTTTCAAAAACCCCATCAAGTGCCGCATTAAAATGTGCAAATCGTGTCTCCATATCAGCTAAAAATTCTGCTGAAAAATGCTGCATTTTCATACGCCCTAGCCTTCTTCTGCATCCGGCATATCAGCTAAAAAATCAAGCTGGCTTAGGGCTTGTGCAGGCGGGGACATACCAATATATTCCCACCCTGAACGGGATAAACACCGCCCCCTTGGGGTGCGCATCAACAGCCCTGTTTGCATTAAAAATGGCTCAATGACTTCTTCTAGCATATCGCGCTGTTCTGATAACACAGCCGCAAGCGTATCCACGCCCACAGGCCCACCGCCATAATTAGCTGCTAAGGTTTCAAGATAGCGCCTATCCATACCATCAAGACCAGCTTTATCAACATCCAACATCCCAAGCGCCCTATCTGCTAGCGCTTTATCTACCTGTTCTGCATGTTCAACGGACGCAACATCACGCACCCGCCGCAATAATCTTCCCGCCACTCTTGGGGTGCCCCGTGAGCGAGAAGCAATTTCAATAGCCCCCTCAGGGGTGAGTGCCAAATTAAGTTTTATGGCCTGTTTTGAGACGATTTCAGCAAGCTCCTCTGTGCTATAGAAATGCATCCGCATCTGAATGCCAAATCGGTCTCGCAAGGGGGTGGTTAACAGCCCAGAACGTGTGGTTGCGCCAACAAGCGTAAAGGGCGGCAAATCGATACGCACAGAACGTGCCGCAGGCCCCTCACCTATCATCAAATCAAGCTGAAAATCTTCTAAGGCTGGATAAAGCACCTCTTCAACTGCAGGGTTTAGCCGGTGAATTTCATCAATGAAAAGCACATCTTTTGGCGCAAGATTAGTAAGCAGCGCCGCTAAATCCCCGGCACGTGCAATCACTGGCCCTGAGGTGGCTTTAAACCCAACGCCAAGTTCTGTTGCAATAATTTGAGCCATCGTAGTTTTACCCAAACCTGGCGGACCATGAAGCAAGGTATGATCCATCGCATCACCGCGCACCCTAGCCGCATGAATAAAGGTTTCAAGATTATTGCGGCCTTGACCTTGACCGATAAATTCAGCCAATTGCAAGGGGCGCAACGCATGATCTTGACGCTGTTGTTGTGGTGATACAAGCCGCGCTTCAGCGTGATCATCAGATGTCATTGCATCAAATTCATCACTCATCTTGCACCCCTTTTTAAATCATATTTGGTAGGTTCAGACATTATGCTGTTCCCAATTTTCTTAATGCTTCTGCAATCAAATCAGATAATGAGATTTCAGGTGTTGCGTTATAGCTAGCAGAGACGGCTTGGAACGCTTCGCTTCTGGAATAGCCTAAATTCACCAATGCAGAAAGCGCATCGTGCATGACCCCAGTTGAAGCTTGTGCGCTAGCCTGTTGCAGTGCTGGCATATCCAATGCTGGCGATGGCGATAGCCTACCTACTTTTTGGGCAAGCTCGTTAATGATACGCAAGGCTATTTTAGGCCCTACCCCATCAGCCCTGCTAACCATCGCTTTATCGCCAGCCAATATCGCTTGGGCAAGTTCATCCGCACTAAGCGTATTCAAAATCGACAAAGCAGCTTTGGCGCCTACACCTTGCACCGTTTGAAGCAACACAAATGCATCCTTATCTGCTTGGCTGGTAAAGCCATATAAGGTCATTGAATCTTCACGCACAACCAGTTCAGTAAGCACGGTGCATTCTGTATCAAGTTGAGAAAGGGCTGATATGGTTTTGCCAGTAGCATGCACCACATAGCCAACCCCACGCACATCAAGGACAAAACTACTTAGCTCAGTATGCCGCATAAACCCTGTTAAAGAAGCGATCATCTTTTACGTTCCTGCTCTTTTACTAATGCCGCATCAATCGCGGCAGCCAATGCTGGATTAGACGCATATTGATGTTCAGCAGATGCGCCTGCCATAGCCGGTGTTAATACCATGCCGCCGCCATGAATACCGGCAATAGAAATCGCTAAAGCGTCTGCTGCATCCCCTGCCTTTAATTCAATTGAAAGCAGGTTTGAGACCATAAAGGCGATTTGCTTTTTATCTGCACCGCCCTTGCCTGTTACGGCTTGTTTTACAGCACGCGCAGCGATTTCGGATAAATCTAATTTAGAATGTGCAGTTGCCAAGATCGCAGCGCCACGCGCCAGCCCTAACCGCAGGGCTGAGCGGGCGTTATTCTTCATAAAAATATCTTCGATAGACGCTTTATCTGGATGATAGGTGTGGATAATTTCGGTAAGCCCATCATGAATTGCTTTTAGCCTATCTGGGTCTGTTTGGCGTGGTGAGGTTTTAATCACCCCATGGGCTACATGTTTAAGCTTTGCCCCCTCTGCTGTGACAATGCCCCAGCCTGTGGCGGTGAGGCCGGGGTCAATTCCTAACATGCGTATCACACCAACTCCTTATGGCAAGCGGCATTTGGTATAGAGACAGCTTAATGATATTATGTGTTATCTGTTCTAGCCATCAATTTTTGATAAAATTTCATCAGATATCTCAAAATTGAAGGAGATATTTTGCACATCATCATTATCTTCGAGAACATCGATAAATTTCAGCAAGGTTCTTGCCTTTTCTTCATCCACATCAATGGTATTTTGAGCAACCCAAGTGATTTGTGCTTCTTCTGGCGCACCAAAAACCTCTTCTAGCTGTTCGCGCGCGGCACTAAAATCTTCAGGTGCGGTGGTGATAACATGGGCATTTTCGTCAGATTCAACATTATCTGCACCTGCCTCAAGTGCGGCTTCAAACACAGTGTCCGCATCAGCTTTGTCTGCGGGTAGGATGATTTGCCCTACCTTATCAAACATGAAACTCACTGAGCCGGTCTCACCAAGTGCACCGCCAAATTTTGCAAAAGCAGCACGCACCTCTGATGCGGTGCGATTACGGTTATCGGTTAACGCCTCAACAATAAACGCTGTTCCGCCAGAGCCATAGCCTTCATAGCGAATTTCTTCATATAGCTCGCCCTCACCGCCTTCAGCTTTTTTCAGCACTCTTTCGATATTATCTTTTGGCATGTTTGCTGCACGCGCTGCTGCAAGGGCAGTGCGCAGACGCGGGTTTGAATTTGGGTCTGTGCCGTCGCGTGCTGCAACAGCCAGTTCCTTAATCAGGCGGGTGAAAATTTTAGCACGTTTCTTATCTTGCGCACCCTTACGATGCTTAATATTTGCAAATTTGGAATGGCCTGCCATAATGCTACCTCACCTTTTATCGTCTTTCATCTTATCGTTTTTCTTCTGCAACTATATATCCCTAGCTTGAATATATAATTTAGGCGCTATGTATTCATCCAAAAATGTATACATGATGAATACATAAGGCCAGATCACTATGGGCGTAACATATTGATGATATGTTGTACAGGCCAGCATGATTTATGGCATAATTTATGGCTTAAGGGGCGGCGAGTGCCCAATATCCCCTTCTATCGCAACCTCACCGCCTCTTCTAAAAGGCATAATTCTTCGTACCAGCCCATCTTGCAAGACATCCACCATCACGCCGCATAGGCTAGGGGTGCCTTTGGCAACAGATAGGCTGCCATTTCGCTTGCCTGTAAATCTAGAGGTTGCAGCCACTTTATCCATACCGATGACAGAATCATAATTACCGCACATCCCTGCATCTGTAAGATAGCCTGTGCCATTGGCTAATATTCGGTGGTCAGCGGTTGGCACATGGGTATGTGTTCCAACTACCAAACTCACCTTTCCATCTAAAAAATGTCCCATGGCTGTTTTCTCAGAGGTGGCTTCACCATGCACATCCACCACAATAGCATCTGCATCACGCCCTAATGCGAGCTTGTCGATAGTTTTGCTCATTGCATGAAATGCATTTTCATTTTCAGCCATGAATAAATTGCACATCACATTCACAACAGCCAGGCGGAAGCCATCTGCAAGCTGAACAATAACACTTCCTTTTCCAGGGAATTCAGGGGCCATATTTATCGGTCTGATTAAACGGGGATGCCCCGTAAAATAAGGCGAAATCTCCGTCTTATCGAAAACATGATTGCCGGTGGTTAACACATCAATGCCAGCGCTGAACAATCCGTCACAAATATCAGGGGTAATCCCAAAACCGCCAGCTGCATTTTCACAATTCACCACAATACCATCAATCTGATACTGGTCTTTAATATCTGCGATTTGTTCAATGATTGCAGTGCGTGCTGCGCGGCCAACAATATCGCCTAAAAATAATATTCGGTGATGCTCACTTTGTTTTGAAGATAGCGGTTGCGACATAGTCTTAGGCTCCACAGTTAAAACAGGTATAATCCAGATGGTGTTAAAACCCCATCTAACGGCATATCAAATTCCCCAATGGGCAATTTTTCAACGCGCTGTTCATCAAACCCAAGCCCGATAAGCTTAGGGAAAAGCCCCAACGCGTTATAATGCGCAATGGTGCGGTCATAATATCCGCCACCATACCCTAGCCTGAAGCCTGAATTATCAATACCAAGAAAGGGCGCAAAAATAAGGTCTGGCATAACTTCTGGGTTATTTTCGCTTGGGATAGGGATGTTATATTCCCCTTTTATGAAATCATCCTCATCGCTGAATTTTCTGAACATAAGCGGCGTGCCAGCTTCGCCAGTCACAGGCAAGCCGATTACAACCCCTTTTTGCTGAAGTGTGTATAGCAACGCTCTGGTATCTATTTCTGTTCGGTACGGCCAGAACAGCCCAGCGGTAGATGGTGAAAACCTCTCCATAAGTGTATCCGCAAAAATGGCAAGCGCTTGACCTGCTTGTGGCGTGTGTGCTTGTGCCTTTTTTCTGATATCGGCAAAATATTTCCGTGCTTGTGCTTTATCCAATGCCCACTCTGTCACAAACTTGCTCGCACCTTTATGCCTAGCTGATTTTTTTCAAGCCTATCCCAATTTAGCGGTGTGACGATAGCCGGAAAAGCCGTTGGCATGATTCATCCTCTGTGACCTGTTAAACAGGTGGGCACCGCAATAACCAGACCGCAATCCAGCCAGAGGCAGTTCCCTACAGAAGATTATGGCCCCAGGGATTGAACGACCTGACGCACTATCTAGCCATCGCCACGATGTGGTGTGTAAGCCAATTAAGACTATTGCGCAAGTTTTGCGGTGATCGCATTAATGCGTAAAGCAGCTTGCTCAATTTGTGAAGATAAAGCTGTTACATCAACTTGCGGGGTATTATTTTCGCTATCTGCTGGCATTGCATCTGTATTTGCTTCAGCATTTTGCTGCATCTCAGACATCTCAGCTTTCGCATGGGCAAGTGCTTTTTCAGCCTCTTGTGCGCGTTCTGCCATCATGATGGAGATAATCGCAAGCAGCCGCACATCTGGCACATGCCCGCCTTGTGGCTTTAATTGTTGCATGAGCCCATCAATTTCAGAGGCGAGCTGTTCAATCTGTTCTACCTCATCCTCACCACATTGCATCTGGTAAGATTGGCCATTTAATTTAACCGTTACAATTGTCTGCGCCATAATGCTGAAATCCCTAGCTTGTGCCTTTGTTTTTCTGTGCGTCCAATACAAGCGCAGTGGCTTCAGAAATTGTTGCCTTAAGCCGCGATAATTCATGCTGAACAGCTTGTTTTTCAGCCATACTCATCTGCATCTCATCGCCAGATGTGGCATCTGTTGCTTCTGCTAACGCTGGCTGGCTGGCAATTTTATCAGCCTGTTCTTGGACGACCTGTTCAAGCGATACTAACGCCTCTTGCAGGGCGGCAAATGCGTGGTCGAGTGCGCTAATGGAATTCTCGGTCTGGGTCATGAGCGTGTGGATGCCGTTTAGGATAGATGTAATCGTCACAAACTAGCGCCACGCAAACACAGCTTAAACCATCACCCACCCCTAACGTCCACTTTAGCCAAGGGAAGGTTCTTAAACATGCTGCCTGCGTGATGGTAGCGTATATAAGAGTGCCTGCATTAATATAAAAAAACAAGCCACACAATAGCTTGCGGGTGATCATTACACTAACATACAAAGCAAGCATCCCTTTTATTTCAACAACTTCTGAAAGCTGTAAAAATTTCTAGTCTGTTTCGGGATGTGAATTTTATCTTTGTATCTACCCCACTAATGCAAGTTGAGATTGACGAATCAGTCCAAGATTGGCATGGTGCGGCTCGTATATGATGACATCGTTATTGCGCTCATATGAAGATGTGATGCAGAGTAGTTTTTTGGCAAACATCTGCACCTGATGGCAATTTGATGAAGGAACCGAGAATGACATCTGCTGCACCCACCCAAATCACCCCTACCAAAGATATGGCAAACGCTATCAGAGCCTTGTCTATGGACGCTGTTCAGGCAGCTAATTCAGGGCATCCTGGCGCGCCGATGGGGTTCGCAGACGTCGCAACTGTGCTTTTTGCAAAGCATATGCAATTTGATCCCATGAGGCCAAATTGGCCAGACAGAGACAGATTTGTGTTGTCTGCTGGTCATGGCTCAATGCTGATTTACAGCCTACTTCATCTCACTGGCTATCCAGATATGACGATGGATGAAATAAAAAGGTTCAGGCAGCTTGGCGCACGCACCGCCGGGCATCCAGAATTTGGCCATGCTACAGGTATTGAAACAACCACTGGCCCTCTTGGTCAGGGGATTGCTAATGCTGTTGGTATGGCTATGGCAGAAAGACATCTCAATGCCCATTATGGTGATGGACTTGTCTCACACTTCACTTATGTGATGGCAGGGGATGGGTGTTTAATGGAAGGCATTAGCCAAGAAGCCATCTCTCTTGCAGGGCATTTCAAGCTTGGCAAGCTGATTGTGCTGTTTGACGATAATGGCATTTCAATTGATGGGCCTGTGGACATTGCTGTATCTGAAGATATCACTGCACGTTTCATCGCGGCTGGCTGGCAAGTGCTATCCTGTGATGGTCATGATTTTGAGGATATCGATACGGCCATTAATGCAGGTAAAGCACACACAGATGCTCCAACCCTTATCCGCTGTAAAACAGTTATAGGCAAAGGCTCACCGCAAAAAGCGGGCACTGCAAAAGTGCATGGTGCGCCCCTTGGTGATGACGAAATTCAAGCGACCAGAGATGCGCTAAATTGGCCACACGCACCCTTTGAAATCCCAGCTGACATTAAAAAGCAATGGCTTCAAACAGCTGAAAAAGGGGTTTCATCTTGTGATGGATGGGAGGAAAGACTTCGCAACCATCCTAAGCGGGCTGAATTTGAACACAGCATTGCAGGTGATGTTGCTAGCATTACCGGTGACGCGATTGCGGCTTTTAAAGCAGAGCTGAGAGATAGCCCGCGTAAAGTTGCAAGCAGAGTAGCCAGCCAACAAACCCTTGATGTGCTCAATGCTGCAATACCGCAATTAATCGGTGGTTCTGCTGATTTAACAGGCTCAAACAACACAAAAGCGGCTGAACAGCAGATTTTCTCTGCCTCAAATTATGGCGGAAATTATGTGCATTATGGCGTGCGTGAGCATGGTATGGCTGCGGCCATGAATGGCCTTGCATTACATGGCGGGGTGATCCCTTATGGCGGCACCTTCATGGTATTCACAGATTATTGCCGGCCTTCTATCCGTCTATCTGCATTGATGGGACAACGGGTGATTTATGTGATGACCCACGATTCTATTGGATTAGGGGAAGATGGACCAACCCACCAGCCTGTTGAACATTTGGCAGCTTTGCGGGCTATTCCAAATCTCAAAACATACCGCCCATGCGATATTGTCGAGACTGCAGAATGTTGGCAGCTAGCCCTAACAGACACATCAGGGCCTGCTGTGCTTGCACTTTCAAGACAAGGCTTGGAGCAGCTTCGTTTAGGCGATGATATTGCGCCGCTAAAATCTGCAACAGGTGGGTATATTTTAGAAGCTGAAAGTACCGATACACCTGAAATCGTGCTTCTAGCTTCTGGCTCAGAGGTTGGGTTAGCACAGCAGGCACGCAACGCATTAGAAGCAAGCGGCAAACCAACTAGACTTGTCTCTGTGCCGTGTCTTGACTTACTGCTTGAACAACCTCGTGCTGATATTGAACAGCTTATTCCTAAAGGTGCAAAAACCATTATTGTGGAAGCTGGCATTGAAATGGGCTGGCATCAGCTTGTCCAAGGGCCTGCACATTTCATTGGCATGAATAGTTTTGGTGCATCAGCCCCTGCTTCTGATTTATATACACATTTTGGTATTACAGTTGACGCTATCATTGATGCTGCTTCACACTAGCATGTAAGCGCAAACGATACAGCATGCGGTTAATGCTGTATCTATCAACATCTGAGTAGAAGGAATGATGCAAAGATGACCACACGGGTAAGTATTAATGGATTTGGTCGGATTGGCCGCTTGGTTTTGCGGGCATTTGCTGAGCAAAACAGAGATGATGTCCAAATTGTAAATATTAATTCCCCTGGCAGTGCTGAGGTTATGGCACATTTACTTGAATTTGATTCAACCCATGGCAGGCTTAAATCCCCGCCAAGATTAGCAGGCGAGACACTTGATATTGGCACTGGCCCTATCTCACTTACCCATGAGAGAGACCCGCGCAATATACCGCATAAGGATAATGGCATTGACGTAGTCCTTGAATGTTCTGGTGTATTTAATGACAGGGACAAGGCTGCTACCCACTTGGAAGCTGGCGCTGGCAAAGTATTAATCTCTGCACCTGCATCAGGGGCTGATCATACGGTTGTGTATGGCGTTAATCATGACAAGCTAACAGCAGAACATCAGATTGTATCAAACGCTTCTTGCACCACAAACTGCCTTGCCCCGATGGCTAAGGTGATGCATGAAACTTTCGGGATTATCTCAGGGAATATGACAACTATCCATGCCTATACAGGTGATCAGAATATATTGGATAATTCGCATAAAGACCTGAGACGCGCGCGTTCTGGCGCACGCTCTATTGTGCCAACAACAACAGGTGCTGCACGCGCAGTTGGCCTCGTTTTGCCTGAACTAGGCGGAAAATTAGATGGCTCTGCTGTTCGCGTACCAACCGAGAATGTATCTGTTGTCGACTTCCATTTCTATGCGCGTGAAAAATGCTCTATTGAAGCTGTGAACAAAGCGCTTGAAGATGCTGCACAGACACATATGAAGGGGGTTATGCGCTGTAACACCCTGCCGCTCGTATCTGTCGATTTCAATCATGACAGTCATTCTTGTGTGGCTGACTTAACCCAGACACAGGTTCAAGATGAACGTTTTGTGCGGATTATGGGCTGGTATGATAATGAATGGGGATTTGCTAATCGGATGCTAGATACCGCGGTATTCATGCATAGATTATGACCTAATATGTTTTAGGTGATTAGGATTTATTCGGAGATTTTAGAAGATGAAACTAAATGGTAATGCAATTCGCCCAGGCAATGTGATTGAGCATAAATCACGGCTTTGGGTTGCGGTGAAAATCAGTCACGTTAAACCTGGAAAAGGCGGTGCTTTTGCACAGGTAGAATTACGCGACATCAGGGACGGCACAAAGCTAAATGAACGCTTCAGAGCCACAGAATCTGTAGAACGAGTCATTCTAGATGAGGCAGATTGTACCTATCTATATGCTGAAGATAATAATCATATTTTCATGCATGCAGAAACATTTGAGCAAATTGCTATCAGCGCAGATATGGTTGGCGAGCAAGCTGCATTTTTGCAAGACGGCATGACCGTAACCTTGCAAAGCCATGAGGGTGAGCCAATTTCTGTAAGCCTACCTGATCAGGTTACCCTGACGGTGGTAGAGGCTGATGCAGTTGTGAAGGGACAAACAGCATCATCTTCATATAAGCCAGCTATGGCTGATAATGGCGTTAAGGTGATGGTTCCACCACATATTGAGGCTGGCACACGCATTGTGGTGAAAACCGATGATGCAAGCTATGTCGAACGGGCAAAGGATTAGAGTGGCTAGATGAGCACACGTTCAGCATTAATTACAGTGATGCATAAAGCATCGATGGCAGCATCCCGCCGGATGATGCGCGATTTTGGTGAGGTTGAAAATCTTCAGGTGAGCCGGAAAGGTGCTGCTGATTTCGTCTCTCAAGCTGATATTGCAGCTGAGAACACCTTGCGGGCTGAACTCGAAAAAGCACGTCCAGGCTGGGGCTTCATTATGGAAGAAGCTGGCAAGGTGCCTGCGGCAGATGAAGATGCACCAACATGGATTATTGACCCTATTGATGGCACTACCAATTTTCTGCATGGCATCCCTCATTTTGCTATTTCCATCGCAGCAATTAAAGGGGGAAAGCTTATTGCAGGTACAGTTCTTGACCCTTGCCGCAATGAATTTTACTTTGCAGAGGCAGGCAAAGGAGCGTTTTTGAATAACAGGCGTATCCGTGTATCAGGGCGCCGCAAACTTAGCGATTCATTATTTGCGACAGGCATTCCCTTTTTAGGCAGGGGAACAGCAGAAACAGATGCACGTTTTATGGCTGAAATGCAGGCTGTTATGCAATGTAGCTCAGGAGTAAGGCGCTTTGGAAGTGCCGCACTTGATTTAGCATTTGTTGCCGCAGGCCGGTATGAGGGCTACTGGGAGCGCGGGTTAAGCATCTGGGATATCGCAGCAGGCATCTTATTGGTCAAAGAAGCTGGCGGCTTTGTCTCTGATTTTTCTGCGCGTGATAATATGTTAACCTCTGGTGATGTGGTTGCCGGAAATCAGGCATTGCATATGCCATTGCTAAAACTATTGCGAGAATCATCTAAATAAGCTGAATTCACATATCTCTATTCACATTCAATAAAACAGCGCCTTGTATATTGAAGGTGCTGTTTTTTTATCTGTAGAAATAAACATCACAGTCTTGCCATAAATCATTGCTACCCCTAGGCTAACAACATGGACAAATATTTCTAGGTTTGGGGGGCATGCAATGAAAACTCAGATGACAGACCCACGCAGTTATCTGGTGCGAATGCTTATCATTTTAGCCGTAACGCTTGGGATTGTGCTCTTGCTCTATCGCCCATTATCGGGTGCGTTTCTGGGCAATGTTGGCTTAAATTCTGTGATTATTGCCACTGCACTTATCGGGGTTGCGTTTATTTTTCGGCAAACCTTAAGGCTTGTTCCAGAAGCCCGATGGTTAGGCGATATTCAGATGACCAACACCATCAGCCGAACAGCAGAACGCCCCGTTTTGCTCGCAACGGTGCATGCAATGTTATCGGCGGCACATGAAGACCAGCATTTATCAGCCTTATCCCTACGAAGTGTTTTAGACGGGGTTGCCGCTCGCCTTGATGAAGGGCGTGAGATTTCACGTTATTTTATCGGCCTATTGGTGTTCTTAGGCTTGCTTGGCACCTTCTGGGGGCTGTTGCAAACGATTGGTTCTGTGAGCGCTGTGGTTGGCGGCTTAGAGCTTGGGAATACCGATTTCGACCAGTTAATGTCTCAATTACGCGAAGGCTTAGATGCTCCTCTTTCAGGGATGGCAACAGCCTTTTCATCCTCTCTTTTTGGCCTTGGTGCTAGCCTTGTTCTTGGCTTTTTAGATTTGCAACTCGGCCAAGCCATGGGCAGATTCTTTAACGAGGTTGAAGATTGGCTTTCTGCTTTTGCACGATTTGGCGATGCAAATACAGGGCCTGCATCTGGAAGTTCTGCACTCGCGCAAGGATTAAGCGAAGAAGGCGCACGGGCTGTTATCTCGCTATCGCATGCCATTGAACAGGCAGAGGCAGGACGCGCAAGCCATAACACTCAAATGGCACAACTTAATAGTCAGCTTGCTCTGATGAATGAGCAGCTGGCACGGGAAGGCAGGCTAACAGAACAGCTGGCACATCTCACCTCAAAGATAGAAACCTTGCAGCAATCTCTTGAAAGCCAGACAAGACAACAAAATGCAACTATTTCTGCTGAACTCAAAAGTCTGTCTTCAGCGATTATGAAACTTGCTGAGAAAAAATGAAAACCTCCTCATCCCATAGGCTTAAGATAAATAGGCAGAGATTTTAAATGGCACTATCACGGCTAGGAAATAAAACGCGGCCAGGCGATTTTACATGGCCAGGATTTGTGGATGCACTTGCCAGCTTGCTGATGGTCTTTGTCTTTGTGCTGATGGTCTTTGTCCTTATTCAGGCCAATCTTGCTTATCGGCTATCTGGGCAAGATGCCAGCCTGTCTGAGTTACGGCGTGAGCTATCCATGCTTGGCGAGCTGTTATCCTTGGAACGCGATGCTAGTCTTGAGCTTTCCAGCACCCTTAGCCGCACCCAAAACCAGCTTAGCAGCACCCAGCAAGAGCTGTCACAAACCCAAGATCAACTTAGCTTTGCCAACGCACAATTAGCCCAAACAAGCGCCCTGCTTGACGCTGAAAAGGTGCAAAACGCTAACTTAAGTGATGAGGTGGAAAGCCTGTCTGCACAGCTTGGCTTATCCCAAGATAAAAATCAGGAATTAAGTGAAAAGCTAGATGAGGAAACCCGTGAAAAAGCACGTCTGCTTGCCGATATTGCTGCCGCACGAGCAGCCTTTGAGCAGGAAAAGAAAAACCTGCAAGAACAGCTTAGCCTCTCCGCCGCTGAGCTTGAAACCGCTCTAGCGGATATTGAAAACCAACGCTTAAAGCTTGCTAGCCTGCAATCTGATATTGATGAAAAACAAAGTGAATTAGACACAACCAGCCAACAGCTACGCGAGCAGAAAAACCTATCTGCAGATGCAAAAAAAGAAATAGATGAGCTAACCCTTGCGATGAGCGGCTTGCAAGGAGAGCTAAACAGATTGCGCAGCCTGTTAGATGAAAAAAGAAGAGAAGCTGTTCAAGATAAAATTGCTATCGCTAATTTAGGTAAAGAGTTAAACAACGCCCTCGCTAATAAGGTGCAGGAATTACAGCGCTTTCGTTCAGAATTTTTTGGCAGATTGCGTGAAGTGCTTGAAAACCGAAATGATGTGCAAATCGTTGGGGACAGATTTATCTTCCAGTCCGAAGTATTATTTGCCCCTGGTCAAGCAAGCATTGCCGCACAAGGTGAGCAACAGCTTAGCCAAATCGCAACTGCCCTTGTTGAAATTACTGCGACTATTCCAGAAGATATTCCTTGGATATTGCAAGTGGATGGCCATACAGATGATATTCCTATCTCAGGTGTGTATACAGATAACTGGGATTTATCGACTGAAAGAGCTTTGTCAGTTGTTCGGTTTATGGCATTGCGCGGTGTGCCGCCACACCGCCTAGCAGCAGCAGGATATGGTGAATTTCAGCCTGTCTCACAAGAAGATACAGATGCCGCAAGACAGCAAAATAGGCGTATTGAGTTAAAGCTTACACAACGGCTAAAAGCTGAGTAGCGTGTGATGGGTGTATTTGATTTGGACTTTATTGGGCCATTTCAAAATACAGTTTTCCGGATACTCACCGCCTTTTCAATATTCACAAGCTTTAGCACACCTGCTACATGTGCAGAATATGATTTAGCCTATACTGATTTATATAGCCCCGCACCAACACTCCAGCAATTTACCGCTTTTGAGGGGATGATACCGCGCATGCCCTCACAGATATTTTTCAAACAGTTTGAGGGCATTGATTTTCCAGCACAGACCGCAGATGACCCCCAAGAAGGTGAACAGCCTTCACAATGGACCCAGATATCTGTTTCCATCTTTGAGCTGGATAACGCCACCCATTTTGCCCGCACTGTTTTAACCGAATTTGATGCAGACCCGCGCCCTTCACCCCCAAACACCCCAGACCATGGTTTTATGCCGATAAAAACCTTCACAAGCTATGTTGCGCATACAGCACAGCCTGTTCTAGATACCAGCTTTCAGTTTGAAGTTTCTGCAAATGTCTTTTGCAGTTGTTTTGACAGCAGTGCGGTTGAAATGGATGGATTTGCTGTTTGGCGAATTGGCCAAGACAATATTCATGTCAGCCTTGCAGAATATCAGCAAAACACGCTTATACCGCCTGCCTTTATTGATATTTTTGCAGATGTGACATCACAACATACCAGCGCTTTCATTATTGCCACGAGTGAGGCAAAACTAACCCACAGTGCAGATTTAGAACCTATTTTCAAAGGTAATTTATATCTTGGCAGAAGCATTGATGCACCTTTTCAGGATATTAACGCTATTTTTGTTGGCACAGATTTTCACCAACGCGGCCACGATGTACTGGCCATTGATATTACAAGTAGCAAGTAACGCTAAGCGATAGCCGGCTCATGATTAAGCGTGTTCTGATGCCCCAAACTGGCGTGCTGCAAGCGCAGCATATTCAGGGCTTGTTTTAAGTAATTCATCATGCTTACCAATTGCACGCACACACCCCTTATCAAGCAGCACAATCATATCTGCATCTTGAATAGTCGATAGGCGGTGGGCGATTACAATTGATGTTCTTTGTGACATTACCTCATCCAAGGCGTGCTGAATCTGTTGCTCGTTTGTGCTATCAAGTGCTGAGGTTGCTTCATCTAGCAGTAAAATTTGCGGGTTTACCAGCAACGCTCTTGCAATTGCAATACGTTGACGTTGCCCCCCAGAGAGGCGAATACCGCGCTCACCCACACGCGTATCATATCCATTAAGAAGTTCAGTAATAAAACCATCTGCGGCGGCTTTGCGCGCAGCTTCTTTAATTTCAGCAAGGCTAGCGTCAGGTTTTCCAAAAGCGATATTCTCAGCAATGGTTGTTGAAAACATCATTGCATCTTGCGGCACTAAACCGATATGGCGGCGCAATTCGGTTCTGCTTAGCGTGCTAATATCTCGCCCGCCCACCTTGATACTGCCAGAATCTGGGTGATAAAACCCAAGCAATAGATGAAATAATGTAGATTTCCCCGCGCCACTTTGCCCCACAAGTGCAATTTTCTGATGAGGTTGTGCACTAAAGCTAACCTTGTTGATGATGGCGCCTGCATGGGCCCCTTGAACATCACTCCCGTTACTTTTGGTGCGTGATGGATAGCTAAAGCTCACCGCATTAAATTCTACTGCTAGACCATGTGCAGCATGTAAGGGTTCTCCACCTGAATGGGACTGCGCTTCAATTGGCTCGTCAAGCAGATGGGCAATACGCTCAGCAGCGCCTGCGGCACGTTGAAGCTCGCCCCCTAATTCTGATAAGGTGCCTGTGGAGGTCGCAACTAAAAACGCGTAAAATATGAATGCAGATAAGTCGCCAGCACTCATCTGTCCTGCGATCAAATCACGCCCGCCAATCCATAAAATGATAGTGACGGCCAAAATCACCATACAGATTACAAATCCTGATAATAGCGCCCGCAATCTCACCCGTGATAGGCCAGCATCTAGTGCTTGCTTCAATTTATGCTCAAAGCGTCCTTGCGCCGCTTTTTCCTGTGCAAAGGCAAAAACCGTTCTGATATTACCTAATGCTTCTTCTGCCTCAGCTGATACATCCCCTAGCCTGTCTTGGGCAAGCCGTGATGCACGCCGTAATTTTCGCGCAAGAAGCAATAGCGGAATGACCACTACAGGTACAACAACAGCTACCACAACAGACATTTTCAGCGAAGAAATCACCACCAAAACCAGCCCACCACATAACAGAATCACATTGCGCACCGCCATTACAAGGGAGGAGGCCATCACCGTTTGTATAACGGCTGTATCTGCGTTTAAACGGGCAAGAATATCGCCAATACGCGCTGTTTCAAACCAGTTGACAGGCAGATGCGTCACATGGCTGAAAATAGCCGCTCTGATATCTGCCATGACACGTTCTGCAATATCATTCACAATTGCCATACGCAAAAAACTGCCGATACCAAGAAAGAGTGCAAGGCCAGCCATTACCAAAATAGCCTTGTCTAAAACCTCAGGATTACCGCCATTTCCAAGCCCTTTATCAACAATAAAAGCAAGCCCTTGACCAAGCAGCAACAGCGCAACCGAAACAGTTACCAAAATAAACACCGCAATACATAATCTTACTTTATACGGCCTGATAAATGGCATGAACAAACGCAAAGCAGACATAGATGATCTGGGGTGGGTATTTTCAGTTTGAGAAGGATGATGTTGCATAGGCATTGAGATAACATGAAGTGGTTTTATCGGGAAAGGAAATTACTTGCACATTTCCACAAAAAGGGATATACCACGCCTTCATTAATGAATTATATTCCGAAGCCTACTGTGTGGCTGTGTGTGAAGGAAGACCAAGATGAAAAAAGATATCCACCCAGAATACCATGAAATCACCCTTGTGATGACAGATGGCACAAAGCGCACGACCAAATCTACTTGGGGCAAGCCAGGCGAAGAAATGCGTCTAAGCATTGACCCACTTAACCATCCAGCATGGACTGGTCAGCAGCGTGTTCTAGGTGCTGAAGGTCAAGTCGCTCGCTTTAATAAGCGTTTTGGCGGCCTAGGCGTTAAGTAGGACATCGAAAAGCCTGCCATCCCCCGTTTGGGATAGTTTTGTTACGATACATTAAAGCCTGTAATGCAGTGGTCATTACGGGCTTTTATTATGCTTGAAATCTAGCTATCTGATGAAACCTGGACTTAGTTTTTATAGAAGTTCTTGACATTTAATCAAGCCCTTCCCACATCACAAGCATAGGCGGCATGCTTATTTGAAGGTGCTGCATGACAATAAACCCTTGCTTATTCAAAGAAGGAGAAAGCTTATGAACACTCTTGATCTATCCCCATTTTACCGGAGTGCAATTGGATTTGACCGGATGGCGAATCTAGTGGATAGCATGTTTCAAACACCAGATCAGGGACAGCCAAACTGGCCACCTTATAATATCGAAAGACGCGATGAAACGAGCTATCGTATCACAATGGCTGTTGCTGGCTTTTCCCAAGATGATTTAGACATTACCATCCACGAACAAAAGCTAATCGTATCAGGAAAGCAAAAAGCTGAGGATGAGGGCCGCGAATATCTGTATCGGGGCATTGCGTCCCGCCAGTTTGAGCGGCGGTTTCAGCTTGCGGATTTCATCCATATTACGGGTGCCACCATGCAAGACGGGTTGCTTCATATCGATCTAGAACGTGAAATCCCTGAAGCGATGAAGCCGCGCAAAATTGAAATTGCAAATAGCGAAACCCTTATTGAAGGGAAAACCAAGAAAAAGGTAAAATAGCCAAATTGGATATATCGCTAAACATAAAGCCCCTGAAGAATCTCAGGGGCTTTTTTTGTGATTTATGGTTTTTGCCGCAATGTTGCTTGTGCCGCAGCCAATCTTGCCACAGGCACTCTGAACGGTGAGCAACTTACATAATCAAGATTTAGGCTTTCACAAAAATGGATGGATTTAGGATCGCCACCATGCTCGCCGCAAATGCCAAGCTTAATATCAGGACGGGTTTTACGCCCCCCTTCACAGCCGATTTCCATCAACTTGCCCACACCTTCTTCATCAATAGACACAAATGGGTCTGTTAGGTAAATTTCCTGTTCTTGATAATCATGCAAGAAATTCCCTGCATCATCACGGCTAATGCCCAAAGTGGTTTGGGTTAAATCGTTGGTGCCGAATGAGAAAAAGGCAGCCTGTTCAGCCAAATTATCCGCACATATCGCAGCGCGTGGTAATTCAACCATCGTGCCCACCAAATATTCCACCTTCACCCCGGTATTTTCAGCCACCCCCGCAGCAACTCTGTCAATCACTGCTTTGCAAATTTCAAGCTCTTTTGAGGTTGCGGCCAGTGGGATCATAATTTCAGGGATAGGGGCTTCAGCCTGCTGGGCAATATGCGTTGCAGCTTCAAAAATGGCGCGTGCCTGCATCTCGCAAATCTCAGGATAGGAAACGGCTAATCTACACCCGCGATGACCAAGCATTGGGTTAGATTCATCCAGCTTTAATTTGCGTTGCCGTGCACTTTCTAACGGTACCCCAATCGCCTCAGCTACTTCAGCTAATTCAGCATCACTATGCGGCAAAAATTCATGCAATGGCGGGTCAAGCAATCTAATCGTAACAGGAAGCCCAGACATGATAGAAAATAGCGAAATGAAATCCTGACGTTGCATTGGCAATAATTTATCCAAAGCCTGTCTGCGCCCAACCTCATCTTCGGCCATAATCATCTGGCGCATAGACACAATTCTATCTGCATCAAAGAACATATGTTCTGTGCGGCATAGACCAATTCCTTCAGCACCAAATTCGCGTGCAACCTTGGCATCATTCGGGGTTTCAGCATTGGTGCGCACTGACATTCGGCGCACCTTATCAGCCCAGCCCATAATGGTTTCAAAAGCACCTGAAAGACGCGGCTGAACCATATCTACCTTGCCCAAATACACCTCACCAGCACCGCCATCAATGGTGATAACATCGCCTGCAGCAAGTTTTGTTTGGCCAAGAAAAACAGTTTGTTCTGCAAAATCGATACGTACATCAGATGCGCCTGAAACACATGGTCTGCCCATACCGCGCGCAACCACTGCCGCATGGCTTGTCATACCGCCGCGTGCGGTTAGAATACCAGCTGCTGCATGCATGCCGTGAATATCTTCAGGGCTTGTTTCAACCCGCACCAGAATGACCTTCTCACCAGCATTAGCAAGCTTTTCAGCTTCATCTGCGGTTAAGGTAATGATACCGCTAGCTGCCCCTGGTGAGGCTGGCAGGCCATGTGCAATCACAGATTTATCTGCATCAGGGTCTAGGGTTGGGTGAAGCAACTGGTCTAAGCTTTCAGGGGCAATTCTAGCCACAGCTTCATGCTGGGTAATCAGCCCTTCGCCCGCCATATCAACAGCGATATTCAAGGCGGCTTCTGCGGTTCTTTTTCCGCTTCTTGTCTGCAGCATATATAGGGTATTTTGCTGGACTGTAAATTCTAAGTCCTGCATATCGCCATAATGATGTTCTAATTTCACACGCACCGCATCAAGTTGTGAGAACACCTCAGGCATTGCTTCTTCCAAAGACAGCCCTTCTGCCCCTGCTTCCATACGGGCAGTTTTTGTTAATGGCAATGGCGTGCGAATACCGGCCACCACATCCTCGCCCTGGGCGTTGATTAAATACTCACCATAAAATTTATTCTCGCCAGTGGATGGATTGCGTGTAAACGCAACCCCTGTTGCACAATCATCACCCATATTGCCAAAGACCATGGCCTGAACATTGACAGCTGTTCCCCATGCGGCCGTAATATCATTAAGCCTGCGATAGGTAATCGCACGCTGGTTCATCCAACTTGCAAACACAGCACCAATAGCGCCCCAAAGCTGTTCATGCGGGTCTTGCGGAAAAGGCTTTCCTGTTTCTTCTTCAATGATAGCTTTATAGGTTTCAACGAGTGCCATCAAATCCGTGTCTGTGAGCTCGGTATCCTCATCGACATTCTGATCGAACTTCAAATCATCTAAAGCTTCTTCAAAAAGACCATGGTCAACATCAAGCACCACATCGCCAAACATTTGGATAAAGCGGCGATAACTGTCATAGGCAAAACGGCTATCCCCATTTTTTGCCGCAAGCCCTGCACAAGAACGGTCATTCAGACCAAGATTAAGCACCGTATCCATCATCCCTGGCATGGATGCCCGCGCCCCTGAGCGCACAGAAAGCAATAGCGGGTTATCAGATGAGCCAAATTCACAATTTGTTTGCTGTTCAATTAATTTCAGCGCGTCAGTTACCTGCGCAGCCAGTACATCTGGATAGCGATGTTCATTATCATAATAATAGGTGCAGACTTCGGTTGTAATCGTAAAACCAGGCGGGACAGGAAGTCCAATTGATGCCATTTCAGCTAGGTTAGCCCCTTTACCCCCAAGCAAATTACGCTGACTTGCATCACCGTCACATTGCTCAGAGCCGAATGAATATACCCATTTACCCATATTATGCCTTTTTCCTTTTATTGCCCCTCAAGAAGAGATAAATCAGCGATTTGTGTGAAGATGTCATTCAAATTATTTAGCATCCGCAGCCGGTTATCCCTAATTTCTGCCTGATCTGCATTCACCACAACCCCCTCAAAATACGCATTGATGGGCGCTTTAAGGGCGGCAAGTGCAGCTAGAAAACCTATCAGAGATGCTGCATCACCTGCTTTATACGCTGGCAAAGCCGCTACAGCTTTATAAAGTGTATTTTCTGCATCATGCTCAAAACATGCAGGGTCAACTTCCCCTGCCGGCAGTTCAGCTTTTTTCTGTTCTGCTGCAAGCAGTGAGGAGAAACGGCGATAAGCGGCAAGCATATCTTGACCTTGCGTGCTGGCAAGCTGTTCCTGCAGTAATGATGCAAGCCGTATTTTCCATAGCAGGCCGTCTTGCGCTGCCGCAGTAGCAGATGCAGACATTGCACAAGCCACAATATCATGTGCGATATTCTTATCACGCAAATTCACCCGCAACCTATCTGCAATGAACCCTTCAAGCTCGTCATCAGCGTAGTTAAAACCATGTAAGGCAGCTGCTTTGGCAAATATTTCAGACAGGTTTAAAGCGATAGATGCTTCATCCATAATCCGCAAAATGCCCAACGCTGCCCGCCTTAATGCAAAGGGATCGCGTGAGCCAGTTGGTTTTTCACCCACCCCAAAAAATCCAACTAGCGTGTCGATTTTATCTGCGAGCGCAACGGCAAGACCTGTGGTGGATTGCGGCAATTCATCTTCAGGGCCTTGCGGGCGATAATGCTCTGATATGGCATCTGAAACCGCTTTATTTTCACCATGGTGAGCGGCATAATACCCGCCCATAATCCCTTGAAGTTCGGGAAATTCGCCAACCATACCTGTCACCAGGTCAGCTTTAGCCAATAATCCTGCTCGTTCTGCATCTGCTACATCACTGCCGCAGGTTGGCGCCAACATCTTCGCTAGTGCAGATATCCTATCTGCTTTTTGGCGCATGGAGCCCAGATTTTCATAAAATGTAACCTGTTCAAGCTTTGGCAAATAATCTTCGAATGAAACAGCCTTATCCTGTTCCCAGAAAAATGCCGCATCAGCAAGCCTAGCACGCAACACACGTTCATTTCCTTGGGTGATAAGCTGTGCGGTCTCAGCAGTGGGCTGACGGTTGGCCACAGTAATAAAATAAGGGGCAGCAGCTGCGTTATCCTCAGCCCGCAGCGCAAAGAATTTCTGATGCACGCGCATCGATGTGATCAACACCTCAGACGGCAAAGACATAAATGTATCATCAATCTGGCCGCACAATGCATGAGGCCATTCTACAAGCCCTGTGATTTCATCAAGCAACCTGTCATCTGGCACAAGCTTTAAAGATTTATCGTCTGCACATTTTTGAAGTTGTGTTGCAATTTCATTTTTTCGGACGGTGTGATCTACCATCACATATCCTGCTTTCATATCCGCAAGATAGGCATCAAAACTGGATAGCGCTATATCCTTAGCGCCATGAAACGGATGAGCCTTGGTGTGGCTTGCATAAGGCTGAGATAAATCAGGTGCAAGGTGAAGTTCGCCCTCGATCAAGCGACCATCCACTGTTGCTGCGAGTTGATGCAATGGACGTACCCAGCTTAGCGTAGTTTTTCCCCAACGCTGGCTTTTCGGCCATGGAAATTGCTCGATAAGCTGTTGCAATAAAGATGGCAAAACCTCTGTTAGGCTTACGCCTTTGCTGTGTAGGATAGCAAAATAAAACTCACCCTTATCGGTTTTTCTAACCTCAAGTTCATCACGGCTTAAGCCAGCAGATTGGCAAAACCCGTCTATGGCTTGGTCAGGTGCAGATAGGCGTGGCCCTCTTTTCTCGGTGGCGCTATCGGCGAGTTGTTCTGCTAGCCCATCAATTTCAATCGCCATATGCCTTGGGCTAATTGCGGTGCGCACATCCCCGCACTGAAAGCCTTTTTCAGACAACAGGCGGGTAAGATTTTGCGCAAGGGTCTTGATGGCATTATTCTGCATGCGTGCTGGAATTTCTTCACAGCTAATTTCAACAAATAATACAGCCATTATTTGCCCCCCTGCGCTGAAGCAACTTTAGGTTCTGCAATCCATGCCTCACAACATCCTTTTGCCAGATTGCGAACTCTGCCGATATAACTTGCCCGTTCTGTCACAGAAATAACCCCGCGCGCATCTAGCAAATTAAATAAATGGCTGGCTTTCATACATTGGTCATAGGCAGGGAGTGCTTTTTCTGCTGAGAGTAAAATTTGGCATTCCTGTTCTGCATCTTCAAAATGGCGCAATAGCATTTCAGTGCTCGCAATCTCAAAATTCCAGCCTGAAAATTCTACCTCAGCACGTTGGAAAATATCGCCATAGCTTTTACCGCCACGCTCTTTTGGTACCCCGTCCCAGTCCAGATCATATACATTGTCAATGCCTTGAATAAACATGGCAAGCCGCTCAAGACCGTAGGTTAATTCAAGCGGAACAGGGTTACATTCAATCCCGCCAACCTGCTGGAAATAGGTAAATTGTGAAATTTCCATCCCATCACACCACACCTCCCAGCCTAGCCCCCACGCCCCCAATGTTGGGGATTCCCAGTCATCTTCAACAAACCGAATATCATGGGCATAAATGTCAAGCCCAATCGCTTCTAATGAGCCAAGATAAAGCTCTTGTGCATTGGCAGGGGACGGTTTCATGATGGTTTGAAACTGATAATAATGCTGAAGCCGATTAGGGTTTTCGCCATAGCGTCCATCTGTTGGGCGGCGTGAAGGCTGCACATAAGCTGCATTCCAAATCGCATCAGGGCCTAAGGCGCGTAAGGTTGTGGCAGGGTGAAATGTGCCTGCGCCAACCTCCATATCATAGGGCTGTAGAATAACACATCCCTGCTCAGCCCAATAGCGTTGCAGGTTAAGGATGATAGATTGGAAATCAATACGCATGTGGGGCAACCAACGCTTTTATAGCGCCATCTAGGGAACGACAAATAGAATACCGGCAGACTAGCAAAAAAAATACCAGAGAATCAACAGCCAACAGCCGTAAGCCTAAATAGTTTAGCTGGTTAATTTTGACGCATCACACAGTTTTCAGCCGCACACCCCTGTTTTGAGACAAATTGCCCGCATTTCTGACATTCAGATACCTCTACCGAGCTATCTTTTTCTGCGGCATCATGCTGATGCGATTGGGCGGCGCTTTTTCGCTCAAACCATTTAAACAGCGTCCAGACAATATAAATCGCTAGTGCTACCCAAAATATTTTTTGAACAGAAAACATCTTCCCCTACAGCCCAAAACGTTGCCAAAAAGAAAGCTCTATTGCTTTATGCGCAACATCATCTGTGAGATTAAACTGCTCAGCCTTTGCGCCAATGGCTAGCGGGAAGAAAGACTTTTTCTGGCTGACATGCACCAGCTTAAGCTGATCGCCAAAACGTTTCTCTAAAACATCCTGCATCACGCCTACACCATCAATTAGGCCTAGGGTTAATGCGGCTTCCCCTGTCCAGAATTTACCGCTGAAAAGCTCATCCTCATCACCTGTTAATTTACTTCCGCGGCGGTTTTTCACATGTGCAATAAAGCTGTTATGGATATCAAGCTGCAAGCTTTTCAAATACGCTACATCATCAGGTTTTTCAGGCGAAAACGGGTCTAGCATTGCCTTGGATTTGCCAGAGGTATACAGCCTTCTTTCAACGCCTAATTTCTCAAGCAATTCAGGAAAGCCAAAGCCAGATGACACTACCCCAATAGAGCCGATAACAGATACAGATGATGCGTATATCTCATCTGCAGAAGCTGCTATCCAATAGCCGCCTGATGCGGCAACATCTTCACAAAATGCAAGTACAGGCACATCATGTTTTTTAGCTAATTTACGAATGGTTTTACCGATTAATTCAGACTGAACAGGCGAGCCCCCTGGCGAATTAATCACCAATGCAACCGCATCAATGCTTGGTCGTGAGAACGCTTTTTTCAAGGATTCTTCAACAGATTGTAGATTTAACCCCCGACGTGCAGGCGATGCTGAAGCAGCGATTACACCACTTAAACGCACCACAGATACTTGTGGTGAAGATTTTCGCCAAAACAGCATTAGGGATAAGATTTTGCCTAGCAATTTGCGCATCATTCTCTCACATCGGAAATCCAAGTTAAGCTCATCTCATCACATGCCAGATATAACATTTTTTTTCAAGTTTATGAGAGTGGTTTTACAAAAATACTATGGCACTCAAATAGGGCTAGTCACTTCTTTAAATGTTGTGCTGCGGGATGCGTTAAGTCTATCTCGCCCCCTGCCATAATATGCTGTGTGTCTGAAGTTAGCCCTCCGCCAGGGTGATGCAATACCAAACCTGCGTGAAGCGCCATCGCCCCTTTAACCGCTTTACGCGCAGAAATGATGATGCGTGTAGCAGGGCTAGAATGATAAGACCAAAGCGGAAAACACACCATCTCACCAGCGCCATTCTGCCGCAACGCAAGTAGCATTTCATCCATTCTATCTGCACGCAGGATAAAGGTAATCCTGCCTTTAGGCTTTAGCGCCCATAGAGCCGATTTTATCCACCCTTCAAGGGTTTGGGCATCTCCGTAATGGGCTAGACTGCGCCGCCTTGAACGTGCTGGCATATCATGACCATGATGAAAGGGGGGGTTAGCAAAGACCTGATCATAACTTGCTTTTAATATTTCTGGCAATGCGAGCACATCACCTTCTATAACCCGATTTTGATGGTTGGGGATATTCGCATCCATATTGAGTTGTGCAAGCATCGCGCAAAGCGGGTCTTTTTCAACAAGCGTTATCTGACAGTCTGGATAGCGATAGCCAAGCGACAGGCTTACTGCACCAACCCCTGCCCCCATATCCAAAGCGCGCCCCGCCCCGCCCTTTAATGCGGCACCAAGCATGACAGCATCAGTCCCAACCCGATATCCTTCTTTAGGCTGGATGATGGTGATTCTGCCGCCCAAAAAACTATCTTGTGTCGTATTATCGGTGGGAAGTGGATTATCAATCGTCATAATATTCATCCACATCTTTTAATATTGAAATGGCAGCATGACTATAGGCATCAGGCACCATTAAGCGGCGCGGAAACGCCCCAATCCCGGCCTCTAGCGCAGAAATATGACCATCAAAAACAACATGCGGAATTTGTTCAGCATTCAGTAAAGCTTGCAGATAATTAAGCCTGACAGGATTTGTGGTTCTTACAATGCAATTCATAATATCGCTGATTATGCCGCAAATCGAATAAACATAAAAGAGAGAAGCGTTTTTGCACTTGCACCGAAGCGTTTTTCGCCCTAATTCATCTATGGTGAGGTGCTGTTAATGATGTAATACTGGCGATGTGCTGCATTACGATAAAGGCACTAATATAGAAATGTTAACCCAAGACAAATTACTACGTTAAAAAGCTGTTATGAATCTTCCTGCTTTAGATGAGATGCGTGAGATATCCGCGAGCATTAAACCGCTCACCACTTTGCTTGCGCCAGAAATGGATGCTGTAAATCAGGTTATCTTGAAGCGGATGGAATCCCATGTGCCGCTTATCCCGCAACTTGCAGGGCACCTTATTGCGGCTGGCGGGAAAAGATTGCGCCCCCTTCTTACCCTTGCTGGTGCCTATGCAGGGCTTGAAGAAAAAACAGGTGATGCGGCAGGTGGCCTACCCCATGAAGCACAGATTTTATCTGCGGCTGTTGAATTTATCCATAACGCCACCTTACTTCATGATGATGTCATTGATAAGTCGGACAAACGCAGAGGCAGAGAGACTGCAAATGCGGTGTGGGGAAATGAAGCTTCAGTTTTGGTGGGAGATTTTTTATTCGCGCGCGCTTTCGAGCTCATGGTCGAAACAGGCGATATTAAAATTCTAGAATTGTTGGCCTCTGCCTCTGCCCAAATTACTGAGGGTGAGGTTAAACAGATGACAATGCAGAATGAGCCTGCAAGTTCAATTGAAGATTACATGGATGTGATCACATCAAAGACAGCGATTTTATTCGCTGCCGCAGCGGAAGCTGGCGTGCGATGTTCTGGGGGCGGGAGTGCGCTAACACAAGCCATGCACCAATATGGGCTATCGCTTGGACGCGCCTTTCAGATATGTGATGATGCGCTTGACTATGTAAGCAAGGCAGATGAGATGGGCAAAAATGCCGGGGATGATTTCTTTGAAGGTAAGATTACACTGCCGCTTATCATCGCCTATCAAGATGGAAGCGCAGACGAACGCAGCTTTTTTGACCGTACCATCGGGCAAAGTGATTATGGTGATGCTGACTTTGAACAGGCTTGCATGATTTTAAACCGCCATGATGCCATTAGCCGCGCCCTTGATTATGCGGATAAAGAAGTTGAACAGGCAATTGCAAAATTAGAAGCACTGCCACAAGGTGCATTGCGTTCTGCGTTGCATGAGGCGGCATTATTTTCTGCCCGTCGCTCAGTTTAAATGCTAGCCATTGAGCTTAAAAACTAGTGCCCTTCAGCTTGTCAAAGCTGCGCAAGCCCGCCATACCAAGCATTCCAAATGTCAGCTCAAACAGTAAATCATATTCTAATGTTGGCAAGCTGATATCGCTATCTGTTAGGTGCAGCAGATAATGCAAAAGTGGTTCAAGAAGAACCATCCAGCCTAGCCCTGCGACACATACCCAGCCAATTGCAGGTCGCCAGCCAGCAACCCAAATTGAGCTATTTTTTGCTTCTGCCTTATTCACCTGCATTTGCGATTTATTCATTTCAGCCAACAGTACCTGCATATCTTGCTGACGGGAATTCAGCCCATCTGTAACAGCATGCAGAATTTTTCCTGCCTGATTTTTATCACCAATATGTTTAGAAATCACCTCAGAGAGAATAGGGGTGAGAACTGAAAATAAAGCAGCTGGCATATTAAACTCCTAAAAAATGAAATGCGGGGTGGGACTAATCAGGCTAGATAAAAAAAGATAGGCCAATCTCAAGGGCGGCAAGTGCACCAACAAGCATATAGACGGTACGGCGTAATTCTTTTAAATCAGCTAGAATTTGATTATTGAGATGTTTTTGGTCAGCGCGGAATTCAGCGCAAAATTTCTCATGCGCCACAAGCTGCGCCTCAACAGTAGCTAGACGCACCAGTTGGGTGGAACGATTTGGGTTTAACTGGGCCTTGCTCATAACAGCTTCGCATCCTGCACACAGCGCAAATCCCCTGAAAATAAAGCTGCGATATGATGTGCACGCTCGCCCACCTGTTTCGCCCATTTTGAGGATAATGCTTCCTTGCTTGCTAGCGCAAAATCATTTTGCCCTAGCGCTTTTCGCATTTTTTTAAAACTGCCTAGCCGTGGAAGTCCTAAATTGAAAGCCATTGAAAACAGCCCTATTTGCACCCCAATCGGGGCGTCTTGCCATGCTGGCCACCATGCATCTAAGATCACTTCAGATAAATCGCAATCAGTGGAAAACAGCATTTCTACCTCTTCCATTTCAAGTCCTCTATCGGAAAGATTTCGGCCAACCCCTATCGTAATTTTGCCAACTGAATCTGAATTACGGGACGCTCAATCCTCAGATATTGCTATCCCTGATGCGTTAGCTGTTACTTGGTTGGAAATGCCAGCAAGCGCAGGGCATGGCAGTGTTGCAGAAGAGCAAAACCTAGATAGCCGGCAATTTATCTTTGACCGGCAATTTTTGCATCAGATCTGCCATGGCAGGCCTGAACAGCTTAGGCTAATGCCTGTTAAAGGGGATTCCATGTCGCCTATATTGGAAGATGGGGATATAATTTTAGTAGATTTAGCAGATACAACCCCAAGCCCGCCTGGTATTTTTGTGTTGTTTGATGGTATGGGGGTAATGGCGAAATCGCTTGAGATGGTGCACTCCACACAACAAGGGCTTGTGCGCATTATTTCAGCAAACACCTATTACACAGCCTATCAACGCACGCTTCAGGATATCACAATCATTGGCCGCGTAGTATGGTTCAGCAGAAAGCTTATTCGCCATAGCCTATCTGCTTAATGGTATAATCTTGTAGCAATACCTATCCAAAATGTCTAAACCATACCTATGAGAAAAAAAGTTTTTAGCCAAAATCGTAGAGCACGCGCAAACAAACAGCCGAACAAGCAGAAAAGCAATAAATTAGCGCGGAACATCCCCCCTGTTGAGCTGGTCATTGAGCGTGTTGGCAGCGCAGGTGACGGTATTGGCAAAGCTGAATTTACGCTAAACTATCACACAAAATCCCATATGTTTTTTGTGCCGCATACGCTGGTTGGTGAGCGCGTTTTAGTACAGCCTATCAGCCAAAACGCACAAGGCATTAAAGCAGAATTGATAGAACTTATCTCTTCATCTGATAGCCGCAACACCCCGGCTTGCACAGTGGCGTTTGAGTGCGGTGGTTGCCAGTTACAACATTTCAAACAGGATGCATATCGCCAGTTCAAACAAGATCATCTCAAACATATCTTGGAACGCGAGAAACTAAAACCGAAACAGATACTTCCCGCATTCTGGGCTGATGAAGAGAGTAGACGTCGTGCAAAAATAAACTTCAAACACACTGCATCTGGTCTGATTATTGGATTTTTTGCGCGGCAATCCCATCATATCATCCCGCTTGATAGCTGTATTATCCTTGAGCCAAGTCTCAAATCTATCATACCGAAAATTTCCAACTGGCTTACCCCCGCATTACAATCAGGACAGCAAGGGCAAATCCATATCAATATGCTTGATGAGGGCGCTGATATTCTGCTTAGCACCGATACTAAATGGCAGGCTGCGCAACAAACATTGCTGGCAAGTACAGCCGCAACACTTGGCGCGGCGCGCATTAGTCTATCCCTAGATAGCAGTGATACAGGGCTTACCCAACAGCCTCAGCTATTATGGCAAATACAGCCGCCATCGCTGAAAAGCCTTGGCTTGGCGGTGACACCACCTGCTGGCGGGTTTCTGCAATCTGTTTCTGCAGCAGAAAAAGTCATGCAAGCGCATATATTTTCAGCCCTGAAAGAGGCAAAAAACATTATCGACTTATTTTCTGGCTGCGGTACTTTTTCAGCCCATTTGCTCACAGATAAAAAAAATCTGTGGGCGCTAGATAGTTCTGATGCGTCTTGCAATGCTTATCAGCAGGCGGCTCAACATGCTGGCTTTGGTACACAGCTAAAGGTCACTAGCCGAAACTTGTTTGAAGCCCCATTGCTTAGTGCTGAGATGGAAGGGTACGATGCAATAATCATTGACCCGCCACGCGCTGGTGCCGCTAGCCAGATGCCGCATCTTATCGCATCACACATTCAGCTTGTGGTGATGGTATCTTGCAATCCGCATAGTTTAGCACGGGATTTATCCACGCTTTCAGCTGGCGGCTTTACGCTAGAATCTGTCATGTTGATAGACCAGTTTGTGTGGACAACACATTGTGAAGCAATAGCAATTTTAAAACGCTAGCACAGATGAGGGCGGTATTCGCCATGAAAAAATATTCTGTCTCTTTACATGGCCACGCTACTTCGGTTTCGCTTGAGCCAGAATTTTGGCACATTTTGCAGAAAATTGCCGCAGATAATCACATTTCTGTTGCTGCTGTGATAAGCTATATCGATGACCAACGGATTGAAAAACCCACATTAGGATTATCTGCTGCGATACGCGTATTTATTCTTGAAATGCTTCATAAACAGATTGATTTTAAGCAGATATCTTTTACCTTAGATGATCTAAGCCTTTCTTCTAGCCAAAAATAAAGCACTGCCCTTAACCCTGCATAAGACAAAGAGCATGAGACAAAAATGAATATCGGCATTCTACAAACAGGCAAAATCAACATTAACATCAGGGATAGGTTTGGAAACTATCCTGATATGTTCAAAGACCTTTTGTCTGACAAACCGCTCGCTGACCCAAATAACGCACTTGGCTTTACTGTCTTTGATGTTACCGAACAGCAAATGCCCGAAAGCCCTAAAGATTGTGATGGATATATCATCACTGGCTCATCGGCTGGCGTATATGAAGATCATATCTGGCTAGAGCCCTTATTTCAGTTTATTCGGGAATGTGCCGCATTAACCATTCCATTGGTGGGGATTTGTTTCGGCCATCAAGCCATCGCCAAAGCATTAGGCGGAGAGGTTGGCAAATTCTCAGGCGGCTGGGGCGTTGGCAATCGACGCGCAAATATCGAAAATAAGACAGCACTTGAATACGCCATTGGGTGCAAGCAAGATGCAGAAACCATTAAAATTCCGTATTTCCATCAGGACCAAGTTATCAGCCTTCCCAAAGAAGCCACCGTGACAGTAAGTGACGATTTTTGCGCTATTGGCGGATATGTAATCGACAATCAAATATTATGTTTTCAAGGCCATCCTGAATTTAATAGCGAATATTTACAGGCGCTTACCAATGTCAGGAAAGAAACGTTAGGCGAAGCTGTGACAACCGCAGCTCTGGCTTCAACAGATGACGCGAATGATAGGCATCTGGTCGGACAGTGGATAGCTGATTTCTTTGCAAACCATCAGCCTAATTAAGGTATCATCCTTCATTCTGGGCATAACGCATGGCATTAATTATTGGTTTGGATACAGGCGGCACTTTTACAGATGCAGCTTTATTAGACACCTCACAAAAGCAGGTTCTCGCAACTGCTAAATCGCTTACAACACGGCATAATTTAGCGATTGGGGTGGGGGATGCGTTAAGCCAAATTCTAGCCCAAGCACAGGTCAATACAGATGAATTACGCCTGGTTAGCCTGTCCACCACATTAGCAACAAACGCAGTTGTTGAGGGTGTGGGCGGGGTTGTTGGCCTAGTGCTCATTGGGTTTGATGAAGGGGTGCTGGAACGCGCTAATTTGAAAGCAGCATTAGGCTCTGATCCGGTGATTTTTATTGGCGGCGGGCACCGCACAGACGGCAGGCCGCAAGCACAGTTTGACGAGGCAGGGCTGAAACAGCATATCAAAAAGCTAGCCCCGCATGTTACTAGCTTTGCTGTTGCCAGCCATTTTGCAACCCGCAACCCTGAGCACGAGCATTTAGCGCGTGATATCATTACCTCCCAAACAGGTCTGCCAGTGACCTGTTCATCAGAATTATCGTCAACCTTGGGCGGGCCGAAACGTGCGCTGACAGCCCTTTTGAATGCACGTCTGATTAGCCTGTTAGGACGACTTATTTCAGCAACAGATACGAAGATGAAAGCCCTAGGGCTAAATTGTCCATTGATGGTTGTGAAGGGGGATGGCTCACTTTTAGATGCAGATATTGCGCGAATGCGCCCCATTGAAACCGTATTATCAGGGCCTGCTGCTAGTCTTGCAGGGGCAGCGTTTCTGGCAGGGGAGCCAGATGGTTTAGTTGCAGATATTGGCGGCACAACAACTGATATTGCGTTGCTTGAAAATGGCATGCCAAGATTAAGTGATACTGGTGCTTATGTTGGTGGCTGGCAGACCATGGTTGAAGCAGCACGCATCCGCACTTGCGGGCTTGGTGGCGATTCTGAAGTGAGCTGGCACGACAATAATGGCAAAGCTAGCTTGAAGTTAGGGCCTAGACGGGCTGTACCGCTTAGCCTTGCCGCACACCAACATCCCCGCATTATCGAGGTGCTGGAAAAACAGCTTACACAGCCTATTGCACTGCCATCTGATGGCGTGTTTATCCTGCCTGTGATGCCGGATGGTGTGCCAGAATGGCTAACGCGGTCTGAGCGAAAACTTGCAGAACAGGCGTTGCAATCTGAATGGTCATCGCTTGCAGATATTGCCACTACCCAAGTTGCTTTGGGGGCTGTGTCACGGCTTATGGCCAAGGGCTTACTGCTCAAAGCATCCTTCACGCCAACAGATGCTGTTCATATTTTAGGTCTTTTCAGCCAGTTCGACACCAACGCAGCACAGCTTGGCGGCAGATTGCTAGCGCGCCAAAAAACACCCCTTGGCAAAAACCTTGCGCAAAATGAGCAGGAAATTGCCAGACTATGTTTAGATGCGCTGGTGAGCCAATCTGCAATAGCGCTAATGGATGCTGCATTTGCTGAAACAGGCAGGGGTGAGGCTGTGGTATCTTCATCTCCACTTTTATCTGGCAGGCTATCCTCTGCGGACACACAAGGCGGCGTCGGCTTTATCGATATTGGTTTGCAGACCAAATTGATTGCATTAGGAGCTTCATCCTCCACCCATTATCCAGCGATTGCAAAGCGCTTAAATGCAGAAATGCTCAACCCGCCTCACGCAGATGTTGCAGGCGCTGTTGGGGCTGCGGCAGGTGCGGTAAGGCAACGGTATATTATTCTTATTACCCAGCCAACAGACGGATGTTTCAGGGTACATTTACCGCAAAAAATTCAAGATTTTGCAGATAGAAATGAAGCATTTGCAGTAGCACGCGAACAAGCCACGATGAGCGCAAAAGAACGTGCAGAACAAGCTGGTGCAAAACAGATTACGATGGAGCTTCAGGAATTAGTTGATGAAGTTGATTTGGGTAATGATAAACAGCTTTTCTTGCAGGCGCGTATTGTGGCACAAGCCACTGGCTGGCCAGTTGCGTGATATATTTCAACTATCTCAGCGGTGAAGGAAATGGTGGGCCCGGCAGGACTCGAACCTGCAACAACACGGTTATGAGCCGTGGGTTCTAACCAATTGAACTACAGGCCCCCATTGATTGTGGGTAACTATTTTATAGTGCCCTACATTTCATTGCATGGGTAGAACACTCACACGCTTTTGTCCAGCATCAAATGTTCTGATTTAACAAATCCGCCAAGCTTGCTGTGCAAGCATCAGAGTTCTAATGTTCTAAAAAGCTTCTCAGCTTGCGTGAGCGTGACGGGTGTTTCAACTTACGCAAGGCTTTTGCTTCGATTTGCCTAATCCGCTCTCTGGTGACAGAGAATTGCTGCCCTACTTCCTCTAGGGTGTGGTCTGTATTCATGCCGATACCAAAACGCATCCGCAACACCCTTTCCTCACGCGGGGTAAGGCTAGACAGCACACGGGTTGTTGTTTCACGCAAGTTAGAATGAATAGCGGCATCAAGCGGCTGCACCGCATTCTTATCTTCAATGAAATCACCAAGCTGGCTGTCTTCTTCATCACCAATCGGCGTTTCGAGGGAAATAGGCTCTTTGGCAATTTTCAGCACTTTACGCACCTTATCCAAAGGCATGGAAAGCTTTTCAGCTAATTCTTCTGGGGTTGGCTCTCTGCCAATCTCATGCAGCATATGACGCGAGGTACGAACCAATTTATTGATCGTTTCGATCATATGAACAGGAATACGAATGGTTCGCGCTTGATCTGCAATTGAACGGGTGATGGCTTGTCTAATCCACCATGTTGCATAGGTTGAGAATTTGTAACCGCGGCGATATTCAAATTTATCAACCGCCTTCATTAACCCGATATTCCCTTCCTGAATTAAATCCAAGAATTGCAAACCACGGTTTGTATATTTCTTAGCAATCGAGATAACCAAACGCAGATTAGCTTCAACCATCTCTTTTTTGGCGCGCGCTGCTTCACGTTGACCACGCTGGACAACCTGAACAATCTCTCTAAAGTCGCCAATACACAGCCCTGCATCTTCGGAGATAAGCTGCATTTTTTCAATGATATTCTTAATCTCTTTCTTGTGCAGAGAAGTAAATTTCTGCCATGCCTGAGAAGGCTTCTCTAATTTAGGCCAACCTGTTTGAGTTTCACTTCCATACCAGTTAGAGATGAAATCATTGCGCGAAATGCCTTGTCCGGTGGCAAGCTGCATCATTTCTGTATCTAGCCCTGCCATCCATTTACTAAGCTCAAGCAATTGTGAGTTCAGCGAATCAAGTCTATTTGTGTTCAGATAGATAGACTGCATCTCTTCGGTTAGCTTAATGCGCATACCGCGTAAATCACTAAGCTGAGCAGGCTTAAGCTCTTTGCCTTTCTGGGCAAGCGCTAATTTCTTTTCCTGCAATGTTGCATATTTAGCAAATAGGGTGCGGACAATTTTGACTTGAGCCATCACATCGTCATAGACCGTCTCTTCCATCGCGGCCATTGACATATTCATATCATCTTGATCATCATCAGCTTCTTCGTTTTCTGACATTTCTTCATTTTCGTCAGAATCCGTCTCATCCTCATCCTCATCGTCATCTTGAGACACGCTAGGAACCAGACCGGCTGTCACAGGGCCACCAAGCACTGAGTTATCTTCAACCGTGACGCCATTCAATTTCATATAGGTAAGATCAAGATCGATAATATCACGAAGCGGGATAGCGTTATCTTCAACCTGTTCTGTCCATTTTAGCAATGTCATGATGGCCATAGGGCATTCACAAATGCCGCCAATCATCATTTCTCGGCCAGCTTCAATACGCTTAGCGATCGCAATCTCACCTTCACGCGATAACAGCTCCACAGAACCCATTTCCCGCAAATACATACGCACAGGATCATCGGAATTGCTGACATCGTCACTGACATTGCCAGAAGCTTTAGTCGTTTCATTCTCGTTTGCGGTTTCAACTTCTTCAGCTGCATCTACCACAGACACGCCAAGCTCGCTTAAAGAGGACATTACATCTTCGATTTGCTCAGAAGATAGCTCATCTTGCGGTAAAGCTTCATTCAACTCATCATGCGTGACGTAGCCGCGCTCTTTACCTTTTTTGATGAGAAGCTTTACAACTGAATTCTTGGTATCGAGAATTGGAGCATCTGAAGTTTGCTCGGTATTTTCCTTGGCTTTGGTCTTGCGTGCCATTATCGTTCCCCCGCCATATTTAAAGACGTTACGACTTGTTTAATATGACTTTTAAATCTGCACATATTTAATCCGATCACAAAATCAGCCTGCACGTTCTAGCAACTCTGCTAAAACGCCATCAGCTTTACTTGATGACAGCTTATCAATCGGTGCACCAAAACGTGCCTGCATATCTGCACCAAACAGCTCATCAAGGATTTCTTCATATCCATTCCCTACTAAATGATGTCTAATTGCGTCTGCGTCAAGATCTGGCGTTGCGATGATCTGCGAAATGATAGCATTTTTTACATCTGATAGACCTTCATTATCCATTTCAACATTAATAAAGGGCTCTGCATATTTTCCAAACATTTCAGGAAAAGCCACCATAATGGCTAAAATAGCTTTATGCTGAACCATTTTGCCTGTTTGTGGCCGCTTTTTCTTTGGCTGTTGATAGCTATTATATCGCGCATTATCTGATGGACGCCGATAAGAAGCGCGCATGGACGATATCCGGTATTCAATATCGTCTAGAAAAGCGGTGCGTGTTTGATTATGGGCGATCATCTTGCCCATCATGCGAATATCTGACCAGAAAGCTGCGCGTTGGGTGGGCTGACTAGCTGGATTATCTAGCCCATGTTCAAGCAATTTTGACTGCCACAACATATCTGTCATCCCAACGGCAGAACTAAGGATGCGTTGCAGACCGTCTGAGCCCTCTCCTTGCAAGATATCATCAGGGTCTTTGCCTTCTGGCATCGTTGCAAAACGCACATTTCGCCCAGGCTCAATTAATGGAAGTATCCGCTGAAGCGCTCTTGCGGCGGCTTTCTGACCTGCTGCATCCCCATCAAAACATAATACGGGCTCTTTATGTAGCTTCCAGATTAATTGGATTTGCTGTTCTGTAAGGGCGGTGCCTAATGGCGCTAATGCTGCTGCTATTCCGCTCGCAGATACAGCGATAACATCCATATACCCTTCGACAATCATAAGCGGCAGGCCTTTATTCACCCTTGCGCGTGCTTGGGTCCAGCCATACACAACTGATTTTTTGGAAAAACTTGGTCCATCTGGTGAGTTTAAATATTTCGGCTGAGCATCTCCCATTGCGCGTGCGCCAAATGCAATCACTTGGCCTTTTCTATTTTCAATCGGAAACATGATTCTGTTCCGAAAATAATCATAGATGCTGCCATCACGTTCCGAGCGGCCTATCAGTCCAACACGGCTCATTAGCTCAGGCGGAAATTCACGTTGTTGTAGCGTTTCAAAAAGCCCTTTTTGCGGCGCAAATCCAAGTCTGAATTCTTGTCGCATCTCAGCGCTCAATTTGCGCATATCTAAATAGTCTCTAGCCTGATGGGCATTGCCGCTATCAAGCTGGCGGGTAAAAAAGCTTGCTGCGATTTCGAACAACTCAATGGTGGTGCGCTGACGCTGCACCGCTTCTTTATCTTGCGGGGTGTATTGCGGCATCGCCATGCCTACTTGGCCTGCAAGCTGGCTTACAGCTTCAACAAAATCAAGCCCATCCGTCTCTCTTAAAAAGCTAATCGCGTCCCCATTCGCAGAACAGCCAAAACAATGATAAAACCCTTCTGCATCATTGACATAAAAGGATGGCGTTTTTTCATTATGGAATGGGCACAGCCCACTCATCCTGTTGCCTTTACGCACTAATTTCACACGTTTTGCAATCACGTCACTCAACGAGACGCGTGATAAAAGCTCATCGATGAATTCAGGTGTGATACTCAAACGCCGCCTTCATAGCAAAGTTAGTCATTATCAAAATCTAGTATGGTACTGCTAAGCCTCTTTCAAGAGCCTTGCTACTGGGCAAGCAATGCCTGCTTTACCATTTGGCTTGCTGCAGAAAAATCCATTTGACCCGCATATTGCGATTTTAAAAAGGCCATCACCTTGCCCATATCCTTAACAGAAGCTGAGCCCGTTTCATCCAATGCAAGTTTAATGGCTTGGCGGATTTGGTCTTCATCAAGCTGTTCTGGCATAAATTGCTGGATAACTTCAATTTCCTGCTGTTCTGCTTGTGCTAATTCAGGGCGATTACCCTCAATATACATCTTAGCTGATTCGTTTCGCTGTTTGATCATGGTCTGCAACATCGACAATATTTCATCATCTGAAATACCATCTGCATTATCTTGGGTTCGTGCTGCAATATCCCTGTCTTTAAGGGCTGCAGAAATCAGCCTAATCGTTGATAATGCTGCCTGATCTTTACGCTTCAGCGCTTCTTTCATCGCTTGTGAAATTCTCTCACGCATCTGTCTGATTCGCCTGTATGTTTTTAATTTTTGACCCTTATATCAGGCTAGTCTTCGTCACGCCCAATTCTTTTGGTCTGTGCGCGCATACATCCGTAACCTGCTGTGAAGGTGGGCAATAAAAACCTACCTAAACAGGCCAGCACCATAAACGAAGCAGTAATTTGGTGCAAGACAAGACTTGACCGACAAGACTGCATTGGTATAGGAAGGTGTAATTTTTGACATTGAGAGTTGGTGCACATTTGAACTGTTGCCGCAATTTTTTTGCATCTGGTTATCGGCCAATGCGTCAGCAACGCTGGAAAACAGTTCTACTCACCGCTTTTAAGTTTACTTTAACAGTCATTGCTGGAAGGGTTTAGACATGAATGACATGACCTCTTCGAATGCGCTCAGTTCTGTTTTTTCAACATCTTCTAAACCTACTGCCGTTCTTGTTCTTGAGGACGGCACTGTTTTATACGGGATGGGTTTTGGTGCTGAAAAAACCAATGTGGGCGAGGTTTGTTTTAATACATCGATGACGGGTTACCAAGAAATTATGACTGACCCCTCATATGCTGGGCAAATTATCAATTTCACCTTCCCCCATATCGGCAATACCGGCACAAACCCAGATGATATTGAAACGGTAACGCCTGCCAGCTTAGGGATGATTGTAAGAAATCATACAACCAACCCATCAAACTGGCGTTCTAATGCTCATTTAGACAGCTGGCTGAAAGCACATGAACTGCCAGGCATTAGCGGCATTGATACCAGAGCCCTCACCCGCATTATCCGCGATAAAGGCGCTCCAAAAGGGGTGATTAGCCATCAGCAAGATGGTCATTTTGATATCGATAAGCTTGTTAAAATGGCGCAAGATTGGCCAGGTTTAAACGGGATGGATTTAGCCAGCACCGTATCGAGAACCGATGCGCTGAAATGGCAACATGCAAGCTTTGATTTAAGCGCAAATGCAGCCCCTAAGATGACAGGTGAATTTAACGTCATCGCAATGGATTTTGGGTGCAAACAAAACATTCTAAGATGCTTGGTTGATGCAGGGTGTAATGTTGAAATTGTGCCTGCACAAACCACTGCTGATGAGATAATTGCACAAAATCCTGATGGGGTGTTTTTAGCAAATGGTCCTGGTGACCCTGCGGCAACTGCCTCATTTGCTGTGCCAGAAATTCAAAAGCTGATCGCTGCCAATATTCCGATTTTTGGGATTTGCATTGGCCATCAATTGCTTGCTCTTGCGTTTGGCGGCAGCACGCAGAAAATGGAAAAAGGCCACCGGGGCGCCAATCATCCAGTGAAAGACCTGACAACTGGCCAAATTGAAATTACCAGCCAAAATCATGGCTTTATGGTTATGGCCGATAGCTTGCCAGATGATGTAGAGGTGACGCACATTTCGCTATTTGATGGTTCTGTTGAAGGGCTTAAACATAAAACAAAGCCTGTTTTCTGTGTGCAATATCACCCAGAATCATCCCCAGGCCCACATGATTCTCGTCATCTTTTCACACGTTTTGCAGAGATGATGAAAACTCATAAAAAGACAGGCTAACTTAACATCAGCCGCCACTTGTTGTTTAGTATCGTTAAAAGGAATGTAACCCCAAATGCCACGTCGTTCTGATCTTTCTTCAATCATGATTATTGGTGCAGGTCCTATCATTATCGGTCAGGCTTGCGAATTCGACTATTCTGGTGCTCAAGCCTGTAAAGCCCTGAAAGAGGAAGGCTATCGCGTTATTCTGGTGAACTCAAATCCAGCAACGATTATGACTGACCCAGGTATGGCTGACGCCACCTATATTGAGCCTATTACACCTGAGATTGTAGCGCGCATCATTGAAAAAGAGCGCCCTGATGCCTTACTTCCGACCATGGGTGGGCAGACTGCACTAAACACGGCCCTTAGCCTATTTGATAACGGTGTTCTTGATAAGTTTGATGTTGAGCTTATCGGTGCAAAGCCTGATGCGATTGCAAAGGCTGAAGACAGAGCCTTGTTCCGTAATGCAATGGATAAAATTGGCCTAGAATCAGCACGCTCGCGCACTGTTAATTCCTATGAAGATGCGATGGCAGCGTTAGAGATTGTTGGTTTGCCAGCGATTATCCGCCCTTCCTTTACCCTTGGCGGTGAAGGCGGCGGTGTTGCCTATAATAAAGAAGAATTTGAGAAGATTGTAGCAGACGGTCTGCGCCTTTCCCCTGTCTCAGAGATCCTTATTGAGGAATCACTGCTTGGCTGGAAAGAGTTTGAAATGGAAGTTGTCAGGGATAATGCAGATAATTGTATTATCGTCTGTTCCATTGAAAATGTGGACCCGATGGGTGTTCACACTGGCGATTCTATCACAATTGCCCCTGCCCTTACCCTCACAGATAAGGAATATCAAGCATTAAGAGATGCTTCTATTGCGGTATTGCGTGAAATTGGCGTGGATACAGGCGGCTCAAACGTTCAGTTTGCGATGAGCCCGAAAGATGGCAGAATCATTGTGATTGAGATGAACCCGCGGGTGAGCCGGTCTTCTGCGCTAGCATCAAAGGCAACTGGCTTCCCGATTGCAAAAATAGCTGCCAAGCTTGCTGTAGGATACCGTCTGGATGAGCTTGATAATGATATTACAGGGGTAACACCAGCAAGCTTTGAGCCGACCATTGACTATATTGTTACAAAAATTCCGCGTTTCACATTCGAGAAATTCCAAGGCACACCAAACGAGCTTTCAACCTCTATGAAATCTGTTGGTGAAGCGATGGCTGTTGGCCGTAGCTTCTCTGAAAGCCTGCAAAAAGCGCTACGTTCGCTTGAAACTGGTCTCAATGGCTTATCCGAAATTCCGTTCCCAGATGGCGATGCCGATATCAACAAAGACAGCTTGAAAGGCTGGATTTCAGGCCAGACCCCTGACCGGATTTTGCGGATTGCACAAAGTATGCGTCTTGGCTTAACGCTTGAAGAAGTGCATGCTACTACCCATTGGGATAGATGGTTCTTATCGCATATCGCTGACATTGTTGCGACGGAAAACCACATCAAAGCTGCTGGTCTGCCGACAGATAAAGCACACTTCCATGCCCTTAAATCAATGGGCTTTTCTGATGATAGGCTTGCCCAGCTTACCGGACAAGACGCTGCCGCCGTCTCAGCACAGCGCCTGCAGCTTGGCATTACCCCAACCTATAAGCGGATTGATACCTGCGCAGCAGAATTTGCCTCAGAAACAGCGTATCTATATTCAAGCTATGAAGCGACATCAGGTGCGGTCTGCGAAGCGGAACCATCTGAGCGAGAAAAAATTGTTATCTTAGGCGGCGGACCAAACAGAATTGGCCAAGGCATCGAATTTGATTATTGCTGTGTGCATGCAGCCTATGCGCTTGCAGATGCAGGCTATGAAACCATCATGATCAATTGTAATCCAGAGACCGTATCCACAGATTACGACACGTCTGACAGGCTATATTTTGAGCCTTTAACTGCAGAAGATGTGATATCTGTTATTCGCGTCGAACAGCAATCAGGCAATCTGAAAGGCGTTATTGTTCAGCTAGGCGGGCAAACACCGCTTAAGATTGCGGCCGCTATTGAAGCCGCAGGCATCCCTATTTTAGGCACAAGCCCAGATGCGATTGACCTTGCTGAAGACAGAGAGCGTTTCCAGCATTTGCTGCAAAAGCTTGAATTGCTCCAGCCTGAAAATGGTATTGCCCATTCAGTAGAAGAAGCACGCCAAATCACAGAAAATGTTGGTTTGCCAGTCGTTATCAGACCGTCTTATGTGCTTGGGGGCAGAGCGATGGAAGTGGTCCATCAAATGTCTGACTTAGAGCGCTATATGCGTAATGCTGTTGTGGTATCTGGAAGCAACCCTGTTTTGATAGACCGGTTTATCGAAAATGCGGTTGAGGTTGATGTGGATGCGCTATGTGATGGTGAAGATGTTTTCATTGCAGGCATTATGGAACATATTGAAGAAGCAGGCATCCATTCAGGGGATAGCGCGTGTATTCTTCCCCCCCAACATCTATCAGACAAGGTGCTTGCAGGCATTAAGGAACAGACCCAAAAGCTAGCACATGCACTAAATGTTGTTGGGCTGATGAATATTCAGTTTGCGATTAAAAATGAGACGATCTATTTGCTTGAAGTAAACCCAAGGGGAAGTAGAACAGTGCCATTTGTTGCAAAAGCAACTGGTAATCCTGTGGCAAAAATCGCCGCACGGATTATGGCTGGTGAGAAGCTATCAGACTTTAATCTGATTACCGACGCACCGTCACATGTTGCGGTCAAAGAAGCTGTATTCCCATTTGCACGTTTCCCAGGTGTTGACGTCTTCTTAGGGCCGGAGATGAAATCTACGGGCGAAGTGATGGGTATTGATACTGATTTTGGCCGCGCCTTTGCAAAAAGCCAACTTGGTGCAAGCACGCATCTGCCGCAATCAGGCTCAGTTTTTATCTCTGTGAAAGATGCTGACAAGCCAGCCTTTATTGATATTTGCCGTGATTTAGCTGAACTTGGCTTTAGCATTTTGGCCACTGGCGGTACAACCGAAGCGCTTCAAGCCGCAGGGGTTCCAGCGAAACGCATCAATAAGGTGATGGAAGGCAGACCGCACGCAGTGGATGCCATGCTATCAAACGAGGTGGATTTAGTCTTCAACACCGCACAAGGTGCTGGTGCTATTCGCGATAGCTATTCCCTACGTCACACTGCCTTGACAAATAAAATCCCATATTACACCACTGTTTCAGGTAGCCGTGCTGCTGTAGAAGCCATTAAAAGCATGCGCGCTGGTAATTTGGATGTAAAATCTATTCAGGATTATTTGCCAAACCCTGCAAATTGATCTTATGCTCATACAGATATTCAACTAACACCTAACGCTTGGAAGATAAGCAGAGTTAAAGCTATGGAAAAAATCCCTTTCACACCTTCTGGTTTGGACAAGATTAAAACTGAGCTTCAAACGCTGAAAACAACCGAAAGACAGGCTGTGATTAAAGCGATTGCCGAAGCACGGGAGCATGGCGACCTATCTGAAAATGCTGAATATCACGCCGCCCGTGAAAAGCAATCTTTCATCGAGGGCAGAATCACAGAACTTGAAGATGTAACAAGCCGTGCAGAAATTGTTGATCTGTCACGCCTTACTGGTCAAACCGTGACCTTTGGTACAAAAGTTGTTATCGCAGATGAAGTCACTGATGAAGAATCTACCTATGTGATTGTCGGCCCGTATGAAGCAGATATTGAGCAGAATCTTATCTCAACAGCATCTCCTATTGCACGCGCCTTAATTGGCAAATCTGTTGGCGATTCTGTTGAAGTGCGCACACCTCGTGGCGCACACCCATATGAAATAGTGTCGATTGAGCTTATTTCAGAATAGCAAAGATAGGCTAGCTATTCACCTGCCCCTTCACTACCGTCATTATGAATTGGAACGCCAGGCAAATTCTTGCGTGAGCGGATAGACAGGGCTGTTTTCACATGGCTCACATTTGGTGCAGGGGTTAATTTTGTGGTGAGAAACCGTTGAAAATCATCCCAATCATGGGCAACAATTTTCAGCAAGAAATCTGTCTCGCCCATCAGCATATTACATTCGCGGACATTCTCCCAGCCTGAGACAAGCTCTTCAAATTGCTGAAGGTCTGCCTCTGCTTGGGATGTAAGCCCTACAAATGCAAAAATGGTTACCGCATAGCCTAAAGCTTCAGGGTCTATATCAGCGTGGTATCCTTTAATAATGCCTTCTTCTTCTAAGGTTCGGACACGCCTTAAGCAAGGCGGGGCAGAAATGCCCGCATTTTTTGCCAATTCAACATTTGTGGTACGGCCATCTTTTTGGAGGTCATGAAGAATGCGCCTATCTATCGAATCTAGCTTGAATTTCTTGCTCATTCTGAATCTCAATCTGTATAATTTTTCACCTGCCATCATATGAACTGACAAAGGTTTGCGCAAGAATATTACAAAAAAAAGTAATAAATGATTAAAATTTATGGTAAATCACCACTTATAAGCCTCTGCCTTAGCAATTAAGGCTAAATTAAATCTAATAATACTCTGTGGTGTAAGAACAGAATATGAGCATCGTTTAATGAATTTCAGCCTGAACAGCGCGAGCATATCTTCCAATCCAAACTGGCCGCACACAGCATGGGTCATCTCAGATGGGACAATGGGTATGCTATCTCAATCTTTGGCGCTTATTCGGGCGATGGATATTGACGCAGACGATATTAGGGCAATCCCAACCCCTTTATTAAGAAGCTTTCCAAGGCTGGCAAATATTCCAGGCTGGCAGCTTACCTTAGGCAGGGAGCCTGATTGGTTAAAGCGTAGAATATACCCTGACTTACTGATTACCACAGGCAGGCGCATGGCCGGTATTTCGATTGGCGTTAGGCGCCGTTCTGGGGGCAAAACCAAGACTGTCCATATTCAAGACCCGCGTATCTCAGCTGAATATTTCGACCTTTTGATTGTGCCAAAACATGACCCGCTTGCACAGGCTTCTGCCCCTAATGTGCTTGTGAGCACAGGCTCACTGAACCGTATTCGCGCGGAAGATTTAACCCCTGCACACAGCGCCTCACACAGTGCTTTGCCACAGGGTCGTTTTATTGCTTGCATGCTTGGCGGAAGCTCAAAATCAGGGAATATCGAGCCTGATTTGCTAGATAAATTTATCGCACATCTTTGCCAGCTTGCAGCACACCATCAGGCACAATTGTTGGTAATCCCCTCTAGAAGAAGCGGGACTGAATTAACCACTTCGATTACGCAAAAGCTGCACACATATGCAGGTGATACCCCCTTCACCCTATGGCAGGATGATAGCACCAACCCCTATCTTTTTGCGCTTGCTAAAGCAGATATTATTGTGGTGACTTCAGATTCCGTGAATATGACAACTGAGGCTTGTATTACTGGAAAACCTGTCTTAACTGCGCCAATTAGCCCACTTTCAAAGCGGCTAACATCTTTTCATACCCATATGCAGCAGGCAGGGTATACCCAAGCTTTAGAAAAAATTATAGGCGGGGAGGCACTAAAAACCGCCCCGCCTAAGCTGGATGAAATGGATGATATCGCCGCGCAGGTTTTTCAGCGGCTAAGTCCTACCCCTTAGCGGAATAATCTGTCGCCTAGCCCATCCATATTGGCATATAGCCCTGCAACCTGTTCTTCATATCCATTATAAATGAGTGTAGGGATGCGCTCATCTGTGCCAAGCATTCTTTCGGTGGCTTGCGACCAGCGCGGATGATCGATTTCAGGGTTCACATTAGCCCAGAAACCATATTCTTTTTCGTTCAACTGCTCCCAAAAACTCACAGGTGGTTTATCTGTAAAGGTGAATTTTACAATCGATTTAATGCCCTTAAATCCATATTTCCACGGCAACACACACCGCAAAGGCGCACCATTTTGTTTCTCAAGCCCCTTGCCGTAAAGCCCCGTTCCAATGAAAGCAAGCTCATTCATTGCTTCATCGAGTGTTACGCCCTCAACATACGGCCAAGGATACCACGATTGACGCTGACCATGCGCCACTTTCGGGTCTAAGAAGGTTTCCATTCTGATGAATTTAGCGTCAGAAGTTGGCTTAGCAAATTTCACCAGCTTGCTCATTTCCACACCAGTCCACGGCACTGCCATTGCCCAGGCTTCCACACAACGGTGGCGATAAAGCCGCTCTTCCTGTCCGCCTATCTTGGCAATTAAATCTGCTGCATCTATCTGCATTTCTTCTTCAACAAGCCCGTCAATGGTCACCATCCAGGGGTCTGTTTGAAGCTTTTGTGCGGCACGCCAGATATTTTTTGAAGAACCAAATTCATAAAAATTGGTATAGGTAGTTGCCTCTTCTTCTAGCGTTATTGGTCTGTCTAATGTGTATTTGTCATTTCTTGGCGCCGGAAAACCAGAAATCGGTGCGGCGAATGCGGATGTAAAGGGGGACACTGCCAGACCGGTGCCCATTACCCCCATCGCTGCAAGAATTTGTCTGCGCTGCATCCATACCGCCTCATCTGTGGCATGGCATTCTTTTAACTCCCAACCCTTCTTATTTTTGATCAACATGGCAAGTATGCTCCAAATATGTTGTTGTGTTCGTCGCGTGGGAAGAGGCACAGCCTCCCTGTTTATTATCAGAATATAGGATGCATGGGATTTAAGGCAATTTTGAGGCAGGCAACAGATAGGATTGCCTGCCTCAAAGTTAGACCAAATAGTATCGAATTTTTTAGCTTAGCGCATTACAGGCTTTGGTAATACGGGCCATCGCGTCTTCCAATACTTCTGTGCTTGTCGCATAGGAAATACGGAAATGCGGGGCTAGTCCAAATGCTGTACCTTGCACCGTTGCAACGCCCTGGCTTTCAAGCAAATAGCTTACAAAATCGCCATCTGTTTCTAATATCTTGCCATCAGGTGTTTTGCGTCCCATCAATCCTGCAACAGAAGGATAGACGTAGAATGCGCCTTGCGGGATGAAACAATTCACCCCTTCAATTTGATTTAGGTGCGAGGTTACAAGCTGTCTGCGATGGGCAAAATGTTTTAGATTTTCTGCCATAAAATCCAACGGACCATTGAGTGCTGCAACCGCAGCCCATTGTGCTATTGAGTTTGGATTTGATGTGGATTGTGACTGTATCTTTGCAATCGCTTTGATAAGCGCTTTATCGCCTGTGGCATATCCAATACGCCAACCTGTCATGCAGAAGGATTTGGACACGCCATTAATGGTTAAGATACGGCTTTGCAAATCAGGTGCAACTTGCGCCAATGTCGCAAATTCAAAACCATCATATACAAGATGTTCATACATATCATCGACCATCACATGCAGATGTTCATGCTTGCGAACAACTTCAGCCAGCTTTTCTAATTCTGCCGCAGTATATCCAGCCCCTGTTGGGTTAGAAGGGCTGTTCAGAATAAGCCATTTGCTGTTTTTGGTAATCGCAGCTTCTAGCGCTGCTGCGGTGAGTTTAAAATCACTTTGCTGTGGGCAATCAACCGTCACAGGTGTGCCTTCTGCCAATAGCACCATATCTGGATAAGACACCCAGTAAGGTGCAGGTATAATCACCTCATCCCCTGGATTCAAAGTAGCCATAAGCGCATTATATAGCACCTGTTTGCCGCCTGTACCGATAGTAACCATATCGGTGCTACATTGGATATTATTCTCAGCCGCGAACTTATCAACAACCGCTTGCTTGAGCTGTGGGATACCATCGACTGCTGTATATTTCGTTTTGCCATCGGCCATCGCTTGGATAGCGGCCTGTTTTACATGTTCGGGGGTATCAAAATCTGGCTCGCCAGCGCCTAGCCCAATAACATCTTGGCCAGCAGCTCTCATTTCAGCAGCCATATTTGATACAGCAATTGTGGGTGAAGGCTTAATTTTCGATAGCCTGTCTGCGATCATGATGATAGTCCTTTTCCGCCTTAAATCTTGCACACACCTTGTGAAACAATGTTTCATCATAGGATTAAACAGATGTTTTGTAGCTGATTTTTTATCATGATGAAACCTAATTCAGGCTTTATGCAGCATCATTAGCCTGCCTAAGCTTGCTTTATAGGCAGAAAATCTATCTGCCCACCGGCTAGCACTGGTCAAGCAGGCTTAATCCGACTATTTTAAGGCTATGGGAACTGAAAATACTGCTATGGCTGAAACGATTATACCAGATGAGCCTCTGTTAATGGACAGGGTGCCACAACCTGCTGATTTTACGCTGGTGTCTGAATTTGCACCAAATGGCGATCAGCCGAACGCCATCAAAGAGCTTATCTCAGGTATACAGCAGCATGAACAAGACCAAGTGCTTCTTGGGGTAACAGGCTCAGGGAAAACCTTCACCATTGCCCATGTTATTGAAGAAGTAAAGCGCCCTACCTTAATATTAGCGCCAAATAAAACATTGGCAGCCCAGCTTTATGGGGAAATGAAAGCGCTGTTTCCTGAAAATGCAGTGGAATATTTTGTCTCTTACTATGATTATTATCAGCCAGAAGCATATGTTCCCAGAACAGATTTATATATCGAAAAAGAATCCACCATTAACGAGCAAATTGACAGAATGCGCCATTCAGCAACACGTGCCTTACTAGAACGTGATGATGTCATTATTGTTGCTTCTGTTTCGTGCATTTACGGCATTGGTTCTGTTGAAACCTATTCCACAATGACAATGCGCCTTGCCACTGGCGATGAGATAGAGCGTCAATCCCTGCTTCGGCGCCTTACTGAGCTGCAATATAAGCGAAATGATGTAAATTTCGTGCGCGGCACGTTTCGGGTGCGCGGCGATAATGTTGAAATTTTCCCTGCCCACTTAGAAGATAGGGCATGGCGCATTAGCCTGTTTGGGGAAGAAATTGAAGATATAAGAGAGTTTGATCCGCTTACGGGGGAGAAAACCTCTGCCTTGCCAAAAATCACGATATTTGCGAACTCGCACTATGTCACGCCGCGCCCCACATTACAGCAGGCCATTAAACATATTGGTGTTGAATTAACAGGCAGGCTGGAAGAATTTAACACATCTGGCAAGCTGCTTGAAGCCCAACGTCTTCAGCAACGCACCCAGTTTGATATGGAAATGATCGAGGCCACAGGCAGTTGTTCAGGTATTGAGAATTATTCTCGCTATCTTTCAGGCAGAGCCCCTGGTGAGCCGCCGCCAACCCTGTTTGAATATTTGCCTGAAAATGCATTGTTGGTAATCGATGAAAGCCACGTGACCGTGCCGCAAATTGGCGCGATGTATAAAGGGGACTTTGCGCGTAAATCCACCCTGTCTGAATATGGGTTTAGGCTACCATCCTGTTTGGATAACCGTCCTCTTAAGTTTGAGGAGTGGGAGCGTTTCAGACCACAGACAATCCATGTCTCAGCCACACCTGGAAATTGGGAGCTAGAACAAACAGGCGGCGTGTTTACTGAACAAATCGTCCGACCAACAGGGCTAATTGACCCGGTCTGTGAAGTGCGCCCAACCGAAACCCAAGTAGATGACATTATCTCAGAATGCAGAAATGCTGCGGCTAATGGCACGCGCGTTCTGGTTACCACCCTCACCAAGAAAATGGCTGAGGCACTTACCGAATATATGCATGAAGCAGGGATTAAAGTACGCTATGTCCATTCGGATGTAGATACGCTTGAACGTATTGAAATCATTCGTGATTTACGTTTAGGCGTATTTGACGTGCTAATCGGCATTAACTTGTTGCGTGAGGGGCTAGATATCCCTGAATGCGCCCTTGTTGGCATATTAGATGCTGATAAGGAGGGCTATTTGCGCTCGCGCACCTCGCTTATCCAAACTATCGGCAGGGCGGCTAGAAATGCAGAAGGACGGGTGGTGCTATATGCAGACAAAATCACCGATTCTATGCGTTATGCGCTAGAGGAGACAGAACGTAGACGCCACAAACAGATGGAATGGAACGCAGCAAACGGGATTACCCCGCAAACCATCAAAAAGGATATCGCAGATATTTTGGATTCTGTGTATGAGCGGGCTGACCATGTGAACGTAAAGGTTGCTGGCGGGAAAAATCTGCAAGGCAAGGATTTGAAAACCATTATTGCTGAGCTTGAAACACAGATGCGAGATGCTGCAGCAAATCTTGAATTTGAAGAAGCCGCAAGACTGCGTGATGAGCTCAGAAGGCTTGAAGCAAAAGAATTAGGCCTAGATGCCCCTGGCATGGCTGCTTCCGCAAAATCAAATTACACCTCTCAAGGTGCTGAAATTGACGCACCAGTTCAGCCGCCATCTGGAAGGCGTCCAAAAAAATCAAAATAGAGTGATGCCATTAAAGGTGACTTTTTAGCCTTTGAGGGAGTGCTTTTTTGCACCTGTTGAGAGGTACAAGCCGCCTAAAATCAGCACGGTTCCGATAATATGGAATAGCTGAATATCTTCAGATAAAATCAGCACTGCAAATCCGGCATTATATAGGGGGGAGATATATAACACCAACGCAGCTCTTTCCGCGCCCAATCTTTCGACAATCAATCCGTATGAAAGATACGCCCCAATAGAGGAGACAAACACAAGCAGAAAAATAATCCCAACTATAGCCCAGCTAAAGGATACAACAAGCTGTTGTGCAAAAATCTCATACCATAAAAACGGCAGATGCCACAGCGCGCCTGCGCATGCCATCACGCCAAATCGCACCATCGCAGGCAGGGCTGATGGAATATATTTCAGACCCAAAGAATATAGCGCGAATGCCACCGTGCCTAATATCACCAGCAAATCGCCGCGATTAAAAGCTAGCTCGAACAGCCGCATCATTGAGCCTTCGACTAAAATGGTAATCACCCCAAAAAACCCTGCAAACATCCCAGATATTTGCAAAAAGGTTAGCTTTTTTGCGCCCTTCACCTGCACACCAAACAATAACACTAAGATAGGGCATACTGCATAAATCAGCCCGATATTTGTTGCAGTGGTGAGGGTGCCTGCAATATAAATTGGCGCCCCACATAAGCCCATCCCAAGCCCGCCCAGAAATACTAGGCTTTTCCATTCTGCCGCCAACGCAACCCTATGCTTTATCAGCACCGGCCACAACCACAGCCCCAACAAACAAGCCACCAGCCCCCACCGAAACACGGCCATAGAAACAGGCGGGAAAATATCAGCCATAGCCCGCGCAATGATCATATTTGTTGCAAAACACGCAGGAGAGACAAACAGCATCGCAATAGCTAGCCTGTCTTTTGCATGTTCAGACAGACTGAACGACATAATTAACTTGTCCCTTTTCATAAAAGCGTTATAAATCGCGGCAATCACCACTTGTGATTTAGTGCCTATCCGCCCACTTTTAACTTTTAAAGCATAATGTAAACGTTAAACCACTACCCTTTTCAAATACATACTCTATTTTTCTAGCTGGCTGCATATTTTTTGCCCCCCTTACTCTTGGTCTTTTAGGTGTCCTTTTTCATGGATTTACTGCTTGCCTTCAACTTCAGCATCGGTCTTGCTATCTTATTGCTTAGCGGCTATTGGCTTATTCCTGCTGCGGTGTCTTTTGCGACACATATCAAGCTTCCCGCCAGATTTATTGCATCTATTGTGATTGCTGGCGGAACCTCGGCACCTGAATTGCTGGTTAGCCTTGATGCAGGTTTTACAGGTAACCCTGACATTGCATGGGGAAATATAGTCGGCTCAAACATTGCCAACATCTTCCTTGTCGGCGGGATTGGGATGCTTATTCTGCCTATCAATATCAATAATGCTCAGGATAGAAAAGATGCCAGCCTGCTTCTTGCATTGACTCTGATAACGGGCATTATCCTGTTTTTAGATTGGGATAGTGGGGGTGAACGCTTCTGGGCGGCAGCTTTTCTTATCAGCATGTTCGTCTTTTATTCACGCAGCCATACCCAGAACACCCCTGAACAACAGCCGCAAAAACCATCCGAAAGGCAGGGGGATGAAGTTTCAGCAGAAGCCCCGCAATTTGGCCTGCCCCTTTCAGCATGTATCACCATCATCACGATAGTAGGATTGGTATTAGGCGCTGATTATATGGTGCAAGCTGCGGTGTTAATGGCAGATGATTTTGGCATTGAACAAGCTGTTATCGGGGTCACTATTGTGGCTATTGGAACATCCCTTCCAGAAATTACAGCTGTTGCGGCGAGTCTTTTGAACAAGCGTAGTGATATGGCCATTGGCAATATTATCGGCTCAAATATGTTTAATATCGCTATTGTTCTTGGGATTACCCTTATCGTAACCCCGCTTCCAGCCAGCCCTGCCTTAATTGGCCCCGCTTTTGGATTTTTCTTAACATCCATCGGACTACTTGCTTGGCTTATTTTCAGCCAGAAGAAACTTGGATTTAAAACGGGAATCAGCTTTGTCGGGCTGTATGGGCTATTCATCTTGGCCGAAATCACCCTATAGATTGTAAATTTATGCACAATTCGCTTATTTTGGTAATATTTTTGCCATAATTGTGAACATTTTAACGATTTTCGCGTATGTTTTTTATTTGACACACGTTAACTATATGATTTTAAATGTTTTTTATTTTTGCCTTTTTTTTGTGCAAAATGGTAAAGAAGTTTGATTTACCTCATTTTTTTGTAAAATAGCCCGCTACACTCCACAGAGTTATCCACAGGTAAATGGGATAAGTTTTTCCCCCTTTTTTACTGAATTCCATTAAAAGTGATTCGGCATGATGTATTTTCACGCTTTTCTGACTACATTAACCTCAGAGATATAAGAATATAGCTATGAGCATGACGGATATAGAAACCCCAACGCATGAAGAAACCCAAGAGACAGCCCACCCAGAGGCTGATTTTTCAAGAGGGTTAGCTTATCTCAAAGCGCAGGTAAAAACCCTGCCTTTGAATCCAGGTGTTTATCGGATGTTCAATGCAGATGGGGACAGCCTTTATGTCGGCAAGGCTCGCCAGCTTGCAAAGCGCGTATCAAGCTACACCCAACCAAACCGTTTATCGAGCAGGCTCATGCGGATGGTATCAGAAACCGTTAAGCTTGAGATTACAGTTACCGAAACTGAAGTTGAGGCATTGCTGCTTGAATCAAATCTCATCAAAAAGCTAAAACCGCGATATAATATTCTGCTTAAAGATGATAAAAGCTTTCCGCATATTCTGCTCACCCAAAACCATCCTTATCCGCAATTAACTAAACATCGTGGCGTACAACGCCAGAAAGGCTCTTACTTTGGGCCTTTTGCATCTGCAAGCGCGGTTAATAAAACAGTTACCACCCTGTCACGCGCATTTCTGCTTCGCACCTGTTCAGATAGCTATTTTTCTGCCAGAAGCAGACCCTGCTTACAATATCAGATCAAAAGATGTACCGCACCTTGTGTCGGGCATGTAAGCCCTGCAGAATATAGCCATCAGGTAGAGAATGCTGCCTTGTTTCTTTCTGGCCAATCTGACCAAGTGCAGAAAGAATATGCAGGGCTAATGCAAGAAGCCTCAGATAAGCTTGATTTTGAAACAGCTGCATTATGGCGAAATAGAATTCGGGCACTTACCGCCATTCAAGCTAATCAAGATATTAATATGCAAGGCTTGTCTGATGCCGATATCATTGCCTTATCCACCCAAGGCGGGCAGTCTTGTATCCAAGTTTTCTTTGTGCGTGCTGGCACAAATTATGGCAATACCTCATTCTTCCCTAAACATGAGGCCGCAAGCACGTCAGAAGATATTCTGGCCGCTTTCTTAGGCCAATTTTATGCAGAACGCATCGCCCCAAAGCTATTATTGCTAAGCCATATGCCAGAACAGGCAGAGCTTATCGCCCAAGCATTGGCGCATACCGCCCAGCATAAAATAGAAATTTCTATTCCAAAGCGCGGTGCACGCAAACAATTAATGGACATGGCACAACGCAACGCACATGAAGCACTGAATCGAAAATTTGCTGAATCCGCCTCCCAAAATAGGCTTTTTGCAGCCTTATCAGAATCGTTATTTTTAGAAGAAGAACCTGAAAGAATTGAAATCTACGATAACTCACATATCCAAGGGGCACATGCAGTTGGCGGCATGGTGGTTGCAGACCGCCAAGGATTTGTGAAATCCGCTTATCGTAAATTCAACATGAAAGATGAAGGGCCATATGCCGTAAATCAAGGGGATGATTTTGAGATGATGCGGCAAATGCTCTATCGGCGATTTGAGCGCGCGATAAAAGAGGACCCAGATAGAGAAAATAATAGCTGGCCAGATTTGCTTTTAATTGATGGCGGCAAAGGGCAATTAAGTGCAGCAATTGAGGTCATGTCGCAACTTGGCGTAGATGATATTGCTGTGGTGGCAATCTCAAAAGGTCCAGACAGAAACGCAGGCAGAGAACAATTTCATATTGAAGGCCGTGATATGTTTACCCTCCCCCCAGACAGCCCTGCGATGCATTTTCTGCAACGCCTGCGTGATGAAGCACACCGTTTTGCGATAGGCAGTCACCGCGCTAGACGCACAAAACAAGCTTTCACAAACCCACTTGATAATCTTCCTGGCATTGGGGCAAAGCGCAAAAAGGCACTTCTTGAACATTTTGGCTCTGCAAAAGCAGTATCTCGCGCTGGCGTGCGCGACCTGCAATCTGTTGAAGGAATATCAGCTGCAAGGGCACAAGAAATCTATGATTGGTTTCACGAAAAACAACAATAATCTGCTCTTTACCAAACCTATATATCAAGCATATAGTGACAACGAAGATATCATTGCTGTGAAAGCACCCCTAGCTCACCTGAAAGGTGTCATAACATGATGCGGCATTTGCCAAATATTATCACGCTGATAAGGGTCATTCTTGCCCCTGTGATCTCTGTTATGATATTCACCACATTGCCGGAATATGGGCTAACGATTTTAGTGCTTTTTCTAATTGCCTCTATTTCAGACTGGCTAGATGGCTATCTTGCGCGCCAAATGCAGGTTATCTCTCCTATGGGCAGAATGCTCGACCCTATTGCTGACAAGCTTCTGGTCGCAGGATGTCTAATTGGGCTTGCCGCTTATCGGGGTGCAGATTTGCTATTCATGCTTCCTGCATTAGCTATTCTATTCCGCGAGATTTTAGTCTCTGGTTTGCGCGAATATTTGGCAGCTGATGAAATTGTGATGCCTGTTACGCTACTTGCGAAATGGAAGACAGCCGCACAGATGACGGCGATTGGCTGTCTGATTGGTGCGCCTGCCGCCCAAATCCCAGATAGTGTGGGAAGTGTGGGGCTTGTAATATTATGGATATCTGCAGCAATGACGGTGATTACAGGCTGGCAATATTTCTATGCCGCCCGTAACCATCTCTAAAAACCCGCCTATCCGTTTTTCTTAGCGATTAACCAGCGCAGTATAACCATCAACGAGGTTGCGCGTTACTTGGGCTGGGGTGAATTTATAGTCGCCAATTTGCGATACAGGTGTCACCTCTGCTGCAGTACCTGTTAAGAAACATTCCTTAGCATTAGCCAATTCTTCTGGCTTGATATGACGTTCAACCACTTCTAAACCTTGTTCCTTCGCAAGATCAATAATGGTCTGACGCGTGATGCCATTTAAAAAGCAATCTGCAGTTGGGGTATGAAGTTTGCCATCATCCATCAAAAAGAACACATTTGCACCAGTTGCTTCAGCAACATAGCCTCTATAGTCAAGCATCAGCGCATCTTGAAACCCTTTACGCTCTGCTTCATGTTTTGACAGTGTACAAATCATATATAAGCCAGCTGCCTTTGCATGCACTGGTGCTGATTCTGCGGCTGGCCGGCGCCAGCTTGCAATATCAAGGGTAATGCCCTTCATTTTTGTCTCTGGGTCAAAATAGCTTGGCCATTGCCACGCCGCAACCGCCAGATGAATGGTTGTCATCTGTGCTGAAATCGCCATCATTTCAGAACCGCGCCAGCAAAAAGCCCGAATATAGCCGTCAACAATATTATTTTCTGCCAAAACAGCATCTTTGATATCATTTAATTCCTGATCTGAAACAGGCAAATCAAAATCAAGATATTTGCAGCTTTGACGCAGGCGTTTAGTATGCTCATCAGACTTAAAAATTTTGCCCCCATAAGCACGCTCACCCTCAAAAACCTGACTGCCATAATGTAACGCATGGGTCAAAGTGTGCGTTCTTGCATCTCGCCAACTCATCATTTCACCATTCATCCAAATCAGACCATCTCGGTCATCAAACGGAATTAATGCCATCTATTTGTCTCCTTAAATGAGGGCTGCGCACGAACAAATAGTTCAATACAGCATCAAATTTTGCAATTTTTGTTTTTCAACTTTCTTTTTTTAGCAGGATCATTATTATTGGTCAACAAAGCTGACATAAATTTTGAGCCTCAAAATGAAACAAAGCCAACATATTCAAAAAGGACTTTTTTTGCGAAAGCAGGAATTGCGCAAATCTATTGAATTATTATTCTTTGCCTATCGGGATTTCACCAACGAGGCTGATGTCATTCTCTCAGAAATAGGATTGGGGCGTGCGCATCACAGGGTGATTTATTTTGTTGGCCGCAAACCTAGCATGACCGTAAGCGAGCTTTTATCCATCTTGAAAATCACGAAACAGTCTCTTTCCCGTGTACTTTCCCATCTGTTAGAAGAAGAATTCATTACCCAAAAGCAGGGCGAGCGCGACAAACGCCAGAGGCTACTTTCGTTAACGCCAAAAGGTATTGAATTAGAAGCACGATTAACAGATGTTCAATGTAAACGGTTTGCAAAAGCCTATTCAGACCAAGGCGCAGATGCTGTCAAAGGCTTTCAAGATATTTTAGCTAGGTTGATAAGCGACGAGGAAAGTACCACCTTTAAATAAATAGAGGCTTTATATAGGCAGGTTAGCTGATGACAGAACAGCCCCACATTCTTGTAATTGATGATGATGCACGGTTGCGTGATTTGTTGCGTCGCTTCTTAGAGGAAAGTGGCTTTATGGTAACAGATGCTGAAAATGCCCAACAGGCGCGCGCTTTTATGCAAAGTACAGCGTTTGATTTGCTTGTCATTGATGTGATGATGCCGGAGGAAACAGGGCTTGAGTTCCTTACCAGCATCAAACAAAATTCAGATATTCCTGCATTATTTCTGACCGCACTATCTGAAGCTGAAAATAGAATTGATGGGCTTGAAACAGGTGCAGATGATTATATGTCCAAGCCATTTGAGCCACGCGAATTAATCCTCCGCATCCGGAATATTCTAGATAGAAGACAAAGCACACCAGCAGACACCACGCTGATTACCTTTGGTGATTTCACCTATGATTTGAAAACCAACATCCTTAGCGTAGGCGGGAAGCGGGTTCATATCACCACGGCTGAGCAAGAATTAGTGCGCTGTTTTGTTGAAAACACCAACCAAACCTTATCGCGTGAAGATATTTCATCCATGCTTGGCGGCAGAATGAAGGGACGTTCGATTGATGTTGCTATTGCACGTTTGCGTACTAAAATAGAAGCTGACCCGCGTTTTCCTGTATTGCTGCAAACCATAAGAGGTGCAGGCTGGCAACTACGCACAGACCAATAAGCTCGCTTTAACCATCAACGATACGCATCATGCAACTCAGAAATTACATGCCCAAAACCCTATTTGGCAGAATGCTTTTCATCATTCTCGTGCCGATGATTTTGGTGCAAGTTGTTACAATATTTATCTTCTATGAAAGACATTGGGATTCTGTAACGCGCCAAATGGCAGCTTCCCTTGCAGGGGATGTAGATTATATTGTATCGCAAGCTGGCGCTAACCCAGATGAGCAACGCCTCAGAACACTGTCAATTGAAGCCTTTCGTTTTTCTGATATCAGGCTGGATTTTATCAAAGACCAAATTATTACCCCCTATACTGAACCCCAAGCCTCAGCCCCTTACGCAGAAGAAGCCTTTGCAGGGGTGCTAGGGGGTAAAGTGCAATATCCTTGGTGGATTGATTTAACTTCAGACCCTGATTTTATTCTTATTCACATCCAGCTTGCCGAAGGGGTACTTGAGTTACGCGCTGGCCGAAAGCGACTTATCAGTTCAACAAGCTGGGCATTTTTTGGCTGGACTGTTGGCAGTTCGATATTTTTATTTTGTATCGCCTTGTTATTTATGCAGGCACAGGTTCGGCCTATTATTTCCCTTGCCAATGCTGCCCGCCAGCTAGGGATGGGAAGACAGGCAGATAACTGGCATCTTCAAGGGGCTAAAGAAGTGCGTCTGGTGGGGCGTGCTTTTGCTGCTATGCGGCACCGGATTAACCGACAACTCACCGAAAGAACATCTATGTTAGCGGGGGTAAGTCATGATTTACGCACCCCGTTAACCCGTATGCGGTTGCAACTTGCCCTGATGCCGCAAACCCAAGAAAGCAAAGAGCTTCAGCAAGATATTGACGAGCTGGAGCAGATGATTGATGGGTATCTAGCCTTTGCCAAAGGCGAGGGTGCTGAGAAAACCGCGACCGCAAATATCACTGAATTGCTTACTACCATAAAATCGAATGTTGAGCGCACCCATAAAGGCAAGCTTGTTCTGAGACAGCCAGATATGCCTTTGCCCGATTTTCCAATGCGTCTTCAAGCCATGAAAAGGGCGCTTGAAAATGTTATTGGTAATGCGTTGCGCTATGCCAGCTATACTGAAGTTCGTACAAAATACCGCAATGATGTGGTGTCTATTTTCATTGATGATGATGGGCCTGGCATTCCTGATGAATTTAAAAATGATGCTTTGCGCCCCTTTGTAAGGGGTGAGCAATCCAGAAATAAAGAAACTGGTGGTACAGGGCTTGGTTTGGCAATCACCAATGATATTGTCCTTAGCCATGGTGGCGAGCTAAGCTTACACGACTCCCCCCTTGGCGGTTTGCGTGTCCTGATTAATCTTCCTGTGTAGCGCTTGCCATTAATGCAGAAAACTGCCATTAGGGATTGTTTTTTCTGCACTGACAAGCGCAACATGACCTTGGGCATCATTTAGCCCTAAGGTCAAAACCTCCGACATAAAAGGGCCGATTTGGCGGGGCGGAAAATTTACAACTGCTAGCACTTGCATGCCGATTAGTTCCTCTGGCGTGTAATTTTCGGTAATTTGCGCAGAGGACTTTTTAATCCCAATCTCATCGCCAAAATCAATTTGAAGCTTGATGGCAGGTTTGCGCGCCTCAGGAAAAGGTTCAGCTGCGCATATCGTGCCTATCCGAATATCAACTTTTGCAAAATCATCATATTCAATTTCTGGCTTACGCTTCTGCGTTGACATGGAAATATCTCTCTTAATCTGGTGAATTTATGGAAATGATATGAAGGGGGCTTATTCGCTTTCCTGATGTGCTTCATCTGCTGAAAGCACCCGCAAGCTTACTGCCCATTCTTGCGCATCGCGAAGTGTTTTATCCAGCACATTCAAGGTTTGGGACAAATCAGCACTTTCATCTGTAAGCCATGTTTTGCGCACCCGCATGAGCACCCCAAAGATGCCTTTTATCCGTGCCATTCTAATCAGCCCACTAGAATTATCACCGCTTAAGGAAAGCAATTTTCCAATTGTTCCCTGCAACTGAAAAGATAGCATCACCCCAAGCATTGGCTGACGCAAACAATGCTGGTGCAGTTTTTCAAACCCCTTACGATAAGGCGCGAGCACTTCAAAACGGTGGATTAGCCCTTCTAAAATTTTTTCATAGGTGGTGGCATCGCCAGCGTCAGCAAAATCTAATGCAGATTCCTCTAATGCAACCCGATCATAATATTCCAGAACAAAGCAGCACAGCTGATGGGGGTCTGCGGCTCGGATAGCAAGCTGCTCTGGTGTGCATCCCGTTTCTTGGGCAAATGCTGCCATCTCAAAAGCAGACAGGTCTTGAACTTCAAGCATCTGCCAAAATACATCACAGATTTTTTTATCTAATTCAGCATCTGCCGTCATGCCACTATCCTATGCTAATCGGTACGATGGGTAATATAAATAATATGGCGGCTATACAGAGTACTGACAAGCGCGGCTGCACTAAATTTAGCCCTTACTTAACTCAATCCCTCTATCACGTGCCGCTTCGATAGCTTCACCCATCAATCTGCTTAATCCATTTTCTGCCATCAGCACCTGTAATGCAGCAGCGGTGGTGCCGCCTTCTGAGGTGACGTTCGCGCGAAGCTCAGATGCTGGCAATGCATCATGTAACATCAACTGGCCGGCTCCGATCACGGTTTGCCGTGCCAATTTCATCGCTGTTTCAGTGTCTAAACCAAGCCTCTCTCCTGCTTGTGCCATCGCCTCTACCAGATGGAAAACATATGCAGGGCCAGAACCTGAAACAGCTGTGACAGCATCCATAAGCTTTTCATCTGAAATGGTGACAACTTCGCCTGAAGCTTCAAGCAATTGATGCGCCTCTGCCATCATTTTATCTGTTACAGCAGGTGTTGGTATTAACGCCGTAATGCCCATCTGTACTTTTGCTGGCGAGTTTGGCATCGCTCTGATAATGGCGTTACTTTGCGGAATAAAGCTGTGTAACACCGCTAGCGATAAGCCAGCCGCGATAGATAAAAAGACGGTATTTGCCCCGCCAATATGCTGACATGATGCAAGCACCTCACCCATCACCTGAGGTTTTACAGCAAGTACAACAACATCTATTTCAGCTGTATCTGAATAGCTAGCACCATTCTCGAAACACTGCACAGATGCATTTTCTTCTAGCCGCCGCCTTTCTTCTGGCTTGAAAAAGGGCTCAATTACAATAAATTCATCACGTTCATTTTTTGCCAGCCATCCTGCTAGCATTACGCTTCCCATATTTCCATAACCAATTAGACAAACTCGCATTTTAGCCCCTTTAGTTGAACAGCGTTTATCACCGTAACCCTAGACCAACAGGGTGTATAATGCAAAACAGACTAGCTAAAAAATCTTAGCTAGCCTGAATTCAATAGATGATACCTGAAATGGATTACCTAAGGGGGTGCACAGCTAGCTTACGCTTCGCCAGCAACTTCCATCATCGCAAGGCGTGTAGCGTGCGGCGCTAAATTATCTGAGTTCAGCACTTGATATAAAGCTGAACTTGCCATTTCCACCTGTTCAATAATCAGGCTGAGCACATCTTGCATTTGTGCTGGTGTTGCACCACCTGCGCCATGCAAGTTAAGCGCGTACCGCATCTGCACCTCATGGCTTTCTGAGGTGATCAGCAAATGCCCCAAGCTAAGCTCTTCATTCAATAGCATTAATGATAGCGCAATATGGGATAATTTTTGCGGCGGTACATCCAATTCCAGCACGCATTTGAAATAGAGCATTTGATTTAGCCTATCCCATTCTAGCTTCAGCTGGTATTGCCCAAACTTACCTGGAATATCGACAAGCAACGCATCTGCATAAGTCTGGCGAAAAAACCAGTCTTGCTGCACCACAAGCTCAGACGCAAGCTTAATTGGATGCTCTGCGCGTGCTTCCTCGAACCGCATTTCTTCTGCTTGTGATGAAAAGGACATAGGCCATTCTTTCGATGAGAATAAGATGCCTAATCCTATCAGAGAGTCAAAACCTTGAAAAGCTCAAACCACAATATTTAGTGTTTTTGGCCACCTGAACCACATTTTATGGTATATATTAGTGCTTTTGTAATATTAACGATGCGCTATTTTGCAGATTTCGGCTTTGCTTTTGCTGATTTAGCAGCCTGTTTTTTCGGCTTAGATGCTTGAGATGATTCGAGCTGTGCTTCAAGGATTACGATTCGTGCTGCAAGCGCATCAATTCTGCTAAGCGCCGCGTCAAAATCTTCGCGTGTCACTAGCCCTTGTTCATTCAAAGAACGTTCTGACCGGCTTCTTTTGATATCCTTTAATTCTTCCCGAACACCCCCAAGAGCAGATGCCGCACCATTGACCATTTGGGTTAAATCAGAAAAAAGCTCACCTCTGGGCTTCATCTTTGCTCTCCATCACTTTGTTACATCGCCGCAATAAAGCGTGCGGCCTTTAGCTTTGCTATCACTTTTACTATATAGGTGTTTTTGAATAAAAATGAATAGCAGATACATCTCTTAGCAGATTGCACCACCCCTTCAACAGTTGTATTATAGCGCTGGACAGGGTTTTTAAAATTTCTGGCACTTATCATCATTGCGCAATAAAGGGTATTTACCGTGTTTGAATTTCCGCATATAGACCCGATTGCTTTTTCATTAGGTCCGTTTCATATCCGCTGGTATGCGCTTTCTTATATGGTTGGACTTTTGCTAGGCTGGTTTGTTCTCAAACGCCAAATTGCCAAAGATAATGCGCCGCTTACCTCTCCTCAATTAGATAGTTTATTGAATTACTGCCTGGTGGGTATATTAGCAGGGGGCAGGCTTGGATATGTGTTTTTCTACAAACCTGTTCACTATCTGATGAACCCTGCCGAAATCTTTATGATTTGGCAGGGCGGTATGTCTTTTCATGGCGGATTTTTAGGGGTGGTTTTTGCCGTATATCTGTTTTCCCGAAGGCACAAATTACCTTTTCTTGGCATAGGTGATGCTGTTACAATGGTCGCCCCTATCGGGCTATTTTTTGGCAGAATTGCAAATTTCATCAATGCAGAGCTATATGGACGCATCACAGAATCGCCTTTTGGCATAGTCTTTCCTAATGCAGGGCCATACCCGCGTCACCCAAGCCAGCTTTATGAAGCAATGCTTGAGGGGCTGGTGCTGTTCATCCTTTTATATATCGTCTATCAGCACAAGATGAAAAAGCCAGAAAGCCGGTCTCAGCATGGCCTAATCTTAGCGCTATTTCTGATGTTTTATGGCGGTGCAAGATATATTATCGAATTTGCAAGGGAGCCTGATGCACATATCGGCTATTTGATTGATTTGCCTTTATTTACCCTATCTATGGGGCAATTATTATGCCTGCCTATGGTTATATGTGGGGCAATGATGTGGGCAAACATCAAAAGAAAGCGCCCTTGCTAATGGATAATGTTGTTAAGGCTGCTAAAGAACCTGTTCAAGAACAATTAACACGCCATTTAATCGACTATGCAGATAAATATGGCAGTATTCCGCTAGATATATTTATGCAGACTGTTTTATCTCACCCTGAATATGGCTATTACGCGCAAGGGCAGAAAATAGGTGCAGACGGGGACTTCATCACCGCACCTGAAATAAGCCAGCTTTTTGGTGAAATCGCTGCAGGGTTTCTTGGCCATATCTGGACGCTATATGGCAAACCAACTTGCACAGAAATATCCATCTTTGAAGCTGGCCCTGGTAATGGAACATTATTGTGCGACATGCTTCGGCTGTACAACCATCACCAGCTTGCACTTGCAGATAGCCAGATTATCTTGCTTGAAAAAAGCCCTTTTCATCAGGAAAAAATCATTCAAAACCTAGCACATCATGGTTTTACGCGACATACAAAGCCTCAATTTATCACAAGCCTAGACCAGCTTCCGCCTTGCCCTATTTTTGGGATAGCAAATGAATTTTTTGATGCGCTGGGGGTAACCCAAGCCATTTTCACACCATCAGGTTGGTGCTGGCATGAGGTTGTAGCAGATAAAGATGAAGCCTTCGCCCTCACCCCTACCCGCCCGTTAACGGCAGATGAAATTGCAACATATAATTTGCCAGAAACAGCAAATCTTGGCGATATTCAGGAATTTTCTGCCGCCTCTACCGTTTATCTAGAACAGTTTGCACGCCATATAGCCAGATATGGCGGGGCGCTTTTGATTGCGGATTACGGCAAATCTGATGGCAAAGGCAATAGTCTGCAGGCTGTGAAAAATCACGGGCGCCATGATTTTTTTGAGGATATTGGCAGTGCAGATTTAACCCATTTGGTCGATTTTTCAGCCCTTGCAAAAACCGCGATGGCGGCAGGTGCAAGACTTGTTGGGCCTGTTAGCCAAGCTGATTTCCTGACTGAATTAGGCATTATGCAACGCGCAGAATCATTGCGCCATGCAGATAACCCAGAACAGGATAGAATGCTCATTGCGGCCTTAGATAGATTGACCAGCTCTGCCCAAATGGGTCAGATTTTTAAAATAGCATGCCTTATCCCGCAAGGGGAGGGTTTGCCGCCAGGATTTAGCACCGCACCATAGCAGCAAAAGGACTGAGATAGATGCATTCAAACCCTTCTTCTGTTATGCTATCAGAAGCCTTTGAAGGCTTTTCTAAATCTGATGACACACAGATAAAACAAGCGTCAAACAATCTGCCCTATCTTGTCCATAATGCGCTTGAGAACCTGCAATATAGCGATACAAATCTGCGCATCAAACATGGATTTTTCACTAAATTGGGCGGGGTATCACAGGATGTATATACAAGCTTAAACGGGGGTTTAGGCTCTCAAGACACAGTTGAAAATGTTCACGAAAACCGCCGCCTAGCCGCCCAAGCATTTGGTTATACGCCTGCGCATATCATTTCCTTGTATCAAACCCACAGCGCAGATTGCATGACAGTTCACGCAGCTTTAGCTGACCCGATTAACGATCGCCCCTATGCAGACGCATTAGTGACCGATAAATCAGATATCATGCTGTTATTGCTTACAGCCGATTGTGTTCCTGTTATATTTGCGGACACCGCCTCACCTATCATTGGTATTGCCCATGCTGGCTGGCGAGGTGCGGCGGGCGGGATTTTGGAAAATACAGCTGCAAGCCTTGTTAATCTAGGGGCAAAAGCGCAAAACCTTATCGCTGTTATTGGCCCATCTATTCATCAGAAAAGCTATCAGATAGGCGCCGAGATGGCTGAAATTATAGCCAAGCATCATGACAATGCATCTTCTTGTTTGAAACCAGATAAGGGCGCAGAGGATGAGCGTTATCTTTTTGACTTGCCTGAATTTGTAAGCCAAATTCTAACCAAGAGCGGGATTAGCCAGGTGCATAATGTGCAGTGCGATACCTATGCAGACCCAGACCGATTCTTCTCACATAGATGGGCAACCCATCACAATTTAGCTGATTCAGGAAGATTAATTTCAGCCATTTCAATCGGCGCAAGCAAAGAGGAGAAATAATGCCCCATCTTTGGATTTTCATAGGGTTTTTAGCTATCGGCCTGCTTGCATCTTGCATTTTAACGTAATTAAATTGTCACATTTCACTTGAAGCAAAGCTTCAGCATTGCTATCACTTTTCCCATCACTAGTTATGTTTTTTAGGTGATTGGGGCTAGAGCGCTACTGCGCTTTCTGCTACAAAAAATTGAATGTAATCTATCAAGGACAGTGTGTATCCAATGAAGGTCATATCAGGCAATTCCAACAGACCTTTGGCGGAAGCCATTGCAACCTACCTTGATGTCCCTCTAACGCAAGCTGATGTACGTCGTTTCGCAGATATGGAAGTATTTGTTGAAATTCACGAAAATGTGCGCGGTGAGGATGTATTTGTTGTCCAATCTACCTCTTATCCAGCGAATGACCATGTCATGGAATTGCTGGTGACGCTAGATGCGTTACGCCGCGGTTCTGCCCGCAGAATTACCGCTGTTCTTCCCTATTATGGCTATGCGCGTCAAGACAGAAAATCAGGACCAAGAACCCCGATTTCAGCAAAGCTTTTAGCCAACCTAATTACCACAGCTGGTGCAGATAGAGTGTTAACTATCGATTTGCACGCTGGCCAAATCCAAGGCTTCTTTGATATCCCAACAGATAATCTTTATGCCGCACCTGTTTTCACCACAGATATTGCAAGCCGGTATGAGGGCGATAAATTGATGATTGTATCGCCAGATGTTGGCGGTGTGGTTAGAGCCCGTGCTTTGGCAAAACGTCTTGGTGCAGATTTAGCCATCATTGACAAAAGACGCCCACAAGCTGGTGTATCTGAGGTGATGAACATTATCGGTGATGTGTCAGACAGACATTGTATCATGGTTGATGATATTGTTGATTCTGGCGGCACGTTGTGTAATGCCGCTAAAGCGCTGATAGATGCAGGGGCATTAAGTGTGGATGCATATGTAACCCACGGGGTGCTTTCAGGTGGGGCGGTATCTAGAATTGCCTCATCGCCGCTTACCTCGCTCGTGACCACAGATTCCATTCAAGCAACCGAAGCTTTCAGGGTTGCGCGCAATATCAAACAAATTTCCATTGCCCCCTTATTAGGCGAAGCGATTATCCGGATTAACGAAGAAAAGTCTGTTTCTAGCCTGTTTCTATAAACTTATCTGCTGTAAGAAGCTGAATCCTCTTGAATTTCTGAGCGTTTCTGGTGTATAATGCGCCACCGTCATGCACCCCTGGAGGCATGGCGAAACTTATTGGTCATCAGACCTTTAACGCATAAAGAGGAGACAGTAATGTCAGACATTACAGAAATTAACGCAGAAATGCGTTCTCGGGTCGGTAAGGGGTCCGCCCGTGCGGCACGCCGCGCAGGCAGAATTCCTGCTGTCATCTATGGTGACAAGCAACCTCCGATGAGCATCGAAATTGAAGATAGAGTAGTAAGAAAGGTGATTAACGAGCCTGGCATTTTTGGCCGTTTGTTAAACATCATGGTTGATGGCAAGCCAACAACTGTTCTAACCCGTGATATTCAATTCCACCCTGTTTCAGATGCACCGTTGCATATGGATATGCTGCGTATTGGCGCAAACTCAAAGATTGCAGTTGGTATTCCGGTTGAATTCATCAATCACGAAAAATCACCTGGCTTGCGTATTGGCGGTGTTCTTAACATCGTTCGCCACGAAGTTGAATTAAACTGTCCGGCAAACGCAATCCCTGAAAAGATTACCGTTGACCTTGATGGTGTAAAAATTGGCGATTCTATTCACATTAGCGCGATTGCGCTTCCTGAAGGGGTTGAGCCTACCATTACAGACAGAGACTTTACAGTTGCAACATTACAGTCACCTGGTGGTGGTGTGAAGAATGAAGATGATGACGCAGAAGAAGGCGCAGAAGACGCTACTTCAGAAGAATAATCATTATTCTTGAAAATACATAAATCGGCAGGTGAAAGCACCCTAAATGGCTACGCTTCACCTGCCTTTTTTATTGCAAGCCTTGCGTTAGACTGCTACTCATCATCTCCATATCCATCACACTTTAGCTTAGGAACAAGCGATGCAATTATGGGTTGGCCTTGGTAATCCTGGTCCGTCATATGCCCAAAACAGGCATAATATTGGCTTTATGGCTGTTGATATGATTCAGGAAAAATACGGTTTTTCAGGCTGGAGGACAACCGCGAACGCCGCTAGCTGTAAAGGCCTCCTTGCTGGTGAGAAGATCACCTTATTAAAACCACTCACCTATATGAATAAGTCAGGTCTGGCCGTCGCAGAGGCAGCACGCTTTTATAAAATCACCACTCAAGATATCTGCGTCTTTCATGATGAAATTGACATCTCAGCAGGACGTGTGCGCATCAAACAAGGCGGCGGGCATAATGGGCATAACGGGCTTAGAGATATCGACAGGCATATGGGCGCTGATTATTGGCGAATTCGGCTTGGTGTTGGAAGACCAGAACATAAACAAGATGTGCATAAATGGGTGCTTAATGACTTTGCACAATCTGAGCGTAAGGAATGGCTAGATAAGCTTTTATCTGCACTATGTGATGAAGCTGATAAGCTGGCAGAAGCAGACCATTCTAGCTTTGCATCGCGTATTGCTTATCTTGCGCCAGCGCCTAAACCCGCACAAAATTCTGTATCTGCAGAGAAAAATTAATGTCACTAATTATCCTGTTTCAAAGGAGAACATAAAATGGGTTTTAATTGCGGTATTGTAGGCTTGCCAAATGTAGGTAAATCTACCCTGTTTAATGCGTTAACAAAAACAGCTGCCGCCGATGCAGCAAATTATCCATTTTGCACAATTGAGCCCAATACAGGCAGAGTAGCTGTTCCTGATCCGCGTCTGGATCAAATCGCATCTCTCGCACAATCAGCAGAGATTATCCCAACCTTTTTAGAATTTGTGGATATTGCAGGTTTGGTTAAAGGAGCATCACAAGGCGAAGGGCTTGGTAATCAGTTCCTGGCTAATATCAGAGAGGTTGATGCCATAGCCCATGTATTGCGCTGTTTTGAAGATGAAGATATCACCCATGTTGAAGGCTCAGTCGACCCTATTCGGGATGCGGCAACCGTTGAAACCGAACTCATGCTCTCCGATATGGATAGTCTTGAGCGCCGTATGCCTGCATTAACCAAGAAAATTCGCGGTGGTGATAAGGTTGCAGCAGCAGACCTTGCCTTGATGGAAAAGCTGATGGCGTGCCTTACCGAGGGTCTGCCTGCGCGTGCAGCAAAAGACCTTACTGATGCTGAACAAGCCCGCCTGCCAGCGCTTCAGCTCCTTACCACAAAGCCTGTATTATATGTCTGCAATGTCGCTGAAGATGAAAGCCTAACAGGAAACAGCTTAACTGAAAAAGTCGCACAAAAGGCTGCAGAAGAAAACGCAGCCTATGTGATTGTCTCTGCTGCCATTGAAGCTGAAATTGCAATGCTTGAGCCAGCAGATGCCGCAGAGTTTTTGCAAGAATTAGGGTTAACAGAAGCAGGATTAAACAGGCTCATTCGCGCAGGTTACGGTCTGCTTGATTTGCTAACCTTCTTTACAGCAGGGCCAAAGGAAGCACGCGCATGGACAGTGCGGCGTGATGCAACAGCCCCTGAAGCCGCAGGCGTTATTCACACCGATTTCCAACGTGGTTTTATCCGCGCTGAAACCATTGGATTTGAGGATTACATCAGCTATCAAGGCGAGGCTGGCGCAAAAGATGCAGGCCGGCTAAGAATTGAAGGTGCTGATTATTCTGTGTCAGATGGTGATATTTTTCACTTCCGCTTTAATGTGTGAAATCTACCCACCTTACAGATTCTAAAATAACAAAAGGGGCAGTGTGAAACTGCCCCTTTTTATATCTGCCCGTTAAGCGCGGTTAGGCTTTTGCTTTTTTAACATCTGCCCAGATAAACTTCATCGCACCATAGCTTAAACCAACGAGTAGGATTAAGAAGGTCATCACCGCTACACCCGTGCGCTTTCTTTCTTCCAGAAATGGCTCTGCTGTCCATGCAAGGAAATACACCAAATCCTTTGATTGGCCGTCAATAGACGCATCAGCACCATCCGCATATTCCACATCATCGCCATAGAGTGGCTGCGGCATCGCAATCATATGCCCTGAATAGGCTGCATTATAATACATCCCTTCTGGCACGACGGTGCCATCTGGTGCATCTTGATAAGATGTTAACAGGCTATATAGATAGTCTGCCCCATTTGGTCTTGCTTTGTAGATCAGTGAAAGGTCTGGCGGGTATGCACCGTTATTCGCAGCCCTTGCGGCATTGTCATTTGGGTATGGTGAAGGGATACGGTCAGCTGGAATGCCAGGGCGTGTAAACATTTCACCCTCATCATTCGGGCCATCTTCAACATCATATTCCGCCGCAATAGCCTTGATCTCAGCCTCGGAATATCCAAGCTCAGCTAAGTTGCGGAAAGCAATGTATTTCAAAGAGTGGCAGCCTGCACACACTTCACGATACACTTGAAAGCCACGTTGCATTGCCGCTTTATCAAAGGTACCGAAAGGACCGTCAAAAGACCAATTCCCTTGCTTTAAAGTGACATCACCACCGCCTGCAGCCAGTACTGGCAAACTGATGAAAAGACTGAATAGCGTCAGGATAAACCGCTTCATTCTACTTTCTCCTTTGGTGCTGATGTTGCACCGGCAAGCCCCCCGCCTGCACTATTAAAAATGGGTTGTGAAATTGACTGTGGGAGTGGTTTTGGTGTTTCAATCACAGACAATACAGGCAGAATGACAAGGAAATGTAGGAAATACCACACCGTTGCCACACGGCCTATCACAACATAGATACCTTCTGCTGGCATCGCGCCAATATATCCAAGTACGAGGCAGTCTAAGAACAATACCCAGAAGAAAATCTTGAATAATGGACGGAACCGGCCTGAACGAATTGGAGAGCGATCCAGCCATGGCAATACAAACAAAATCGCAATCGCACCAAACATAGCCAACACACCACCAAGCTTGTCAGGCACAGCACGCAAAATCGCATAGAACGGCAAGAAATACCATTCAGGCACAATATGCGCAGGTGTCTGTAAGGCGTTCGCAGGGATGTAGTTATCTGGGTGCCCCATCATATTCGGGAAAAAGAATACAGCTGCCGCAAACAAGCTTAAGAAGATAGACAGACCAAAGAAATCCTTAATGGTATAATAAGGATGGAAAGGCACTGTATCTTGTGGGCCTCTGGTATCGATACCTAGCGGGTTGTTTGAACCAAATCTATGTAAAGCCACCAGGTGCAGAATAACCACACCAACGATTAAAAACGGAAGCAAATAGTGTAGTGCAAAGAACCTGTTCAAGGTCGGGTTATCCACAGAAAATCCGCCCCATAGCCAAACCACAATGCTCTCGCCCACAAGCGGGATAGCTGAGAATAGGTTGGTAATAACCGTTGCGCCCCAGAAAGACATCTGACCCCATGGCAATACATATCCCATGAAAGCGGTTGCCATCATCAGAAGCAAAATAACTACACCAAGCATCCACAGTAACTCGCGCGGTGCTTTATATGAGCCATAATATAGCCCTCTGAAAATATGAATAAACACCACAATGAAGAAGAAGCTTGCGCCGTTCATGTGGATATAGCGGATAAGCCAGCCATGATTAACATCACGCATGATACGTTCAACTGAATCGAACGCATAATCAGTATGCGCTGTATAGCTCATTGCTAGCGTGATACCTGTTACGATCATAATCACCAGGGCGATACCAGCAAGCGAGCCAAAGTTCCAAAAATAATTCAGGTTCTTTGGTGTTGGGTAATCATGCGCCTCATGATCAAGAAAGCTGAAAATCGGCAAACGATGATCAATCCATCTTACAACAGGGTTTTTGAATTGTTTCATTTCCATAACTATTCCCCTTTAAACTCTTGCTTCATCGCATTTAGCCAATACGGATGACATTATCTGAAAGGAAAGTGTAAGGTGGCACTTCCAGGTTTGTGGGTGCCGGCCCTTTGCGAATACGTCCTGACGAATCATAGTGTGAGCCGTGGCATGGACAGAACCAGCCATCATACTCGCCCTTCACTTCACCAACTTTCTGGCCAAGTGGAACACATCCAAGATGCGTACATACGCCCAACACCACCAAATATTCAGGCTTTTGGGCGCGCAATGTATCTTCTTCAGGGTCACGCAATCCATCAAGTGCAACTGTTTTTGCATCTTCGATTTCTTGTTCGGTGCGATGGCGGATAAACACAGGCTTGCCGCGCCATTTCAACGTAATGGATTGTCCTTGTGAAATTTTAGACACATCCACTTCAATACTTGCCAATGCAAGCGTATCTGCTGCTGGATTCATCTGGTCGATAAGTGGCCATGCAAACGCACCTGCCCCTACCGCTCCCATTGCATAGGTCGCAACAACGATAAAATCACGTCTGGATTTTGGTGTTTCTGTTGCGTTATCTGCCTGATTAGACTTGGATTTAGCCATTTTCCCCTCTCTTGGTCATATTCTTTTCAGCTTTAAAAAGAACCCCTTACTTGTGATACAAACTCGTCCTATCTGCTCTGCGCATCTGCTGTGAATTTCTATCACGCACTTCCTAGCAAAGCAGAACGCATTTTCCCACCCCTAAAACGTCATTTTTCTACGATATAACGCAAAAATGCTCAGTTTTTCAAAAAAACTTTCCCCACCCTTATGGCCATTTCACTTCAGGTGGCATACTCATCAAAATCGCCTCAATATTTCCGCCAGTCTTAAGCCCAAAAAGCGTTCCTCTGTCATATAACAGGTTAAATTCTACATAGCGTCCACGCCGCACAAGCTGATGGTGCCTGTCTTCATCTGTCCAGCTTTTGCGCATATTACTGCGCACGATATCGCAATAAGAATCAGCAAAACTTGTGCCGACATCTTGGGTGAAAGCAAGATCAGCTTCAAAATCACCTGTATCAATATAATCATAAAAGATGCCACCAGCACCTCTTGGCTCGTCACGGTGCGGGAGATAGAAATATTCATCACACCATTTTTTAAAGCGCGGATAATAGCTGTTATCATGCCTATTACAACATGCTTCAAAGCTGCGATGAAATGCTTTTGCTTCTTCTTCAGCATCCATAATCGGGGTTAAATCACCGCCACCGCCAAACCAGCCTTTGCGGGTAACAATAAAACGCGTATTCATGTGTGCTGCGGGTACAAACGGGTTTTGAGGGTGTGATACAAGCGATATCCCTGCCGCCCAAAAATCACCTGTATCTTCTGCACCTGGGATAGATTTGCGAAATTCTTCTGAAAATTGCCCATGCACAACAGAAATATTTACGCCAACCTTCTCAAAAACCCGGCCATGCATAACAGACATCTCACCGCCGCCGCCGCCATCACGTTTCCAGACTTTACGCTCAAATTTACCAGCCTCTTTGTCAGCATGCTGGCCGGTATCGCACTCTGCTTCAATTGCTTCAAACCGGCTGCAAATATCATCGCGCAATGTTCTGAACCAGTCACTTGCGCGGGTTTTATGGTGCGCTAACTGTTCTTGCGCCAATTGGTCATCTGCCAGTTTTTCTTGCGATAGCGACATCATCTCACCTTAATTTATGCCAACACGACATCATCGTGATGCGGATGCATGCTGTGTCATGATGGACAGAAGTTCTGGTTTGCTTAGGCTAAAATCACTCTCAACCCACTTCGCCGTAACATCTTTTAATCTGTGGCCGACTTCCTCGCCCCTTACCTTATAAATAGAGATTATATCTTGCCCTGTCACGGGACAGACTGGCAGTTTTTGGCGGACAATTTGCCGCATCCGTGCTGCATCAAAAGCAAAACGTCCCTCAATGGCGCCATGCAAATATGCAAAAACCGCCAATTCCCCAAGCCAATACCCTGCCTGCATCCACGAAGCTGAAGCTAATTTATCAATATGTTCAACATGTTGGTGCTGCCCCAATGCAATATGACAAGATTGGGATATAGCCTTTTGTTCAACCCTGCTTAATTTTAAGGTGCTTATATGCGCTACGAGCTGTTCTGGCTGGCTTGCAAGCACACAAAGCTGGGTTGGAAAATTACTGAGATGAAACGCTTCTAATAGCGCTTCTTTTTGGGGGTTATCTAGGCTAGTCCAGCGTGCAAGCTGGCAATTTAACACCAGCTTATCGATCGCCAGCACCCCGATATAGGGCAGAATATGTGTAAACCCTCTCCCCCTGAACATTCTTTTTATCTCTGCCATTATCCGCTCATAGGAAAGCTGGTTTAAATATTGTGATGCATGCCGCATCGCTGGCAGTGCAGCCTCATCCAAGGCTAATTGCGGATATTCAGCACATAGCCGTAACGCCCGTAAAAGCCGCAGATAATCCTCAGCAAGTCTTTCAGAAGGCTTGCCGATAAATTGTAATCTCGCATCTGCGATATCTTTACCCCCCCCTTGAGGGTCAAAAACATCTCCATTTTGGTCTAGATAAATGGCATTGATGGTAAAATCACGTCGTGCTGCATCTTGCCCCCAATCTGCGTGGAATTTAACTGATGCATGCCTGCCATCTGTGTCGATATCAGAACGTAATTGGGTGACTTCAGCACTTGCATTGCCATCACTTACCGTAACCGTTCCATGTGCTAATCCAGTTGGATAGACAGATAGGTTATTTTCCTCAGCACGTTTTGCAAATTCTTCGATTGGAAGGGATGTAGCAAAATCTAGGTCTGGCTCAGAGATCTGCGTAAAGGGCCCATCATCGATATCGTCTACCCCTTGATATGTGCAACACTCCCATCCCCCAATTGCATTTCGAACCGCACCACCAACAAGCCTAATTTCCGTGCTTTGAGGCGGGATTGTTGCAAAAATCTTTTGGCTTATCGGATGGGTAACAAGCTTCTCTAGGGCTTTCTTGTCTTTGCTCATGGATATGCTAGTTTTGCGCGTTTTCAGCGTTTGTCTCGTTAAATTTTCCGTCAATGAGCTGACCATCAACAAATTGTGCAGGTCGGTAGGTGCTATCAGGCGAGCCTGCACCAATTTCCAACATCAACGATAGCCCTATGAAACATACAAGCCCTGTTGCAGCAGAAACAATCACACGATATTGGAATATAGGATGCTCAGCACCTTTTTCGCGCAACAATCTGGTAATTAAAGCCATGATCACAGCGCCAATCAGAAAAGCAATGATCAAAATAAGAATTCTCTTCATTTCTTGCCCCTCTTAAATGCGTAAATCCGCCATATGATAACATAGTTAAGCGCGTTTCACTACTTTCTCATTATCGTGTTACAGCATAGTATCTTTATTCATTTTTTTAGCCAACCGATAAAGAATCGCAGCTGTAGCTCCCCACACAACAGGTTCAGTATCTGCAATGACATAAAATGGGCGTGGGCCATTTTTAGTATCACGCAGATGCCGGCTGAATTTTGTTATATCGAGCAAGTGCTGTGCATCCCCCCACCATATTGCGGACACTTCATCCCCATTTGGCTGAAGTTTTTCAAGCAATTGATCGGCTGGCATTTTGGCAAATGCGACCGCAACACCTACCCGATAATTGCTTGAGGTAAGGACAGGCAGACCATATCCTAGCTTTTCAACATCTTCAGCATCTAAGCCAATTTCTTCATTTGCCTCTCTTAAAGCCGTACCAAATTCATCACGATCATCTTGGTCGATTTTCCCGCCAGGCAGGCTGACCTGACCAGCATGAAGACGTAAATGCTCAGCTCTTTTCGTGAGCAAAATATGTAAATTATTGCCCTGTTCAGCAAACAGCAATAGCACGGCCGCATCTTTTGCTTCCGCTTCAGGAAAATCCAGATCAAATGCAGGCGGAGTATCACATAAAAGCTGCTCAATCATCTGGCGTTTAATGTTGGTGACAACCCGCATTCTGTATACCTACCCTAAACCAAACATAAAGACCCAGAAACGCTTACCGAGCGCTTGGGGTGTCTAAGGGGAAGAAAATCCCTGCTGAATAAATCCCCACCCTTTGGCTTTTTTCATCGTGGGTCGCCATTGCTGCTAATTCATAATAGACCGGGTGCGCCAGCCTGCCCCGAACACCTTTATCAAGCGATAGATAGGGCTTTATCTGGCCTGTCTCCCCCATTTCCAAAAATAACTTATATTCCTGACCTAGCTGGTACTCTCTATCAAGATTATCTGTAAAGATAACCACCTCTTCATCTGATATTTTTTCCTGCCTAACTGCGGTAATAATAAAGGCTGCATCTTCCACCTCAATCGGGCCATACTCAACAGGGGTGCGCAGCCAATGTTGCCCCTGCGCATCACAAGACAGCACTTTTGCAAATAACGCAACTAGCTTCTGGCGCTTAATCAGCCCGCCTTCATGATACCAATTTCCATCAGAAGTAATTTTGATATCAAAATTCTTAAACTGAGGTTCAGGCTTATTTTCATCTTTTTTAATCATTTTTTCAGTATGTTACTATCCGCCTAGTTTCACTGTTTTCTTATTGAGAATAAATGTCAGAATTTTTCAAATCGTAAACGGAATTTAAACCTTTTTCTGCAACAGTAAATCTTGTTGCTCAAGATTAGCACGCCCTCATCACTCAAGATTAGCGTGAAAGAGATAAAGCGCAAGGGCTTGCTGAAATTGAACAAGCATGTTGTGGCAGATAGCGAGTTTTCGGATGCGGATGAGCTTTGAAATTGATAATACGGGTCAGGTGCATATGCCTGCATCTACCAGAACCCCTGTATCGTCAAACCCCCCAATGTTGCACCCTATTCATGGCACCAGAACAGCGCATGAACTGCTTATTCGCATTAACACAGACACTTCTTTCCAAGCGTTTATTGCCCTGATAAACACTATCCGTTCTGTGCAAGTGCAACGGATAGAACTCTATCAACATGACCAAACACAAGCCACCCATATCTTTGTTAAAAAGGCTGAAGCCTGTTTATATTTGGGGCGAATTGCACTTGCTAAATTTGAACAAGAACAGGGTAAAAAATATGCCTCGCACCTTTCCTTTTTTAATGCCTCAAGTGCCTTGCCGCTAGAAATACCTTTCTTCATCAAAAATATTGCACAGCTTAAAACGGTATCACCTGACCTGCCTACTTTGCTGGCAAAACTAGATGAAGACATTAAATCCTTTGGCTCTTATTTTCGGCTAGATGCAGATCATAATTTGAAGCTGATGAAGCTTCCCACACGTTATGAATACCCGCCTTTAGACGAGTTTCAGGATATTATGTCTAGCACCCACGGCAAATGGGTTAATCTTGTAGGACAAATTGCGGTGGCAGCACGTTTGCCTTTACTACAATTTGGCCATATTCGTTTTCATGAAAAAACCGAACATTCTAAGCAATTTGCACGGGTTACTGTACCCTTTATCGATAGTGAGTATCGCTTTGTGAATTTCAGAATAATCACCTTAACATTTCTGCCTGATACAAAAGACTGGATGATTTAGCAGCATAAAATCACAGAAGCGCAAAATATATTTTTGCAACCTTAACTAATATTTAATATTTTTATTTTATACTTAAAAATGTGTTAAATAAGGGAAAGCGCAAAAGACTGGGAGCGTAGATAGATTTCAACTTAGCAAGGGAACACGTAGCAGGGGAAATTGTATGAGTAGAGAATATCAAAGCCACCAGGCAAATTCAAAGGTAACAGAATTGTTAAAAACGATTGGAAATGGAAAGCGATTGCGCATTCTGTGGGAGTTATCTGATGGTAAAGAGCGGTCTGTCTCACAGATTGAACAATTAGTCCCCCATCTTAGCCAATCCGCCTTATCACAGCATTTAGGCAGATTGCGCCGTGCTAACTTGGTTACAACGCGCCGGCAATCACAGACTATTTTTTACACCATTAAGGATAAGGATGTTGTGCGTGTGCTAAAGCTTTTAAATCATCTTTATGCTGATGATCCTGCGCTATCATCACAAAAACGCCATTAAAACCCACAATACGGGCTGAATAAGCCTCTCAAACACGACAGCAAGACTTAAAATGATGTGTTAAGATAGTCGTAGCTGATGTTGCATTGCTATTGATGACGGCATAAGCGTTTTATCCATATAGATATTTTTGTAATTTGGGCATAATGTGCGCCATCTGTCATTGATATTTCTGCCTTTATGTTGATTTCCAGCTCAAAATATGTCATTTCTCTGCCATCATGTGCGAGATGCACACTAAACCAGTCTAAAGTCACATCACATCATGTATATTTATCTTCCCATAGCTGAAGTGTCACTTCACATCGCCATCATCATTGGATTAGGCGGTGGCGTTGGGTTTTTGTCTGGTATGTTTGGTGTTGGTGGCGGTTTTTTGATGACACCGTTGCTGATATTCCTTGGCGTGCCAGCACCTGTTGCTGTTGCAACTGAAGCCAATCAAATTGTTGCCTCCTCAGTATCTGGCGTGCTTGCCCATTGGCGCCGCGGAAATGTTGATTTTCTGATGGGCGCTATTCTGCTTGCAGGGGGTGTTGTCGGCTCTTCCTTCGGTGTGTTTTTATTCTCTGTCTTGCGTGATATTGGCCAAATTGACCTTGTGATTAAGCTCTCCTATGTCATATTTTTGGGGATTATTGGCGCGTTAATGCTGATGGAAAGTATTCGGGCGATTATGCGCACACGCCAGCCTGGCGCAAAGCGTGGCAAACTACATCAGCATAATTGGCTTCATGGCCTGCCCTTAAAGGTGCGATTTAGAAAATCCAAACTATATATCAGCGCATTATTGCCTTTCATGCTGGCAGCTTTTGTGGGTGTTCTGTCTGCCATTATGGGTGTTGGTGGCGGGTTTATTCTTGTGCCGGCGATGATTTATCTGCTTGGAATGCCTACCTATGTTGTGATTGGCACCTCACTATTTCAAATCATCTTTGTGACAGCAAATATTACTATTCTGCAGTCTGTTCAAACCCAAACCGTGGATTTCGTGCTTGCGGGTCTGCTGTTATTTGGCGCGGTGATTGGTGCCCAGTTTGGTGCGCGGGTTGGCGTTTTACTAAAGGGTGAGCAGCTTCGCGGCTTGCTTGCATTGATGGTGCTTGGTCTTTCGATTAAGCTAGGGGTCGACCTGATCATTACCCCTGATGATATCTTCTCAGCGGAGTTCATCAGATGATAAAGATATACCATATCCTCAGCACCCTGACATTAGCCATCCTATTAGCGCATTTCTCGGTAAAGGTGGGATTAGCTAATCAAGTTATTGCCGACCTGTCATCAGATGAAGTGGCTATCACCACAGATTTTAATGGCCAAAATCTGCTGTTATTTGGCGCTGTTTCAGGTGCTGGCACATCACAAGCAAAAGCCCAAAATGAAAATGATATTATCGTCATTTTGACAGGCCCTGTTCAGCCGCTTGCAAGCCGCAAAAAAGAACGTGTTTCTGGTATTTGGATTAATCGCGAGACAGTGAATTGGAAGAATGCTCCTAGCTTTTACCATATCCTTTCTTCCAGTCCAATTGATGAAATACTGCCCCTTACCAAACAGGCTGAGCTTAATATCGGCTATCGTCATTTAGGTTTGAAGCCCATCTCCCCGATTACCTCAGATAAAAGCCAAGCATTTTGGCAAGATGCATTATTCCGGAATATGACTGAGAACGGGTTATGGCGTGTGGATGAGCAGGCTGTTAAAATTATCCGCAACGCGCTTTTCAGAGCCCCTGTCACACTGCCCGCGAATATTGTACCAGGGGATTATCAGGTACGGATTTTGAGCTTGCGTGATGGTGAGCTTGTGTCTGAAGATAAGCGTGAGATTTCTGTGCAAAAGACAGGGATTAGCGCATTCATTTATCGGTTTGCACATGAATATGCAGTGTTTTATGGTATTTTCGCCGTTGCCTTTGCTGTTGCTTCTGGCTGGCTGGCATCAGCTGCCTTTAGACGAAGCTAGTTTCGTGTAACCTCCACCCGTTTTGATAACAAATACCCGTTTTTATACCAGAAGCTGGCAAAAATATGTTAGCGTTTAACAAAGCTTTTTTAAAGGAGCACATCATGTCAGTACAAGACCCAAAATTTATGCTGGTGCTTGTTGATGATAGTGAAGAACTTCATCAAGCGCTGCACTACGCCTCTAAAAGAGCCGCAAATTCTGATTTGCGTGTCGTTCTTTTATATGTTGTCGCCCCTGCTGAATTCGCCCATTGGGCAGGTGTTGGCGAGCTTATGCGCCAAGAAGCAAGAGAGATGGCAGAAGAAAAAATGCGCGTGCATGCAGAATATGTGCAAGATATTACAGGCACCTCTCCGGTGATGCATATCAGAGAGGGTAATGTTGCTGATGAAGTAATTAACCTTATCACAGAAGAAGAAGAAATTAGCATGCTTGTGCTTGGTGCTGACACTAATTCTGATAGTGCAGGCCCTGTTATTTCTTATCTGATGGGCAAAGGCATTTCTGCTTGCCGTGTTCCTGTGATGATTGTCCCTGGCAACCTTACGGATGAGCAGATTGACGCGCTTATGCCGCGCTAAACCCTTGCCGCATTGCCAATGATCTCTATATGGGCTAGGGTGCGCACGTAATTTTTCAACCACCCTTGAGACAGAAATGATGAAACACCTATTCCTGCCTTTTCTCTTCTTAGGAGCATTGCTAATCACCATGACCGATAATGACGCTAAAGCAGCAAACCCTACCCTTATTCTTGAAACGTCAAAAGGGGTAGTCGAAATAGAAATGAGGCCTGACCTGGCACCAAATCATGTTGCCCGCATCTCAGAGCTTGCCGAAGAAGGCTATTATGATGGGATTATCTTTCACCGTGTAATTCCTGGCTTTATGGCACAGACCGGCGATCCAACAGGAACAGGTATGGGCGGATCAGGCACAAAGCTTGACGCTGAATTTACCGACTATCCTTATCGTGAAGGCACTGTTGGGATGGCACGCACAATGGATCCAAATAGCGCAGATAGCCAATTTTTTATCTGTTTTGATGGCTGTGGGCATCTCACCGGTCAATATACCGTTTGGGGTCAGGTCACATCAGGCATGGATGCGATAAAGGAAATCAATGAAGGCCAGCCACCAGCAGAGCCTGACAGCATTGTTTCTGCTAAATTAGCAAAATAATCAAATTACTATTTTTTGAGTTGGGGCTGAACCAGATAAATCATCAGCCCCACCCAAATCAGGCTGAAAGCACCTAATTCCTGAGCTGAAAAAGCTTCGTTAAAGACAAACACCCCAACCATAAGCTGAAGGCTTGGGTTTATATAAAATAGAAATCCAGCCATACTGAGCGGCAAATATCTATTTCCAATGTGAAACAGCACGAGGGGCAAGGCCGTGACCACCCCTGAAGATAACGCCATCATCACCCCATATGCTGACCCATCAAAGAAAAAATGGCCATTGCCGCCTTGCCCGTAATTTGCAAGGAGCAGAAAAATTAAGGCTATCGGGGCAAGCAGCACTAATTCAGCTATCATGCCTGCTACGGGTTCTGTTTCAAGTTGTTTACGAACCAGCGCATATACAGCAAAACTAGCGCCTAGGATAAGCGCAATCCACGGCATGCTGCCAAGGGCAAAACCTTTCCAGATTACCCCAATAGAGGCAAGCCCGACCGCAAACCAGCTTTGCCATGTAAGCTGTTCTTTTAAAAATATCACCCCAAAGCAAATCGCCATTAGCGGGTAGATAAAATATCCAAAAGAAGATGCCACCAGATTTTCTTGTGCTACTGCCACAAGAAAAGTGCCCCAATTTAGCGCAACAAGTGAGGATGCACATAATAATTTCAAACACAGGCGCCAATTCAGAAAAATCCGCTTCACCTCACGGGTAAAGCCAAAGGGCATCACACACACCACCAGCAATATGGCTGCCCATAAAGCACGCTGTGCAAGTGCTTCAGCCACCCCAAGCTGAGCTAAAAAATGAAAATAAATCGGGGTAATTCCCCAAATCACAGGGCAAGCAACCGCAGATATAACACCAAAGCGCGCAGCTTTGGCTGAGGGGGGTGAAGGTGTCATCCCTACACCAATACTACTCTGAAATCATTTACATTTGTTAAAGTAGGGCCTGTGATAATTTGGTTATCTAAAGCTTCAAAGAAACGGTGACTATCATTATTTGCAAGCATCTGATGAATATCTAGCCCATTTGCAAGCGCCCGTTGCTGTGTATCAGGGGTGATATAACCGCCAGCTATTTTTGCGCCGCCATCAATGCCGTCTGTATCTGCTGCAAGCGCAAAACACGCCATCTCACAGGCTAACGCATGCACAAATTCAACATTCCTGCCGCCGATACCATTTCCCTTGACTGTCACAGTTGTCTCGCCACCAGAAATAAGGGCTGTTTTTTTGTCCGTATTTGAAGCTATTTGCGCCATTTCCTGAGCAAGTAGGCGCGATTCCCCCTCCAATGCATCGCCTAATATCACCGGGGTATAGCCATGTTGGGCGGCAATTTCTGCTGCCGCTTGGAGCGATTTTTGCGGTGTTGCAAGCAGATGATATGCTGATTTAGAAAGCCTTTCATCCTCTGCAAAAGCTGTTTCAATCTCACCAGCTTGCAACGCGCTTAACACCGCATCTGGAACCTGCAAGCCAAATTTTTCAATAAGCTTGAGTGCATCAGAACAGCTAGAAGGATCAGCCACCGTTGGCCCTGATGCAATCACAGATACATCATCCCCTGGCACATCAGATATCCCAAAGGCAACACAGTGTGCTGGATAGGCTTTGCCAGCAAGCCCGCCACCTTTGAATTGGCTAAGATGTTTACGCAACACATTCATTTCGGTGATATTGGCACCACCACGCAATAGGGCATCTGTTATCTGTTGTTTTTCTGCCAAATTCAAATGAGGTTGCGGCAAACAGCACAGCGAAGACCCCCCGCCAGATATCAACACGACCATGACATCATTAACGCCAAGCTTATCTGCAAAAGACAGCATAGCAGTTGCAGCCGCAACACTTCTATCATCGGGAACAGGGTGTGAGGCGCAGCATATCTCAATTTTTGAGGTGGGAACAACATGCCCATCAGGAACGACAACTAGCCCCTCTAAACGGTCATATAAATCGCTTGGTACAAGCGTTTCAAATGCAGCTGCCATTGCAGCAGATGCCTTCCCGCACCCCACCACAACTAGCCTTGCGTGGGTATTGTGTTGCAATTTCGCAAATATGGGTTTTAAGGTTTCAATCGCAGATGGCATAAATTGAGATGGTTGTGCTGCATCAACAGCTGCCTTAAACATGTGCTTCATGAGTGCGACTTCGTGCATAGAACTTTTCCTAAAATCTTATTTGCGTAAATGCTTAGGTGTTTTATCATATGATAGGCGTTTGATTATGTTATACTATATGGCGGCATCAGATTGATAGCTAGGGTTAAGGACATGCTTTTGCTGAATTATATCATCCTTAATTCAAACAAATTACGATGCCATATATGGAAACAGGATAGCTGAAGGATAGGTGGTTAGGTGAATTTTTTAGAACCTTTTCTGATTGCATTAGCGCTTTTGACAAGCTTTGATGCTGAATTATATCAGGTTATTGGCCTATCCCTTAAGGTTAGCCTTACAGCAGTATTCTCAGCATTACTGTTTGGCATTCCGCTTGGGGCAGTGCTTGCCACCCATTCTTTTTTCGGGCGTTCAGCTGTTCTCATCATTTCAAGAACGATGCTTAGTATGCCGCCTGTTGTCATTGGGTTATTGGTTTATGTTCTGATCTCACAATCTGGTCCGCTTGGTTTTTTGGATTTGCTCTATACCCCGCAAGCCATGATGCTTGCCCAGTTTATTCTGGTGATGCCGCTTTCTATTGCGTTATCCCATCAAATTTTTACCTCTCTGCATGATGAATTTGATCACTTTTTTACCTCCTTAGGCCTTTCTGCATTTAGACGCATCATCACCCTATTATTAGAGGCGCGTTATGCGCTTATCACAGTAGCAATGGTTGGGTTTGGCAGAGCAATTTCTGAAATTGGGGCGGTTATTTTGGTGGGCGGAAACATCAAACACCTTACCAGAGTGATGACCTCATCAATTGCACTTGAAACATCCAAAGGTAATCTTGCATTTGCGCTAGCACTTGGGATTGTGTTAATGCTCATCGCCCTTATCGTAAATTTACTCAGCCATACCTTAAACCAGACAGTCTTAAGAGAACCTGGACATGCGTGAGCAAATGCTAATCTCTGAGCCTATTTTATCTGCGCAGAATTTATCTATTGAGCGCGGTGGGCAGATGCTGATTAAAGATGTAAATCTGCAAATCGCACGCGGCATGATAACCATGGTGCTAGGACATAATGGTGCTGGGAAAACCTTGCTGATGCAAGCACTTCATCACATCCTGCCCCCTACCTCAGGCCGTATAAAAGGCATTGCGCGTAACGCTCAGAAAATGGTGTTTCAAAAACCTGTGATGTTGCGCAGAACTGCAGGACAGTATTTCGATTTTGTCTGTCCTAACTGCACTGATTCTGAAAAGCAGGATTGGTTTCACCATGCAGGCTTAACTGGGCGGATAAACAGCCCTGCCCGCACCTTATCAGGCGGCGAGAAACAGAAATTGGCGCTTATATCGGTGCTTGCAACCTCTCCTGAGTTGCTATTTCTGGATGAGCCTTGTGCTAATCTTGATTTCGAAGCAACAGCCTTTGTTGAAGCACAACTGCTAGCGGCGCGTGAAAAAGGTGTAACCATTTTGATGAGCTGTCATAATAAGGCACAAGCCCAAAGACTAGCGGATTATATTTTGCTTCTAAAGCGAGGCAGAATCGCAGAATATGCTGAAAAAGACAATTTTTTCTCTGCTGCACAATCCGAAGCCGCACAAGAATATCTTAGCTATAGCTAACCGCGTAGCAGTGATTTCAGCTCATTATTAGGGTTAGCAATCCAATCAGGGCTAACCGCTATTTCTTTTTCAAGACAAGTCTTTCCGACCATATAGGCTTGCGGGTCATTCGCAGCTTCAACACATACAAGCTTATTATCGGTGAAACTCCATACAGATTGGCTAGCTTCTTTTCGCCCTGCCCGTGTAACCGTTTGGGTATTTTCCCCTGAGGCTGGCACTAACCCTGCCATTTGAAATTTCACATCATATTGGTCTGACCAAAACCACCACGCCTCACTTCTGCTTGGGGCGGACTTGGTTATGTCTGATGCCGCTATCATCGCGCTAAACTGGGCATGATGCACTGATTCTACCCGAATAGCTGCATGCTCTGGTGCAAAAGCAACATCCCCAATGGCATAAATATCTGGCTGAGAGGTAACATAGTGCGCAGATACATGAATACCATTGCCTGTCATCAACCCTGCTTGTTCAGCAAGCCTATGCGCAGGAAGCACCCCAATCCCAACAAGCGCTAATTGGGCATCAATCATCCGTCCATCTGCTAAATTAACTTGTGTTAAATTGCCATTCTGGCCGCTAAGACTTTCCACCGCAGTCGCTGTTAACACCTCAACCCCATGACTTTGATGCAAGGCTGTGCAATAGGCTGACAATTCTTTCGAAGCAACACGCGCTAGCACCCTATCTGCCATTTCAATGATAGTTGTTTTTATGCCAAATTTGCTTAAGCTTGCCGCTGTTTCAAGCCCAATATACCCCCCGCCAATAACAACTGCAGCGCCCACATCTCCTGCCGCAATATGCTGGCGCAGGGCTTTTGCATCCCCGTGATGGCGCAATACACACACCCCGTTAAGCTGATGATATTCTGCAGATAATTGGCGCGGTTCTGCCCCTGTTGCAATGACCAGCTTATCATAGTCATGGCTTATGCCATCAGCGCTGATAATTTGATGCGCTTCAGGGTTAATCTCTTGCACAGACACGCCTGCATGTAAGATGACCTTAAATTGCTCAAACCATTCTCGCTGGCGCAGTAAGAACCTATCTTCATCTTCCACTAAGCTTAGATACGCCTTGGATAAGGGAGGGCGCTGGATGGGAAGACCTGGCAAAGCGTCAAATACATCAATGCTGCCCTCATAGCCAAAATGCCGCAATTTTTCAGCACAAGAAAGCCCTGCATGGCTTGCCCCAATAATGATAATGCGCTGTTCTGGCATCGGCCTAACCCTTTTTATCACATGCAGGCTGGCTTACTCTGCCTACCTGCGAGAAATCATACTGTCACAGATGTAGCAGAATAATTTTCTGCGCTCTAGTTAGAATGCGTCAAAAAAGCAAAACCCTAACACTGGTCAAAAATGCTATTACTAGCTAAAACTACAGAACAAATAATATCAAAAATGCGCTATCAATGGGGAGCGACATGCCAAATCTTAGCCAAGTCACAACAATTGATGAGTTAAAAGCGATAGCCCACAAGCGGGTTCCAACGATGTTCTATGACTATATGGAATCAGGTTCGTGGACAGAAACAACTTTCCGCGCAAATTGTGATGACTTTTCTAAAATGACCTTTCGTCAGCGTGTTGCGGTTGATATGTCCAACCGCACAACCGAAGTGGATATCCTTGGCACGCCGTCAAAAATGCCGGTTGCTATCGCCCCAACAGGCCTTACCGGTATGCAACATGCAGATGGTGAAATTCTAGCCGCGCAAGCGGCCGCAGAATTTGGCATTCCTTTTACCCTCTCGACCATGTCTGTGTGTTCTATTGAGGATGTTGCTGAGAAAACCCAAGCCCCATTTTGGTTTCAGCTTTATGTGATGAAAGACCATGATTTTGCTAAAAGACTAATTGGTCGCGCGAAAGCCGCAGGCTGTTCTGCCTTGATGCTCACCCTTGATCTACAAATTATGGGGCAGCGTCACAAGGACATTAAAAATGGGCTTAGCACCCCGCCAAGACTAACCTTGAAAAATATTTTTGATATGTCAATGCGTCCGCGCTGGTGTATGGGGATGCTTGGCACGCCTAGACGAAGTTTTGGAAATATCGTTGGGCATGTGCAAGGTGTATCAGATATGCGCAAACTTAGCGCATGGACAAGCGAGCAGTTTGACTTGCAGCTAGATTGGGATGATGTGGCGCGAATCAAAGAATGGTGGGGCGGCAAATTCATCATCAAAGGCATTATGGATGTTGAAGATGCTAAAATGGCTGCGCGTTCAGGCGCTGATGCGCTGATTGTATCAAACCATGGCGGCAGACAGCTTGACGGCGCAGATAGCTCCATCGCATTAGTACCTGAGATTGCTGAAGCGGTTGGTAAAGACATCTCTGTCTGGATGGATGGCGGCATTCGCTCCGGCCAAGATGTGCTAAAAGCATATGCCCTTGGGGCGCAAAACTGCTTAATCGGACGCGCTTTCCTCTATGGTCTAGGCGCCTATGGCAAAGCAGGCGTAACGAAAGCACTTGAGATTATCCATAAGGAATTGGATATGACCATGGCACTATGTGGTCATCGAAACATTAAAAATATAGATAGGGAAATCTTGCGCCACAGCCCCTTTTAGGGCTTAGGCGCTAAAAAAGTACCCTAATTGCTAGATTGCGCTTGATTATATTCTGCTTTGTAGCGCGCAGCATGGTGGTCGATCACCGCGATTGCGATGCCTGCAACAGCGATCACAACAAGGCTGATTAAAATCTGTTTTTTGCGCAAAGGAAGTGCAGAATTCGATATCTTCATTGCAGCTAGCCATAACAGGCCACCTGATACAAAAAAAATAGCTGCTCCAATAAAGACCGTATCACCTAGCATTTTGACCTCTAATTTTCATATTTTTGACATTTTTTTTATTATATTAGCACTTTCCATGATCCGAAATCAGTTTTTTTTCCGTATAATTTCATACTATTAGTTAGTTGGTGCGACAAAATGGCGACATTAGGGTTGCCAGTATCATTAAATATGCTAATTTATGGTGAATTTGGGGGGAGCTGGTGTGCGACAGGTGTCAATCACTGGTCAAAAAGTAGGACGTTCTAGAACGCGACGTTTGGGGAGTGTCCTATGTCAATTAAAACTATGTTTAAGTTTGCTGCACCTGCAGCAATTCTATCTCTAGCGCCAGTTGTTGCTAATGCTGCCGAAAATCTGAAGTCAGATGACTTTGTCGGTATTAGCTTCTGGCTAATCTCAATGGCTCTTGTAGCTTCTACAGCTTTCTTCTTTCTGGAAACAGCAAGAGTGCAAGCAAAGTGGAAGACTTCATTGGTCGTTTCAGGTCTTGTAACACTTGTTGCTGCAGTCCACTACTTCTACATGCGTGATGTATGGGTAGCAACAGGCGATACACCTACTGTCTATCGTTATATTGACTGGCTGATTACTGTGCCGCTACTTATGATCGAATTCTATTTGATCCTAAGAGCTATTACAAATGTATCAGGCGGTGTATTCTGGCGTTTGACAATTGGTACATTGGTCATGTTGGTCGGTGGTTACCTAGGTGAAGCTGGTTACATGAATGTCACACTAGGCTTTGTCATCGGCATGGTCGGTTGGGCATACATCCTATATGAAATCTTTGCTGGTGAAGCTGGCAAAGTTGCTGCAAGTGAAGCACCTGCATCAGTCCGTTCAGCATATTCAACAATGCGTTGGATTGTGACAATTGGCTGGGCAATTTATCCGCTAGGTTATTTCTTCGGATACATGGCAGGCGGTGCAGACATGGCATCATTGAACATCATCTACAACCTAGCTGACGTGCTGAACAAAATTGCGTTCGGTGTGATCATCTGGAACGTAGCAGTTCAAGAATCAGATGCAAAAGCTGCATAACTGATACATTCGATAGTTGTCAGCGCCCAGCGGTGCTGACAACTATCTCCTCTTATTTATTTATCCCTTTTATTTATTTTTAAATTTGTATTTTCTTGGTGGAGGGTAAGATGATGGATGACAGAAACCTTACAAGCGTCATACCATCGCATGACCTGACGCAGACATCTGCTAAAATGTCTGATTTGTCTGCTACCATCACAGATTATCTTTTTAGCTGCCTGCCGCCACTTCATGCGCCTCTTGCACATCCGGCGCGGCATCATTTCCGCAAGACAGGCAAACAGCTTAGGGCCAGAATGGCAATAGCCGCAGGCGATTGCTTTGGGGTTGAGCGCAAAACCAGCCTGGCATGGGCAACCTCTGTTGAATTACTGCATAATGCGTCACTTGTTCATGATGATATTTGTGATGGTGATACGGTTCGGCGCGGTCTGCCATCTGTCTGGGCAAAATATGGCAAAGACACAGCTCTTGCCCTTGGTGATTGGATGATTGCTACAGCCTTTGCTCAAGCTGCCATTGCCGCAGAACACAGCCATACACCACAGCTTGTCTCAGTGCTTGCAAAACATATGGCTGATACTACCCAAGGCCAAGCACAAGAGTTTGAAATTAAATCCTATCCTGACTGGAATGAATATATGGATATCAGCACGGGCAAAACCGCACCTTTATTCATTGCGCCTGTTGAGGGGATTTCGATTATCGCACGTCGTCATGATATGACAGCGCCGCTAACACGGTTTTTCACCGCCGCTGGCGGGTGCTATCAAATCGCCAATGATATGTTGAATGTGTTGGGCAGTGACGGGGCAGAAAATCCAGCCTCTGATTTGCTAAGACGTGCGCCTAATGCGGTTATTGTGATGTTCAGAAATACACTGGACACGCCAACGCGCGCACAATTTAACGAATTTTTAGCACAAGCTGATAATGGTGATGCAGGCGCATGGCAACAACGCATTCGCCCCTCATCTGCCTTAGAGATGACCGCAAAAGCGCTGATGAATATGCTGGAGGAGGCTGAAATATCCTGTGCAGCCCTGCCGCAAGATTGTCAGGTTATTATCGCCCCTATTCAAGCGCAGTTGCGTTCGGTATGCCACCGCCTAACTGAAGGGCTATAGAAGCTCACTACCTTAATGATTTTTTTGACCCGCAAAGATGATTTTTGCGTATTAGTTATAATGGGATCACAAAAGGTTGGGATGTGATGGATGATTTGACGTTTTCATCATCTTTAGAGGCTGGCACAAAAACAATTGTTATTGGTGGCGGTTTTGGCGGTATTGCTGCGGCATTACGCATGCGGGCACGCGGCCATCAGGTTACGCTGGTTGAACGGCTAGGTGCATTAGGCGGCAGAGCACAAAAATTCGAACATCAAGGCTATACACATGATGCTGGCCCTACGGTCATCACCGCCCCATTTTTATTTGACGAGCTTTTTGAATTGTTTGGCGAAAAGCGGCAAGACCATCTTGATTTCCAGCCGCTAGACCCATGGTACAGATTTCATTTTCATGATGGTCAGGAATTTGATTATCGCCCTGATATCAAAGATACGCATGATGAAATTGCCCGTTTCAATCCTGCTGATGCCAAAAATTATGATAGGCTGGTTGAGACCTCAAAGCAGATTTTCGATGTAGGTTTTTCTGAACTCGCAGATAAACCCTTCACGCGTTTCACAGATATGATGCGGCAAATACCGCACCTGCTTCGTCTAAAAAGCTATCTTACCGTTGCCCAACTTGTGAATAGGCATATTAAACATCCGCTACTTCAGCAGGCTTTTTCTATCCATCCACTTCTTGTCGGCGGCAATCCGTTTGATACAACTTCGATTTATGCGCTTATCCATTATTTGGAACGCAAATGGGGCGTTTGGTTCTGTATGGGCGGCACGGGCAAGCTTGTAAGCGAGCTTACATCCCTGATGATACGCCACGGCATCACCATTGAGCTAAACACAGATATTGCTGAAATTAAAACAGTTGGACATAAAGTCACTGGCGCAACCAGCACAGATGGCAAATGGTTTGAAGCAGATAGAATTATCTGTAATGGCGATCCACCAACCATTTATAAACAGATGTTGCCGCACTATGGCGGCAAGATAAAAAAGGCACTACCTGAAAAGCTAACACGTTATTCTATGGGACTTTTTGTGCTCTTTTTTGGCACCAGCAGAACCTACCCAAAGGTAGCGCATCACACAATTTGGATGGGCAAACGGTATCGTAGCCTGCTAGATGATATTTTCAATAAGCGCATTTTAGCAGATGATTTTTCGTTATATCTGCATCGCCCAACAGCAACCGATAAAAGCTTTGCACCAGAAGGTCATGACAGTTTTTATGTGTTATGTCCTGTACCTAATCTTCAAGCTGACATTGATTGGGAAGTGGAAGGGCCAGCCCTGCAACAGCGCATTATATCCGCCTTGGAAAAAACTATCATGCCTGATTTATCATCCCATATTCAGGCTGATTTTTACATGACACCTGAAGATTTCAAAAAAGATTATCGCTCTATGCATGGTGCAGGGTTTTCAATTTCGCCAACTTTTACACAATCCGCATGGTTCCGATATCATAATCAGGACCCCCATTTAAAGAATCTCTATTTTTCTGCTGCAGGGGCGCATCCGGGCGCTGGAATGCCAGGGGTGTTATGCTCAGCTAAAGTTGTTGAAAAGCTTGTTGCAGAAACCGAGAAGCAAATGGCCTAATCAAATGGCCAGGCCCATGCATACATGCGTGCCCAGAATATATTAGGGGAATATATTGGGGAGGAAGACATTATTCTAGCTACATCGTCAGATAAAAATCTGTTGCAAGATCACTTAAAAAATCATGCGGAGATTGCACGGACGCAATTACGTAAACATGGACGCAGTTTTCATTGGGCATCCCACCTTCTTGGCAAAAAAACCGGGGATGGCGCGGCGTGTCTTTACGCATTTTGCAGACAACTTGATGATATTGCTGATGATGATATCCCGCACACACACCCGTCAGACAATGAAGCAAGATTGAAGAATTTCATCACAGCCGTGCAGTCATCCCAAGCTGGCATTGACCCTGTACTAGATGAATTTCTGCCCATTATGCACGCCTGCAATATTCCTTCTGATGCGATCATACATTTGCTTGAAGGTCTTATTTCAGATCAGGACATTGTGGCTATTTCAACTCAAGATCAGCTGATTTTATATTGCTATCAGGTTGCAGGAACGGTGGGGCGAATGATGTGCCCCATCTTGGGATGTCATGCAGAAGACGCTATCGCTTTTGCAATTGATATGGGCATCGGCATGCAGCTTACCAATATCGCAAGGGATGTGCTAGAAGATGCTAAGATGGGCAGACGCTATCTGCCAGGTGAATGGATTGATGGACTTTCAGCAAAACAGATAGTCGATGCATCTGAACATCCAGATAGTCATGACTATAAGACTATTCAAAAAGCAGTCGCTAGAATTTTGGCATTAGCAGATGAATATTATAAAAGCGGTGAAAGCGGTCTATGCTATTTGCCTGTGCGTGCCAGAATTTCAATAGCAGTTGCAGCACGGGTCTATCGGGAAATAGGGGTTCAGCTTAAAGTGACGCAATACCTATGGGGCAATGGCAGAATGGTCACCAGCAAATGGCAAAAAGCAAAGGTGAGCGTGCCTGCTATATGCGCACATATCTTTCCCTCGAAGCCGCCATTACGCCATCAGCCGCATTTACATAGTGCATTAAACAACACCCTTCAGACTTCCCGTAAAGGGTTTCAGGAAGATGATTAGCAAGCCTCAGCAAATCCATCTGTTGGGTGCAGGCTGTGCAAGCCTGTCCTTGCACCATTATCTCCGTGATACGCAGGTAGAATGTGTATTTTACGGTCAAAAAACAACAGCCCTGGAAAAACCTCATTTTTGGGGGTTTTGGAAATTTGACTGGCTAGAAGATGCGGCACCGCTAAGTACAAAACACTGGCAGGAATGGCAATTTGCAGACCATCAAAAGCTGATTACCCATCACAGTAAAAACCATCCCTATCATGCTTTGAAAAGCACCGACTGGCTTACCCATTGCATTTCTAACAAAATGCTTGATATGCGCCCTATTCCTTCGACAAACACTGATGATCTTGTGCTAGATTCCCGCACGCCTCATCCGCCTAAAAATAGTCTTGTTCAACATTTTATTGGCCAGATTGTTAAAACGCCTAAACCCTGTTTTAACCCTGAAAAAGCCATGTTGATGGATTTTAGATGCGACCAATCTCGCGGTATTCACTTTATCTACATGCTGCCTTTTAGCACCGATACAGCCTTGATTGAATCGACATTTTTCTCCAAGAAGCTGCACGCCGATGAGACCTATCTCAATGCTATTTCGGACTATATGCGCGCGGTGGTGGGACAGCCTGAATTCACTGTAATACAGAGCGAAAAAGGGCAAATCCCAATGGCAGAACTAGCCAAACATGACCCTAATTTGCTTGGTATTGGCAGTAATGGTGGATGTTTGCGTGCCTCATCTGGCTATGCATTTAGCTTTATCCAAAAACAGGTCAGCCACCTTGCTACCATGCTCGCAAATGGAGATAAAATTCAGCAGCAGAACCAGATAAAAAATCCCATCCGAAGGGCTGACAGATGGATGGATAGAATTTTCCTTGCGGTTATTTCCCATCACCCTCATCAAGCGCCCAAGCTTTTTATGAAAATGGCAAAGGCCTTAACAGGCGATGAATTTGCATCCTTCATGTCAGGGCAAGCAGGTATTAAAACATACCTGAAAATCATTTCAGCAATGCCTAAAGGGCTATTCTTATCATACGCATTTGCAGCCTTTAAGGAGCAGTCATGAGCTTCACCATGCTTGATATAATTGCACTTGGATGTATTGCGTTTATTGGCCTGCCACATGGCGCGTTTGATGGCGGTATTGCGGTTATGTTAGGATGGCACAAAAAACGGCATGGGCTAGGGATATTCATGGGGCTTTACACCCTTATTGCAGCGGCTGTCATTGGGCTTTGGATTATTTTTCCTATCCTCTCATTGGCTCTATTCCTTGTGATTAGTATGATCCATTTTGGCTTAGGGGATAACCAATTCATCAGCTTGCCTGCAGCATATCAGCAAGGGTTTTTCAAGTTTGTTAAAGTCTTATCGGTGTGTTGTCATGGCGGGTTAGTTACCATCGCCCTACCCTATTTTCACCCTGATGAAGCTAGACAAATCTTTCAAATTTTATCAGGTGCCTCAGCCGCTTCTTTAATAACGGTAATACAAGCGCTTTTCCCTGTTTGGTTAGCCTTAGTGGTATTTTATCTTGGCTTATCTGCACATTTAAAAGTGTTGCGCGGTTTTGCCTTTGAAATCGTCATTTTAAGCGTATTTATATGGTTGCTTCCCCCTCTTGCAGGGTTTGCGTTATATTTTTGCGGGATACATACAGCACGTCACCTCATCAGCCTGATGCGGTCTGTCACTGCTAAGCAGAATACAGCTCAGCACCTCAAGCTTGGCGCCTTATTTTCGGTTATGTCTTGGGGTACAGGGGGGGTAGGGTTTTTAGCGTTGCACAGTTTTAGTGATATTCAGGCAGCAGATGCTACTTTGCAAATCGTTTTTATTGGCCTCGCAAGCTTAACAGTTCCGCATATGTTACTTGTAGATATGATATTCCGTCCTCATTCGAAAGCATCAAGGATAGCCTAAATATGACCACAACACCGCCTGCACATTTGCGCAAAAATAAGCATATTGACCTTGCACGCGACAGCCAGTTTCAAGGCCAGCATCCGATGGATAGGATAGAATTTCCGTATTGCGCTTTGCCTGAATGCGATTTGAAGGACATCAAAACAGTAACAGATTGGCTTGGATATCAGCTAGACGCGCCCTTGATGATTAGTGCGATGACGGGCGGCACGGACAGGGCTGATAAGCTAAATATCGCACTGGTAGAACTCGCACAGACTTGTGGAGTAGCTATTGGCCTTGGCTCACAACGGGCTAGCCTTGAGATGGGCACATCACAGCGTATCCTTCGCAGCATTGCAACAGATATCCCCATTATTGGTAATTTAGGGGCGATGCAGATTAAAGGGGATAAGGGACTGTTTCTAGCCCAAAAAGCAATTGAAGATAGCCAAGCTGATGCGCTTGCCATCCACCTTAATCCACTTCAAGAAGCCCTTCAGCCAGAAGGGGAAACAGAATTCACCAATGTGTTAGACGCAATAGAAAATTGCGTTAAAAAATTACCCTGCCCTGTTCTGATTAAGGAAGTAGGCGCAGGCATATCCCAGCATGTTGCACGCCAGCTTGTAAATGTGGGCGTTGAAATAATTGATGTTGCAGGGAGAGGCGGGACAAATTGGGCTCGAATAGAAACTGCGCGCCATAGTCAAGATACCACTTGGTTAGACCCCTTTTTGGACTTGGGGATTGATACAGCTGATGCACTTATTCAAACCCGAAATATATCCCCGCATGTAACCCTTATTGCTTCTGGCGGAATACGTCATGGGCTAGATGCTGCAAAAGCGATACTGCTCGGCGCCGATATTGTGGGTATGGCAGGGGTGATTCTGCGCGCACTGGAAGATGAAGATAGGTCACTAACCCCCCAACATGCAGAGCAAACTTTAGAAAAATTTAAAGAACAGCTTAAACTCGCATGTTTTTTAGCCGGAAAATCCAGCACAAAACAGCTCAAAAGCACATTTTAAGCTATAAATTTCATATTTTGTTTAAAAAAGAACACACACACAAATCTAAATTAGAAATGTGTGTGTATAAAGTACGACTTGAAAAAGTCTTCCCCCCGATGGAGGTCTCGGTTTTCCTACTTTCCGAGGCCTCCAACTCTATCTGGCATAAGCTTAATCGGATAGCAGGCTTTCCGCATTGTGGATTTCGCTAGCTCATCTTATTTTTTATCAGGATTAGGCTAGAGCCACTTATCAAGTGCATCATCATCCGCATCCTTAGCCTCAACCCAGCTTGCGCCTTCGCTTGTTTCTTCACATTTCCAGAATGTTGCCTTGGTCTTCAGATAATCCATGATGTAATTTGCACTATCAAATGCTGCTTGCCGGTGTGCGGACGCAACAGCCACCAGCACGATATTTTCTTGCGGTAATAACCTGCCGACACGATGGATGACGGTAACCCCAAACAGCGACCATTTCGCAATTGCAATATCAACAATTTTGTTTATTTCCTGTTCGGTCATGCCAGGATAATGCTCTAATGTCATCGCATGCAAATCAGGACTTTCTGCATTATCCCTTACAATGCCCACAAAACTAACTATTGCCCCCACAGAAGATGATTTAAGCGCTTCTAATTCGGCGCTAACATCAAAATCTTCTTCTGTGACGGATATTTTATATCTCACACCTACCCTCCTGTAACAGGCGGGAAGAAGGCAACTTCATCCTTATCTTGAAGGACTGTATCTAGCTGCGCATATTGTTTATTCACCGCAACCCGAACAGTTTTAATATTGCGTAATGCTGTTGCATGCCCTTCAGATTGCTGTCTTAAATGCTCAATAAGCTGTGCAACTGTTTCAATATTCTCAGGCTTTGATAGGCTTTCTTGAGCGCATTGTGTATGCTCGCGCATCCATGCAAAATAATGAATTTTCATCATGCCTTCCTACACCTCATTTGGAAATGGAATGAACCTTAATCGTGTGTCAGGCTCAATTGTATCTGCTTCTGACGGAATTTCAATTAAGCCATCTGCACCAAGCAAAGATGAGATGACCCCTGCGCCTTTTCGGCCATGTAGCACAGCTTTCTGTGTTCCGTCTTGCTCTGTTTGAAGTGTAACACGAACAAATTCAGTTCTGCCTTTTTTCTTTTTATATCCAAAATCACATGGAAAATATTGCGTGATTTGAGGTACTGGAGAACCGCCAGCCAAAATATCCAAAACAGGTTTGACCAGTAACAGAAAACAGACATATACCGCCACGGGGTTACCTGGCAGACAGAAAATGAATTTTTTACCAAGACGCGCGACAGATACAGGTCTGCCTGGTTTTATCGCAACCCGCCAGAATAAAATTTCCGCACCGATTTCCCGCAAAGCGGCTTGGGTATGGTCTTCTATCCCATCTGAAGCCCCTGCAGAAGAGATGACTACATCACAAGATGATAGTAGATTTCGGTATGCCTGCACCAACCCTTCTTTATTATCAGCAATGATGCCGCCATCTTCCACATCTAGCCGCTCTGCTGCTAGCAGGGCCGTTAGCATCGGCTTGTTGCTATCATAAATTTGTCCCGCACGCAGAGCCTGTCCTGCCGGCACAACTTCATCCCCCATGCTTAAAACCCCAACCCGTAGGCTCTCAAAAGCAGAAATGGAAGAAATACCTGCTGCATTTAACTGCCCAATGGCAGAGGGGGTAATACGCTGGCCTGCGGAAATAAGCAGTTCTGATTGTGCCAGATTCTCACCCTTAGGGCGAATGTTTGAGCCTTTTTTAAGCACCAAATCAGATTTCACCACCTGCGCATCATAGGTGCAATCTTCATGCATAACCACAATATCAGGACCGTTCGGCATCACTGCCCCTGTGTAAATGCGTAATGCCTGATTTGGCAAAATTTCGCCTGTAAAAGGATGCCCCGCCTTTGCCTCACCGATAATCTGAAAAGAGAAATCTGGGTTAGATGCAAGCATTTCTGAATGAAAAGCATACCCATCCACCGCGCTAACATCTGCGGGCGGCAAATCATGCTCAGCATAGATATCTTCAGCAACAACCCGCCCAAGTGAGGCATTTACATCCAGTATCAGCTGATTTGGCTTGCGATATTGCAAAGCTGCTTCAAATAACAGCTTTTGTGCAACATCAAGGGGGGTAAGCTCAGGATGTTGCATCAGCCATGCCTTTTAAAAAATCCTGATTCCAAAATATAGCTCGCAATCTGTTCTGGATTGTTCAAATCAAGCTGCGGAAGCGGGCAATCTTCACGGTTTTCCACTAATGCGATGGCCTTAATCTGTTCATCTTCTGGATATAGAAAAGATTTATTAGTCTCTTCCCGCCAAATTTCTATCTTTGGCACAGCCTCTTTTTTAAAGCCCTCCACCAGCACAATATCAAGCTCTTCTGAACGTGCCAGTAATTCACTTAGATTAGGCGGCGCAGTATCAGCATGCTCCATAAATTGTGCGGTACGCATATCTGAAGACACGATGACATTTACAGCACCAGCCTTCCTATGCCGCCAGCTATCTTTACCAGGCACATCGGCATCAAATTCATGGTGGGCGTGTTTAATGGTGCCGACGCGAAAGCCAGCTTGCGCAAAATGTTGAATAAGCTTTTCAGCCAATGTGGTTTTACCTGAACCAGACCATCCGGCTAATCCAAACAGAATTTGCGCGTGTGATGATGTGTTTTGCGGCATGAATATTAACCTCCAGTAACATTCATATGCCGGCCAACAGCTACATTTTCAACTCTTCTACTGATCACGAAATCATGCCCTTTTGGCTTTCTTGAAATCGCTTCAATAATCGCTTCATCCAGCCCTTCTTCGCCATACTGGCGCAGTGCATGGCTTAAATCAGCTTTATCTTCTTGCCCAAGGCACATGAAAAGCTGACCTGTGCAAGTGAGCCGCACCCGATTACAACTTTCACAGAAATTATGTGTCATCGGGGTAATAAAACCAAGCTTTTGCCCTGTTTCCTGCACCTCAACATATCGCGCAGGCCCTGCTGACTGATACGCTGAATCGATTAAGGTAAATTGTTTTGCTAATTTACTTCTTACCACTGATACAGGAAGATATTGCCCGATACGGTTTTCATTTCCGATATCCCCCATCGGCATTACTTCGATAATGGTCATATCAAAGCCCTGGGTGCCGCACCAGCCAACCATATCTGCTAGTTCTTCGTCATTTACACCTTTAAGTGCAACCGCGTTTAGCTTTACCTGTAGACCCGCTGACTTTGCAGCTTCTAAACCGTCAAGCACTTGGCTTAAATCGCCCCATCTGGTAATCAATTTGAACTTGTCTGCTTCTAGCGTATCAATAGATACGTTTAGCCGTTTCACCCCTGCATCTGCTAAATCATCTGCCATTTTGTGAAGCTGGCTTCCGTTTGTGGTAATGGTAAGCTCATCAAGATTACCTGCTTTAACCTCAGCACCTAAATTTCTGATAAGCTGCATGATGTTACGGCGCACCAAGGGCTCACCGCCGGTAAGTCTAATTTTACGTGTTCCCATGGCCATAAAGCGTCGACACACCACCTCAAGCTCTTCTAAGGTAAGGAGCTCAGATTTTGGCAAAAAGGTCATTTCCTCTGCCATGCAATACACACATCTGAAATCACACCTATCGGTCACAGACACACGGATATAGTCGATAGAACGTCCAAACGGGTCTATAAGGTTAGATTTATTCATCTCTACAACTCTAAAATTAAAGCGGTGAAGGCATCCATCTTGCCCTCTAACCATCTAGTCTAGTGAGGCTGAGCAATTTGTCAAAAGCTCAGAAGGTTTTTCTACCCTGCAAAAAGGTAGCTCCTGAAAATGAAAAGCTTCTATCAGCAATGCTGCCGAAATTGCAAAATTTACACCAGCATCTATATCTGCTTCTTTAGTGAAGATAGCATTCACCATTCCCACTAAATCACCATCATGGCTTACAAGTGCACCACCTGACATGCCTGGATTAATCGCTGCATCTGTTTGCACAAAATCTTCAATCTGCTGAAACCCTGCTTGCCTGTTAACAGCTGATACCACCCCACATGATAAGCTTGTCCCTAAACCAAATGGATTCCCTAAAGCGCAAACATGGCTGCCAATTTCAGGCGGGATTATGGTGCTGATACCAAGGGTATGGCCGGTTATTGGCGCTTCTAAAATGGCAATATCACGCGCCTCATCCAGATATATCACCTTTACATCCACACGCATTCCGTCATGTGTTTCAATCTCTATCCGAATAGCGTTTGAAACAACATGCGCAGCGGTAACGATATAGTTACTGTGCTGTCCTGCGCTTAAATCAGCTGCGATGAAAAAGCCGCTTCCCTCAGGTGCAATACCGTGCGGCGCACCAAAGCCAGGACGCTGATACCCTGGCCAAGTTGGCAATAATTTCACAATAGATGGCGCTGCTATCCTAAAGGTTTGAGGGCCATGATCTGCAACAGCAAAGCCGCACATCAACCACAGATATAAAAAACTAGCTAAAGCGCTAAGCGAGATAAAAGAATTGGCCTTTTTTCGCTTTCTCACAATCTTACTGCAGCACTTGAATAGACAGAAGCTGTATCAGTGCCAAGCGAGATGAGAACAAAATACGCGCCAACGCCAAGCAAAATGGCCACCACCGAGCTTATCATAAACATCTTCATCTTGTTTCTCCTTAATTGCCTTTAATCGCTGTGATTACGGTCAGGTTAATTTATCTTAATTTGGTTGTGTTGCTTGTTCAAGATATCGGATCAAATCATCTCTATCTTGTTTGTTTTTCATCCGCTGAATTGGCATTTTTGTGCCAGGCGTTACAATATCTGGGCCTTCTGTAAATAGTTTTGCAATCGTTTTCGCTGACCAAATAATATCAGAATCCTGCAATGCTTTGGAATAGTTATAATTGGGATAAGTGCCAGCTTGCCGCCCAAACACCCCATATAAGCTAGGGCCAGCACGTCTAGCACCATCTTTAACAAGGGTATGACATACAGAACATTTGCGGGCAAATTGGCGCTCTCCATTATCTACATCTTTTGCTGGAAAAAAACGATGGTTTTTACCTGGGCTTTCAAGGATTTGTGGCGGGAAATCATGGATTTGCCACTTGGTAATATGGTCATCAAGACTGGCTACGACTAAATCACCTGTTTCCGCGATTAATAGCACAGACCAAATAGGACCATTCGCAGCCTTAAAATCACGAAGAAGTTTCAATTGGGCGGCATCAACAATCTTTACAATTCCCTTAGCGTTTCCAAATGCAATTTGCGCATTATCAGATGAGCGCGCTACCGATAATACAGGCACACGCTCATCCCCCATCCGCAACATCTCAACATCATTTTCAAGATGATGGATAACCATAGCCCCGTCTGTTGTGCCATAAGCGAGGTGACTAGATTGTTCATCCACAGACATTACATTAATGCCCCATCCATTTTTGATAATGGAACGCAGATAGGTTTGATCCTCAAGCCGCCAATAGCGCACATGCCCATCATACCCAGCAGTATAGGCAAATTGCCCATCATCTGAAAAGCTTGCCGCATTCACCGGCCCTTCATGCCCCTGCAGGCTTATCGATAAAGCATCCCTTGTGCCTGCTTTCGATAAATCCCAAATTTTGGCAGTGCCATCCCAACTTGACGAAATTAGGAATTGGCTATCTTGTGAATAGTCTAACCCGACAATTTTACCTAAATGACCATTCAGGAAAATGGGTTCTGCATCATCCCCTTTGGCAATGACTTCAGCTACATCCCATAGCAGGATTTGACTATCATCACCGCCTGTTGCCAGCCACTTCCCATCTTTGGAGAATTGCGCCACATTTACTGCCGCATCATGGCCAAGCAAGGTTGCTTTTTCCTTGAAATGATTTGCGTCCCACAGCACGGCTGAGTAATCAAAACTAGCGCTCACCATCAATGTTTTATCAGCAGATAAGCCTAAATGTTTTACCGGCCCACCATGTGCAGTAAAGGTTTCCAAACTTGACGCAGGCACACCAAGCAACAACCATATTAGCGCCCCTGCAATGCTATTGCAAAACCCGTTATATGCTGTTTTTATCCATCCAAAGCGCACCCTGCGCTCCTCTTGTGTGACTGCTTGAATGTACGGTATGAAGAAGGCAGTTTGAACTCTCTGCCTTCTTTGTTGTTGTGTATTTTGCAACAAGCCTATTCCGCAGGACTTGCTGATTTTTTGGCTAGCTTTTCGGATGTCTCCACTTCTTCTACCCACAAATTGTGATGCTCCTTAGCCCAGTTTCTATCGACCTTGCCTGAATTCATAGCATCTAAAGCGCCTTCCATGCCAACAGAGCCAATATAAATATGTGCAATGATAATCGTCATCAGCACAAGCGAAACAATAGCATGCCACAACTGGTTTAGTTGCTGTTCTTGAAGCATTGTCAAATTAGTCGGCAGATCAAATCCAACCATATTCAACAGCCCAAATGTTTTCGCAAACATCGCTGTTTGATATGGAAACATTAAAGCAATACCACTTAAAGACACAGACAAGCCGCCAAGCATCACAATCCAGAAAATCATTTTCTGACCTGCGTTAAATTTCTTCGCAGGTGGATGTGCGCCTTTCACGAAAATGCCGCCGCCAGCTTTCAGCCACTGTAAATCAATCTTGGATGGGATATTATGCTTCACCCATAAGAAGAAAGATAATGCTAGCCCTGCCATAAACGCAAAAGACAGATAATTATGGGCAAATTTTCCTGCGGTGGTCAAAAGTGAAAATGCTTCAGGCCCAATAATGGGAAGCAATATATAGCGGCCATACAGCAAATTTAATCCCGTGATAGCCAGCACCACAAACGAGCCTGCCATCAACCAATGCGAAAATCTATCGAGCGAACCAAATCTTTCAATCACCTTACCGGATGGTCCAGCATCAATTTTAATTCGTCCCCGCCAGCTATAAAAGCCTGCAAGCAAGATAATCATGCCAATGACACCAGCAGCACCGTAGACCGATATTGGGCCGTTTCGCACAGCACGCCAATTATCGCCTTCTGACTGGATCATCACAGCAGATAATTCATTCTGGATAGAGATATTTCCAGAATTGCCTTCACGGATGAAACGCCATAAATCTGCATCAGAGTTTAACCCAAGTGCTTGTCCAGGAACTTGCCCTGCAGTTTGAGCCTGTGCGGGTGTATCCCCTATTGCAATGTTCAGGCATAGCACTGCTAATACAAGTGTAAGGACACCCCATTTCGGTGTTAATCCATTGCGTTTTTGCATTTTAATAATACTCCCACTCATTTTACCATGCTGCCTGTCTTCTGGTTTGGCTGGCAAGGTTGCGCACCTGTTCTTGTGAAAGGCTAGTATCTTGAGAGCCTAAATAAACACCTTTTTGATACATTTTGATGCGGTTTTGCTCTTCACTTCTGCAGCCTGCAAGTCCAGCAAATAAAAGGCCAGACAGTAATATGATCACTGTTGTTCTCATCATTATTCCTAAAATTTCCGCTTAATACTCATCAGCCATAGCAACTCTATGCATTGCTAGAAAACATGCTCTTAAGGTGGTAGGGGGAAGAATCTGTGCAAATCTGTATGCTCAGTTTTCTTCCCCCCTACCCATCTTTTTTCATTCGAAAAAAGCTGTTTTAAGACTTAGCTACCTTTAATCGTGTAAGCTGTACCCCAGCCCCACGCACCTGAGCCAAAGCCGCGTGCTACCACACGCTCACGGAAGATGTTTGAGACTTGGTCTCCATCTCCTGCAAGAAGTGCTTTGGTAGAACACATTTCAGCACAGATAGGCAACTTGCCTTCTGCAAGCCTGTTACGACCATATTTCTGAAATTCAATTTCAGAAATATTTTCCTCAGGTCCGCCAGCACAGAAGGTACATTTGTCCATCTTGCCGCGTGAGCCATAATTGCCCGCTTGCGGATATTGAGGTGCACCAAATGGGCATGCATAGAAGCAATAACCACATCCGATACATAGGTCTTTTGAGTGTAGTACAACACCTTGGTCTGTCTGATAGAAACAATCCACCGGACACACAGCTGTACATGGCGCATCAGAACAATGCATACAAGCAACAGAGATAGATCTTTCCCCTGGCTTGCCGTCCTGAATGGTAACCACACGACGGCGGTTAACACCCCAAGGAACTTCATGCTCATTCTTACACGCTGTTACACAGGCATTACATTCGATGCAACGTTCTGCATCACAAAGGAACTTCATTCGTGCCATGATTTTCCTCCCTTATGCTCGCTCAATGGCACACAGAGAACACTTAGTTTCCTGCATGAGCGTTACTGAGTCATATCCATAGGTAAATGCTGTATTCGCAGCTTCACCTAATACGTAAGGATCTGCACCTTCTGGATATTTATCCCGAAGGTCTTTGCCTTCCATATGACCACCGAAATGGAATGGTAGGAATGCAACCCCAGAAGCTACACGTTCTGTGACCATGGCCATAACCTTGATCTGTGCACCTTCAGGTGTTTTCACCCACACCATATCACCATCTTTGATCCGAAGTGAGTTTGCATCACGCGGATTCATTTCAACGAACATGTCTTGCTGTAATTCAGCTAGCCATGGGTTTGAACGGGTCTCATCACCACCGCCCTCATATTCAACCAGACGGCCCGAGGTAAGGATGATTGGGAAGTTCTTCGAATGATCCACATCCTGAATAGACTTATATAGCGTCGGTAGACGATATAGCTTTCTGTCAGAATAAGTTGGATAATCCTCAACCAAATCACGACGGCTTGTGTATAGTGGCTCTCTATGCAACGGAATAGGATCTGGGAATGTCCAGACCTTCACACGCGCTTTCGCATTACCGAAAGGTGCACATCCATGCTTAATTGCTACACGCTGAATACCCCCTGAAAGGTCTGTCTTCCAGTTTGTCTTCTCGCCAGCAACACCATCAATAGCTGCCTTTTCGTCTGCGGTTAGATCACCATCCCATCCTAGCTTTGTAAGCATGGCCATATTGAATTCAGGATAACCATCCTTAATCTCAGACCCGACCGGGTATGAACCTTCAGCAAGTAGATTATTGCCTTCATGTTCTACCCCAAAACGAGCACGGAAACATAAACCACCTTCAGCAACCGGCTTTGATGTATCATACAGGATAGGTGTTCCTGGATGACCCATCTCAGCAGTGCCCCAACATGGCCATGGTAGACCGTAATAGTCCCCATCAGCAGGGCCGCCAATCGCTTGCAATGTCGTTCTATCAAAGGTGTGCTGATTATCCATATGCAGTTTCAGACGCTCAGGCGACTGACCTGTATATCCAATAGTCCACATACCTTTGTTGAACTCACGTGTGACATCTTCGATTAATGGCTCATCATCCTTCACTGAGATATTACGGAACATACGATCTGCAAATCCAAGCTTCTTCGCGAATTTGTAGATGATTGTATGATCTGGCAATGAATCAAATGATGGGTCGATAACCTTTTCACGCCACTGCAATGAGCGGTTTGATGCAGTCACAGAACCGTATGTTTCGAATTGCGTTGTCGCAGGCAGAAGATATACACCATCTGTTCTGTCAGACAATACAGCAGAAACCGTTGGATATGGGTCGATAACAACCATCAAATCCAGCTTTTCCATTGCTGTTTTCATTTCTTTCATACGTGTTTGTGAGTTTGGTGCATGTCCCCAGAAAACCATCGCCCGAACATTGTCCGGCTGATCCATGTTTTCTTTATTTTCAAGGACACCATCAATCCAGCGTGATACAGGGATACCCTTAAGGTTCATCAGGCTCTTTTCTTTGCCGTCTTTACCTTTAATGGAAGCAAACTGGGTCTTTAACCAGTCATAATCTTCACCCCATACACGTGACCAATGCTTCCATGCGCCAGCTGACAGGCCATAATAGCCTGGCAATGAGTGAGATAGCACACAGAAATCTGTTGCACCTTGCACATTATCGTGACCACGGAAAATATTTGCACCACCACCTTCGGCACCCATATTACCTAGCGCTAGCTGCAATGCACAATATGCGCGGGTATTATTGTTACCATTTGTGTGCTGTGTGCCACCCATACACCAAATAAAGGTGCCAGGACGGTTATTTGCCATCGTCTGAGCTACTCTGCGAAGCTGTGAGCCTGGTACGCCTGTGACACGTTCTGTCTCTTCAGGTGTCCATTTCCGGACTTCTTCAAGTACATCATCCATGCCGTAAACACGCTGGCGGATAAATTCTTTATCTTCCCAGCCATTTTCGAAAATATGCCACATAATGCCCCAAATCAGCGCGACGTCTGAGCCTGGGCGGAAACGAACATATTCATCAGCATGTGCAGCTGTTCTTGTGAAGCGTGGGTCACACACGATCAATGGTGCGTTGTTCTGTTCTTTCGCTTTCAGAACGTGCAACAAGGATACAGGGTGCGCTTCTGCAGGGTTACCCCCGATAATGAAAATCGCACGTGAATTGTGAATATCATTATAGGAGTTGGTCATCGCACCATAACCCCAAGTATTCGCCACACCAGCAACAGTTGTTGAGTGACAGATACGGGCTTGGTGGTCACCGTTATTTGAACCCCAATACGCATAAAGCTTTCTGAATAGATAAGCTTGCTCATTATTGTGCTTTGCCGAGCCTAGCCAGTAAACAGAATCAGGACCAGATGAGTTGCGGATATCAAGCATTTTATCGCCGATTTCCTCAATCGCATCATCCCATGACATCCGTGTCCACTTGCCACCGACAAGCTTCATTGGGTATTTCAGGCGGCGTTCACCACTTGCGGTTTCACGCACAGAAGCACCTTTAGCACAGTGAGCACCAAGGTTAATTGGGCTATCCCAACCAGGCTCCTGACCTGTCCATACACCATTATTGACCTCTGCCATCACTGTACACCCTACTGAACAATGTGTGCAGACAGTCTTTTTGACCTGAGCAGCACCTGCTGCTGTAACGGCCTGTGCCGGCTTTACATTCGTGCCGACAAATGCGGATGCTGCCGCTATCCCACCAATGGCTAATCCTGAACCTTTCAGAAAAGCACGGCGGTCAACAGCTTTTTCAGCAATCCTGCCAACGAAAGACGCTGACTGGGGGCCTTTCGCAACCCCTGACGCTTTCTTCCTAAGCATATCTTCCTCCTCCGAGAAAATTTATGAAAACACTCAATTGAACTTATTCCCTCCACCCCAAAGGCTAGAAGCGAGCAAGCTCATAATATGTCTTCACATGTTCGGTTTCCCGGTAATCACCATCAGAAACCAGCTCAACTTCAGAAGCTTGCGCAGCACCACCTGCCACAACTGTCCCTGCTGCAGCACCAAGTGCAGTCAGCTTAAGAAAGTCACGACGTGCAGTCTGTTCGACTTCTTGTTTTTTGGTATCCATTTTCATTTCCTCCAAAAAGTTTACCATTATCATCAGCCTACATCTTGCAGGTGTTGATTTTGGCCTATTCAGGTCAGAGGCTTCTCGCTACTCAGACCCACTCATATCGAAAGCTTGGCTTTCAATATCCAAGAATATGCGGCCCATACTTCCGACGGGCGCATAAAATACAGCAGATTTCGCAACCTCAAGGTCAGCAAAGAACAGCTCACCCCATGGCGCAATATGCGTGTTAAAAAATTCAGCTTGTTCGGTAATGCTTGCAGGCTGTCCAAAATGACCCATGATCAACCCAGACATCATATCACAGAGGCTAGCTATATGATCCTCAGGCTCTTTCACGCCTTCTGCACGCTCAATCCCAAGCTCAGCCATGTTTTGACGCAAGGCAGCAAGCGGCTTTTCATTCAAGAACCCTGTAAGATAGTAAGAACAGTAGGGAAGTAATTCGCCGCGGCCTACGCCGATGAACAAATTCACATATTCAGCCCTAATGGTAGCAAGGTCCATCTCGCCAGCCAAATATGCCAAGGTCGCGCAAGCTTTACCGATAGGGGTATCATCACCGGATAATTCCGCAGTGGATTTTACAAGCTCACCACTCGGCTCAACCCGTAACAGGCCTGCTAAAAAACTATACATTCCAGCGCGTAGCTGGTCTTCTTCTGAAATGATATGGGCTTGTTCAGCACTCATAATTTTCTCCCCTTCTAAAATCATGGCCGCCATTAAGCCGTGTTGTAAAGCAATAACTGGCGTGCATTAGAAAAACAAAACTGTCGATTTGAGGATAATTTTAAAAAAAACTCTCTAAATTTTTCCTCACAATAAAATTTTATTCCCTTGAAATTATTTACTTTTTTAAGAATACCATTCTGCGTGGACGAGGGTGAACCTGTTTAATTTCCTCTCCTTCGCCTGTTTGGCCTGCTGCTGTGTTTTCCACATCATGAACAATCTGCTGTGGTTTCGGCGTATCAGACGGTGACGCTGCAACTTCATCCTGCTGTGCTAGGGCTGTTTCTTTTTGATCGTCTGTAGCCTCATCTGCCTGATCATCGTTATTTTTTTCTTCTTCAATTTCAGTATTTTGCGCTATTTTTTCAGTAGCTTTCTCATCTCCTAAATCAACGCTGTCCGAATCATTGCTTGCTTGGGCTAATAGCTCTGCCGCCTCTTGTTCTTCTTGCTCTGCGAGGATTTTATCCAGATACCCTTTGCCGACCTTATAGGCGGTTTGCATATCTGGAATGACAGTTGCCGCATCGGTGTAATTTTCGCCATATTCCACCATTTCATCTGCAAATTTAAATAGCGGGTTAATCCGCCATAACCTGCGCATCGCAAGCTGTTTTAATCTGTCTGGAAGCGGCTTTGAGAAGAAGCTATCTAATTGTTCTGGGGTCTCGCACTCATCTGGATGTGGAAGCTCATACCGCTCGCACAATCCTTCATCTGATAGAGCTTGCTCCTCCTCAGTTTCAGCCAAAATGTCAGAGGCTTGCGGATCTGCTTTTTCTTGATTTTCAGCCACTTCCGAACTATCAGGGTTCGATTTTTTTACGCTTGCCTTTCGCTTCGACCAACGGCTTAAAAAAGCGGTATCTTGGGCATCATTAGAAGGGTCATTAGTCATCTAATCACTTGGCTTTCTGCTGTTGTTTTCACTGTTAATGAAAGGCCTTTTTAATTCTTCTATCCCCGCCGCGCTTCTCATCTTCATCAATTCTTGCCTTATCTCTTTTGCGTTTGATGAAGGTTTCAGGCTTGTAAAATGTTTCTACAAACTCAGAAACAAATTCAGCCATGCCGCCGATTAGCGGCACTTTAATAACTTG